>JBEKDC010000196.1:0-6753 GCA_050014535.1 Rhizomicrobium sp.
CGCCTCTCCAAGGTTTTGAAGCAGTTCGCCGACTTCGTCCGCTGACAGCGACACCGACCGGCTCGCGCCGGTTTTCGAGTTGACGGTCAAACTCAGCGTCCGCCTGTCCGGATTTACCGCGATATCGATCTGTGCTGCCATCGGTTTTCTCCCCTGCCGTCCGCTCTCATACACGGCTGGAAACGGGAGCGGTAGAAAGCTATGCTCGTTTCGGGGCGATCGAGCGGTCTCCGCGCGAAGGGCGAACGACGATGAATCGGAAATTGGCGATCCTGGTTTTGACCGCGGCCGGCTTACTGGCGTCGCAAGTTCAGGGTCAGCAGCAGCCCAATGGTCCGCCGGGCGCGGGCAGCATGCAAGCGCCGGCCGGTGAGAGCGCGCCGCAAATCATTGTCAACCCCGAGCTGCCGAACGAGCCGGAAGGACGCGGCGAGGATCTCCGGCTGAACGGAAAGTGCACCGAAGCGATTCCGATCTTTCGCGATTTGGCGGCCAGGGGCGCCGGCTTCGAGATCGCGCGATATAATCTCGGACTCTGCCTGTTGGACCTCGCCAAGGCCGAGCCGGATGCGCAGCGCGCCGCGAGCCTCAAGCACGAGGCGGCGGCACAGATTATGAGGGCTGCGAATGGCGGCTTTCCCGGCGCACAGCTTGGTCTGGTCACCCTGTATCTGGATGGCAACGGCGTCGGCACCGATCCTGTCGAGGCCGGAAAATGGTCGCTGATCTATCACGCGAACGGCACGCGACAGGTACTCGGCTTGCCGGACGTTTCACCCGATTTGCAGGCTCGGCTGGACGGCGCGCTGACGGCGAAAACATGGGCGGAAGCGCAATCGCGTGCCGATGCCTGGTTCCCGGCTCCGCAAAACCAAAGCGGCGGGTAATCGCGAAACGCGTTTAAACGCATGGCTTGCCGGTCGCGGCGTTTAGACGACAATGGCGATTCCCGTGAGACACCATCGTCGGCACTGCGGAAAGCTCCGCGCGGCCGTTTCGCTGGAGAGTCCTTCGTGCGTATTGAGTCGAAAACCAACAGTCGACAGGCTAAACAGGGTCTCCCAAGCGAGCGATTCGGTCCGTGTTGAAAATGGATTTGCCTGCATTCCCCACGAAGTTGCAGATCCTGCGCGACGTGTTCGGCTTCGATGCGTTCCGGCCCGGCCAGGAACTGGCCATGGAGGCCGTGCTCGGCGGTCGCTGCGTGCTTTCCGTGATGCCGACGGGTTCGGGCAAGTCACTGTGTTTTCAGGTGCCCGCGCTCGTGCTGGGAGGGCTTACCATCGTCGTCTCGCCGCTCGTGGCTCTCATGCAGGATCAGGTGGCCGCGTTGCGGCTGGCCGGTATCGCGGCGGACACCGTCAATTCGTCCAAGGATCGCGATGAGAATGTCGCGGCGTGGCGGCGTGCGGCATCGGGTGAGACGCGCCTTCTGTATCTGTCGCCCGAGCGGCTGATGACCGGTCAGATGCTGACGGCTCTCGCAAAGCTTCCCATCCGGCTGATCGCCATCGACGAGGCGCATTGCATCTCGCAATGGGGGCCTGCGTTCCGCCCCGACTACGAATCGCTGTCGCGTCTGCGCGAGGTGTTTCCCCGTGTGCCGATCATGGCGCTTACTGCCACTGCCGACGAAAGCACACGGGCCGATATCGCGCTGCAGTTGTTCGGCGGCGCGGTAGAGCAGATCGTGCTCGGTTTCGATCGCCCGAACATTTCGCTGACCGTTGCGCCCAAGCAGAACTGGAAGCATCAGCTTCTCGAATTCGTGAAAGTCCATGCCGGCCAAAGCGGCATCGTCTATTGCCTGTCCCGCAAGCGCACGGAGGAGGCGGCTGCCCTTCTGGCCGCCCAGGGAATCAAGGCGCTCGCCTATCACGCGGGCATGAGCAAGGACGCGCGCGACGCCAACCAGAATGCGTTCATGACCGAACCCTATACGGTGATGGTGGCGACCATCGCCTTCGGAATGGGCATCGACAAATCCGATGTGCGCTATGTGTTCCACACCGATCTGCCGGCGAGCCTCGAAAGCTACTACCAGGAGATCGGCCGCGCGGGACGGGACGGCGAACCGGCCGAGGCGCATATGCTGTTCGGGCTCGGCGACATCCGCATGCGGCGCATGTTCATCGACCAGGAAGAATCGAGCGACGAGCGCAAGCGCCGCGAGCATCAAAGATTGGCCGCTCTCGTCGCCTATTGCGACGCGCCGACGTGCCGGCGGCGCACACTACTCGGTTATTTCGGCGAAGAGGCGACGGACTGCGGCAATTGCGATGTGTGCGCGACACCGGTGGCGTTGTCGGACGCCACGCCGGAGGCCCGCCAGATCCTGCACATCGTCGAGCGAACCGGCGAACGCTACGGCGCGGCACATATTGTCGATGTGTTGCGCGGCGCGCAGACGGAAAAGATCGCAGCAAGCGGCCATCAAAGGCTGCATGCCTTCGGCTCCGGCGCCGCGCGCAAAAAGGACGAATGGCGCTCCCTGATCCGCCAGCTCGCCGCAAATGGTTTTCTTCACCACGATGTCGCGGGATTTGGGGGACTGAGCCTGACCGAAGACGGTCGCGCCGTGTTGCGCGGGGAGAAGCCGTTTCTATGCCGCGTGGATGCGGCGCGAGGCGTCACGCGCAAGGATCGCGCCGCGCAAACTGCGAGTGCGCTGACCGACGAACAGGCGGCGCTGTTGGCGGCGCTCAAGAAACTGCGCCTGAGCCTGGCCGCGCGCCGTCATCTTCCGGCCTATCTGATTTTCTCCGACAAGACGCTGATCGAAATGGCGCGTTCCACGCCGCGCAATTTGCGCGAGTTCGCGATGGTCAGCGGCGTCGGCACCTCGAAGCTGCGCGATTTCGGTCAAGTGTTTGTCGACGCGATCGCCGCGCATCGCGGGGCCGCCGCATAAGGCGATCGGCGCCCGCTTTCCGCGAGCGCCGATCTGCAAAGCTGGTACTAACTTCGCGTGGCTTACGGGCGTTCGTGATCCCAACCGCGATGTTCCCAGTTCCAACGGGTATCGTGCCAACGATCCCACTGGTGCCATCCGCCGCGATACCAGAATTCCGGATGGTCGCCGGCCCAGCGATAGTAATGCGGGCCCGTCACCACCGCTCCGTCGAAATCGACGTCGCCGCTATAGACGGGATAGCCGCAATCGCCATTGTAGTAATAGTTATAGTTGGCGCAGGGGCCCGGTGGATAAAAGCCTTCATTGTAGTAATAGGCCGGTGCGGGGCCGCCGACGCCCACACCTACACCGACGGGACCGACGCCCACGCCGACGTGCACGCCTTGGGCAAACGCAGGCGCTCCGAAGGCCAAACTCGCACCGACCGCCGCGACGGCAGTTGCTGCTGCAAGGCTGATACGCATGTTATTCTCTCCTTCGCATAAGCCCCAGCAAATGGATGCGGCCACAGCGACCGCTTCCGAGAAAAGGAGAACGCAGTCCTGCAAGGAAGGTTTCTTGCATTTTTGACATTGCACGGAGCAGCAAATGTTGGAGCGGCTAGACCGCGTGAGACGCTTGATTGGCGATTCGCACGGCGGCGATCCGGGCATGCGCGATGGAGACTGCGGTTCCGGGTTTCGCGTCCGTGACTTCGATGGCAGCCTCCAGTTGCTTCGTAAGCGCCTGAACGATGCTGGTTCCAAGTCCGGGTTTGGCGCTCGCAGCGTCCGGATGCATCCCGACGCCGTCGTCGGTGACGGACAGCGTCCAATTCGGCCCATGCGAGTGATAGTCGACTTTGATTTTGCCTTTACGGTCCCCGGGAAAGGCATGCTTGAGCGCGTTGATGACGAGTTCCGTGACGATCAGGCCGAGGCTCACGGAGACGTCCGCGGCTGTAGTGCTGTCGTCCACGCTCACATCCAGCGACAATTGATTGTGATCGCGGATCATCGAGGCGCCGATGCTGTTGCAAAGCGCCGTGAAATAGGGCCGCAGGGCAACGTCGCTTGCATCGGATGCCGCGAGCTGCTGCTGCATAGCAGCGACCGACATCACGCGCTGATGCGCGTCGAAAAGATGGGTTCTGGTTTCGTCGGACTGCACCTTGCGCGCGCTCTGCATGAGCACGCTGGCGATGATCTGAAGACTGTTGGCGACGCGATGCTGCAGTTCCTGGAGAAGAACCGCCTTCTCCTTCAACAGATCGTCCTTGAGCCTCTCGGCGATGCGCGCATCGGTGACGTCGGACACCGCGAGAAGCAGGCGGACATGGTCGTCGTTTCCATATTCGAGCTTCTGGGCGTTCAACACCAGACGCCGGTCTGCGAGCCCATTGCGTTTGAGGTCGATCTCGTAGCCTTCGATTTCGGCGAAGTCCGACGCGGCTGCTGTGAGCAGCGTGTCGAGCTGCGGTATGTTCCATTCGCCGGCGCCAAGCTCCCGTAGCGGGCAGTTCGCCACGCCGGCCGGATCGATCTTGAATGCGCGACAGAACGACTTGCTTGCCGCAATCAGCGTGAGGTCGCCGTCGAGCAGCAGCAGAGGCGCGGTCGAGGAGGCGACAACCGCCAGCGCGAGATCGAGTGCCACATCTGGTGGCGAAGTCGTACGGGGAGCCATGGCTGCCCCTTTCTGGGAACCGGAGGCTCGCGAAGCGAAAGCCGTACCCGGGAACGAGTTTTTTGAAGGCGACCACCAAGCGCGACTAATGCCGCCGTTCGGTCGTCAGGCGACCTTAGCACAGTTTCCCCCGGGATCGCCGAACAATCGGCGAGGCGTAGGATGTGAGCTAAACAGCTCACTCAATGCAGTTGCAATTTGTTCGGCGGAATAGGGCTTGAGGATGAAACGGCCGTTTGGCGGCAGCTTGTCCGCGATATCCAGCCCCGACGTGACAATCACGTGAATCGGCGGCCAACGGCCGCGAATGGCATGAGCCAGCTTCAGCCCGTCCATCGAACCCGACATATTTATATCGGTGAAGACTGCCCGAACGTCGCGACGCTTTTCCAGAATCTCGATCGCCTCGTCGGCATTTCCGGCGTCCAGGCTCGAAAACCCGGCGTCTTCCACCATATGGACGGCGCTAATTCGAATGAGCGCCTCGCTTTCCACGATCAGAACGACCGGCTTTGTCATAGTGTTCTGCGATTATCCAGGCTCGGACGAACAGAATGCTCGGCCCCAGCAAATGATAACGCACGACGGGCACTTAAGCTCCTTGGCCTTGTTTGACCGGAGCACCTTGAGGGTTCGAGGATCGGCGGCCTCAGTCTCGATGCCCCGCTGCCGCCTGCTTTGCCTCCCCCACGACGCTGTCGAACATCTCCTCCGTGAGCACGCCGGTATTCGTGTTGTAGCGCGAGCAATGATAGCTCGCGATCAGCGCGATGCGGTCGGTATCGTGGCGCGCGCCATGTGCGAAGGGATGATCCTTTTTGGGAATGGCGAGCGCCGACAGCACGCTGTCATGGGCGACGCGGCCGAGCGTCAGCACGGCCCTCAGATTCGGCATGGCCGACAATTGGGTGGAGAGAAACTGCCGGCAGGTGTTGATCTCGACGGGCAGCGGCTTGTTCTCCGGCGGAACGCAGCGCACGGCATTGGTGATGGCGCAGTCGACAAGTTCGAGCCCGTCGTCGGCGCGCTTGTCGTAATTGCCGCGCGCAAGCCCCTGCTTGAGGAGCGTCGCGTACAGCAGGTCGCCGGCATAGTCGCCGGTGAAAGGTCGTCCGGTGCGATTGGCGCCTTGCAATCCAGGCGCCAGACCCACGATCAGAAGCCGCGCAGTCGCTTCTCCGAACGAAGGCACCGGCGCATTGAAATAGTCGGGATAGGTCCTGCGATTGGCGCTGCGAAACACCGAAAGTCGCGGACAGAGTTTGCAATTGTGGGGCGGCTCGCCTTCGGTCACGTTTGTATCAGACCAGCGCGCGTCGGAGCGTGCGTTCCAGCACGCGCAAGGGCGATTTGGTTTGATCCGCCATGGCCTGTACCGGCAGATAGAAAGTCTGCTCGAACAGATGCTGCCCGCCCATCGCCGCATGCGAGACCTGATCGGTGTAGACGACCCAGGTGGAGCCGGGAGGGAAATGAAATTCGTTCTGGACCGCGTCGCGCTGGTAGTCGTCGCGACCTTTCATCGTGTCGTGAATGTTGAGCATCAGATGATCGTACGCCGTGCGCCGGCCTTTGGTAATGCCCATGGTCTTCATCAGCCACGCACTGCCGGGCAGCGGCTTCGACACATCGGGCACGAATCGTCCCGCCACATTCTCGAAACGGTCGCCCAGCCGCCAATGCCGGCTTTGCGCGGCCGGATTGACGTTGGTGAACACGCGCAGGATGCGCCGTTCGCCGGCGGGCGAGGAAGGAAACGCGTCCACATGCAGTCGGGTGTCGTCCTTGCGCGGGCTTGTTTCGCGACCGCTGATTTCCACGGGACGAAAGCTGGTGCGGCCCCGGACGAGCGCCTGCGAATATTGCGGCGCAAGGCGCTTCACGAGTTCGGTCGCATAGTCGCTGTAGCGGCGCATCATGGCGGCGATCGCCGCAACGTCCGCTTGGCTTCCCTGTGCGTGCTTCACCGCGCCGTTCGCGGGATCGAAGCTCACATTCTTTGCATCTTTGTCGACGGAACCGGGCGAAAGAAACCGCGCCTCGGCCGCGGACAGCGCGAAGGCGAGGCGCGGGAAATAAAGCACCTTGCCGTCTTCCAGCGCGTTCACGGGAGCCGTCGCCATGTTCGTGCGCACGGGTTCGTCCCAGGACGCGATGTCCAGGGTTTCGACGAT
>JBEKDC010000197.1:0-6728 GCA_050014535.1 Rhizomicrobium sp.
ACATTTTTCTTCCCCCACGATGTGCCGCAATCGCGGCTTCCTGGGAACACCTTGGTAAATGAATCACCAAGCGTGCAGCCGGAAGATTCCCGTAAGATGATTCGCGTACCCGAAATCCGGAATTTCTACATACGGATTTAACGAAGGACCGATTTCAATGGCGAACGCGCTTTCATCCCGAGGTCGCCGCTGCTCTCAAATGTTGATTCTGTGCTCCCCGCGAAACGACGTACACTGCGGCGTCCTTGAAATATCGTCCGTGTAAGGACATCCATTGCATGAACCGCGGGAACTCCCGTCGCATCGACGGCCGCTGGAGTCAGAAGAATCGACTGTTATTTAATCGCTAGAACTCAGCCACAACGTTTCTTTAACGATATACTACTCTCACGTGTATATACACCGAAGAAACCACTGGTAGTATCTTGCGAAATGTTGCTATTATCGGTGTCGGAGAGCGAAGTGCCGATTCGGGTGACTTCGGATTTTGGCTCCGGCAGCAGGGTGAGAAGGTAACCCTGCGACCTGCCGAACCTGTAACGCATAGCAAAGGCGTTTTCGCGGAAGCGAGCGGTTCGGGATCAGGATGTTACGGGGCAGGCTATCGGGCGCTACGCCCACTATTTCTCGATCCAAAACGCTGTACTGCGTGCCGATCACGATTGGGATCGATGAATTCTTTGTCATGATTGCCCAGGCGACGGTGAGTGTCAGCGTTGGCGCTTACGGAAAGCCGCCCGACTTGGTGGCACGCGATCTCGCTCGCCAAGAACCCAAAACCCTGACGGCCGACCCGCATTCTGCCGCGCTCATTTCGACCGTCAGGAAACGCAGTATGGGAGCAGGCTTTCACACGCCGCTCCCCGAAGGGAGCGAATTGGCCGCATGACCAGCGATCAAACGGTTTTCATTGTCGACGACGATCCGGGGGTTCGCAAATCGCTTCGCGCGCTTCTGGAAGCGTCCGGTTTCCACGTTCAGGATTACCCATCGGCCAAAGCTTTTCTGGCCGAAAATATCAAGACGGGCGGCTGCCTGATCGCCGATATTCGCATGCCGGAAATGGGGGGGCTGGAATTGCAGGAGGAACTCGTCAGGCGCGCGGTCGCGTTGCCGGTGATCATCGTAACCGGGCACGGCGACGTCCCGCTTGCAGTTCGCGCGATGCGGGCAGGGGCCATCGATTTCATCGAAAAGCCCTTCGACGGCGATCTCCTCCTCGTGAGCCTTCAAAGGGCACTCGATGTGGGCCGGCGCGAACACAACAGATCGATCGAAGCGCAAAAGGCACTCGAACTGATCTCGCAGTTGACGCCCCGGGAGCGACAGGTTCTCGAGCAGTTGGTCGCCGGGCGCTCGAACAAGCTGGCGGCATTCGAACTCTCGATTTCTCCGCGAACGATCGAAATTCATCGTGCCCGCATCATGGACAAGTTGAATGCGCGGAGCCTGTCGGATCTCGTGCGGACGGCACTGGCCGCGTCGATGCCGCCGTTTACGCAGCATTAGTTCATGCCGAATTGGCAAAACACAGGTGGATGGTCCCTAGGGAACATCACTTAGGTGAATCGTCCGAATAGTTAGCCGCAAAACGAATCTCCACGATTGCGGCGGCTGGTTGGTTCCGGCGTCTTCGGAAGCGGTGTCGCGACGGCGTTCTTCGTCCCGACCAGCCACCATTGCGGCGCAGAACGCGTCGAATTTTCACAAAGGGGGGAACAGAATGTTCTCGTTCGGAAAGCAATTCCACACTCGTCCATTCTCGTGGACCAATATCCCGGGCACGACAACCGCAGATTTCGGCGCGACTTTGGCAAGCTCTCGAATGACGGCTTTCGCCAGGCGGGACTGCGACTGGATCATGCCGTCGATCTGGCGCCGTTCAGGGCCCAACAAGAATCTGCACGATCAGCGCGGTTCGGTTCCGACGGGTTCGCGCAAGGCGCGCCTCATGCCTCGACGGCCGGGCGTCACGTTCTGGCACCGTCCATACAAGGCAAACCGCGCTGCAAGCGCCGGCGACATCGATTTCGGGGGAACGCAATGAATATCCTGGTCATCGAAGACGACGCAGCCGTCCGCGACAGCATTGAGCTGATGCTCAAAGTCCATGGCTGGGAGGTATCCGGCACGGCGTTTGGCGAAGAGGGACTAGATTTGGCGCGCCAAAATGCGTTCGATCTCGTGTTGCTCGACCTGAATCTCCCCGATGTCAGCGGCATTGAGGTGCTCAAAAGGCTACGTCAGGCGAACATCGCGACCCCAGTACTGGTCATGTCGGGCGACGCCACGACCGACGTCAAAGTCGTGACTTTGCGAGCCGGCGCAGACGACTGCATTTCAAAGCCGTTCCACCGAGACGAGTTGGTCGCTCGCATCAAGGCAGTCGCACGTCGCGGCCAGGTCCAGTTACGCACCACGATACGAATGGGTGACATGGTGGTCGACCTCGACTCTAAAACCGTCGAAGCGGCCGGCGTCCGCGTCGCGCTCACGATCAAGGAATACGAAATACTCGAACTGCTCCTGCTCCGGCGGGGAGCAACGTTGTCGAAGAGCGCTCTGATCGAACATCTCTATAGCGGCATGGATGAACCCGAACAAAAGATCATCGATGTGTTTGTGTGCAAATTGCGCAAGAAGCTTTCCGCGGCGACGCATGGCATGAATTACATCAAGACGGTCTGGGGGCTTGGCTATTGCTGGAGTGGTCCCGAGGAAGCGATCGCGGCCTGACGTCGTCAAAGGCTACACGTTCGGGACCGATCGTTGAACGGACGGCCGGTTTTGCGCTTATTCGATTCTGAGAATTACTCGCGGTCGAGATGACTGTCTGCACGCATCTGTTGCGCCTGTTCGAGCAGACGTTGTGCCTGTTCGGAATTTGCGTTGCGTCCGAGCAGCCAGGTTGCGATGCTGTCGAGCTCGCGTGCGATGCGCTCGAACTCGGCACGCCCGCCGTCGAGCCGGTTGAACGGATCGCGGAATGCGGATCGGAAGCCGCTCATTGGAAGGCCGCTCCGCGCGCCTCTGCCTTGTCGGCGCATTGGTCGAGTTCTTCGGCCACCATGGCCATATTTTGGGCATGATCTGCAAAGCTGCGCCGGGCGGAATATTCGCGCAGTCGTAGCGCGAGGCGTCGCATTTCGTCGATCTTGCGCGTTTCAGTCTTGCTCATGCCGGGTCTCCTCGGGGATCGGGCCCCTCGAAACCCTAGCGATCGGCAATTCTGACAACAGTCGGAAATTTTTCGTACGGACTAATACGTAGCGGGGATCTGCTCAAGCAGGGGGAGAGGCCGCGACGTTTCGTTCAGCGCGGTCTCAAGGCGCTCGCGCATCTGGTGAAAAGGGACGGTCGATACGGCTTCGGCAAGAAGGCCCAAATGGTCGTGAACGGGCGCGTCGACGGCAAATGCCAGAGCCTGCACAAGTTGCGCACTCGCATCGCATTTTTCCTGCAGCAGATGGAACGCATCGAGTTTGCGCAACCGCGTGTGGCGGTCGCCGATCGTGTTGTCGGTGAAGACGATCTGGCCCAGTTCTGCGATCTCGCGTGCGGTGAGCGCGATTTCCTCGGCCACCGCGTCGAGCAGCGCAGCGATCCTGGCTTGAGGATTGGTGACTCTTGACATGATCCGTGACGTTGCGACCGCTTGCCGCAAGTTCTATTCCGAGAGTCTCAAAAGCCCGTTAAATAAAGCAATTCGAATGTCGAACAGCGCCGTTATGTCGGATAGCAAAGATACGTATGCAGAATGTATTTCGACGTTGCCTTGGGCGGAAGCCCGGCATGGGGAAAGAGCCAGAGCGGCGGGAAGGCGATGAATTTGCCCGGCTCCGGCGCCACGGAGAGATCAAGATTGGGAAAGACGGTTTCACCGCCTGACGGCGCGTTCAGATAGATGATCGCCGTCATGAACCGCCTGGCCGCCATTTGTCCCATGACGTCGACATGCGTTTCGAAGGAATCCTGTCCGCCCGGCTGGTATCGCTTCAGACGAAGATTTTCGAAGGAGAATTTCGGCGGCCAGAAGCGCGCATTTGTCGCCACCTGGTATTTGTTGAAATAGGTGAGGAAGATCGGCACGAGAATACGGTGTTCGTCCGGCCAGTTTTTCGTGATGTCGAGCTGGGTGAAGCTGTAACACTGATCGCGCTGGCAGGGCTCTCGGTCGGGAGACGATTCGAAGCGATCGATCAGAGACAGACAATGCGCCGGCGCGAGGGTGTCGGAGAAAACCATGACATGATCGGTCAGTGTTTGATTGGGCAAGGCGGTCCCCTGAGGACGACGGGTCGTTCCGTTCGCAAGTCGATGCAGGCTTTCGGATCGCGCGCATCGTGCCGAATCTTGGTAAATGCGCGGTAAACGGCGCGCGAATGGCCAACGGCCCCTCGCTAATGCGCGCGGCGACCCAAATCAGTGAGAATTTTGGCGGTTCTGTCGAGATTGCCGCCGAGAATGGGATCGGTCGTGGGAATATCAGGAGGCCCGCATCGCGAAAGCCTGCCATCGGCCAAGTCTCCCGCGAATGCAATAAGAGGTGCGAATTCGATCGCTCGGGACGTTTCTTGCGCCATACCTCCCGAGGCTGTGACAATCTGCGACGGGTCACACAGAGAACTGCCGACTCGATCGACCAGGCGCATGACCACGGTCCTGTCCTGCCCGCTCAAAGGTTCGCCCAACGCGGTGCGCAACGCGCGCAAGGTCAGCAGCGCGGATAAATCGTACGCATGATAGGAAAGCGTGCGCGACCCTCGGCGCAGTTCGCTGTCGACGAAACCATCTGGACGGATCACAGAAACGGCCCGAATCCACACCGCGTCTTCGTAGCGCCTGGCAGGGTCGTCGACCTTCAGCAGAGCGTAGGACGCGGCTGCAACACCGGACCAGACATAAAGATTGTCGACGCGGCCGCGTTCTGCGAACCGGTCGATCACCGTGTGATTCAGGTTCCCCAGCCAGCCCAGCAGTGGATCGATCTTCAGTCCGTCTGCAAGCAGCTTCAAAGCGATGATATTCAGCGATATCGTGAAGCGCTCGAGTTCCCGCAAACCGCCGAAATCCGTCGGCGCCTCCGCCATCGCTCCAGCCTTCGCCCAAGCCGACATCATGCTCAGCGCGCAGTTCCGCGTTCCACGGTCGACACCGTCGGCCCGTTCGCTCGCGTCGGTGACGAATTTGCGCAACGGCATTATCTGCTGTGCGTGCCGGTGTAATTTTTCGGGATCGAAGATCGATCCTTTCGGATCCGAATAGATCGGCTTGGCTTCCACGCGGATGATCGAAGGGTCGTCGGGGCACTCGCCTAATCCGGCCAATCCGCTACCCGCAGCCTGGGCGGTTGCCGCGAAAAACCCCAACAATGCAGTGCCGAACGCACAGAGAATTCTAATCGTGCTCGCGGAATTCCCAAGTCGCCCGCGCCGGACGATACGCAATTTGCGGACGGCCATGGTTCTCCCCCCGGAAAAATGTTTCAGCAACTCAAAGTGCAGCTTTGCGCCGACAAATTCCGAGCAATGCGAGTCGGTCGAGAACGTGCAACCCTGTGTGGTCGATTTCGAGCCATTTGGACTTGCGCCATTGCGCCAGTTTTCGGTTTACCGCTTCGCGCGTCGCACCGATCAGGTGGGCAATGTCGGACTGATTGTAGATGATCTTACCGTGAGCGCTTTCCTCGAGCAGAAGCCTCGCGAGGCGCTTTCCCAAATTCATCGATGCAGTGCGGTCGACGAGCGCGTCGGTCTCCCGGAGTCGCCGGGCCATTACAGCGAGAAGCGCGAGCGCCGAACCTGTCTCCACGCTCAACGCCTCGAAGACGAGGTCTCGTTCGATTCGCCAGAGCGCGGTCTTGCGGGTCGCATGCGCTTTGGTGGAGCGCGGCACGCCATCGAGAACGCCCATTTCTCCGATCACGTTCCCGCCGGCCAACCGCGCAATGAACACGTCTCGTCCGTCCGGTCCTTCGATTGTGACCTCGATTTCTCCGCTGATGATTGCGTAAGCCGCGTCGGCAGGATCGCCGTGTCCAAATAACTTGTCGCCTTTCGCGAGTTGAACCGCCGAACCGCTCTCGGCGAGCGCCCGCCTGCGCGCGGGCGACAACACGGCAAAGACGGCATTGCGCGCCAAAGTGTTGTGGACTTCGATGGACATGTGTCCGATAAACCCCCGAATTCCAATAAACTTGTAATGATCGGTATTGCGCTTGGCAATTTCGATTGCGACCCGGAGCGGAATTCCCCCAAAATTTTATCGATCCGATTGAATATCGCGCAACGCTGTCCGCCCTGATTTATATTCTTTTCGGACGGAAAGCAGATGATTGGCGATCTTGTTGGGGCTCCGATTGGCAACCCAGGTGGAAACGCTATATCCTCTCTGTCGATTTGGGGTCATCGGGAGGGGGCGAACAGGAGATCGTCATTGAAAACGAATCTGCTCTTGGCTTCGGTTGTTGCGACGGCGTTCTACGCATCGTCGGCCGACGCAGGACACATAGCCTGGCAATACGGTTCGATGGCAAATGCCAGCCTCGGCGCCGGCGCGGATATGAACGGCGCAGTGCCGTTTCCCCACAGCAATGCGTGGAACACGGACATTTCCAAACAACCCGTCGATCCGAACTCCGACAATTTGATCGCCTCCATCGGGGTGAGTACCGGTCTGCACCCTGACTTCGGGAGCGGCACCTATGCCGGCGCACTCATCGGAATTCC
>JBEKDC010000198.1:0-7416 GCA_050014535.1 Rhizomicrobium sp.
GTCTCGGGATTTGGAACATAGCCCTTGAGCACGTAACCCTCGAGCTGCCCGATAAATGTCCAGTCGATCATTGCAATTGCTCCTTGAAATCGCTCCGATTACAGGTCGGAAACAAACGAGAATCAATCGGACCCAAGGGAATAATAGCTGGATAATCCATTTATTGAAATCTTGACATGTCGTGCGGGCCCTTGGCTCCCATTTGATTGCGATCCCGCCGGAAGGCCATTATAGGTTGGGATGGACGTTGGTGGGACTTGGATCGTGGCAACAAAGGAAGATCAGGCGGCCGATCTTGGCGTGGAGTTTGACGTTCCGAAGCAATTTCGAAGAGGAACACTTCTAAAAAACCAAAAGGCTTCCGTCGATTCCGCCGTGAAGACGATTGAAATGACGGCGCGGGAACTCGGCGCCGCAGATCTCTCCAATACGACGGTCCTGGACATCGGCTGCGGCGTGAAGTTTACGCAGGCTTTCTATGGTCGGCGCGTCCCCGTAAAGCGATATCATGGCATCGACGTCGATCCCGGAATGATCGCGTTTTTGTCAGAGAATGTGAAAGACGGCAGGTTTACCTATCGACATATCGATGCCTACAACGAGAGATACAATAAAACCGGGCAGCCCCTGTCGGTCGATACCGACATCGGAACCAATGGAGAATTGTTCGATCTGGTCTGCCTGTTCTCGGTGTTCACCCATCTCGCACCGCCGGACTATCGCGCCATGCTGGAATTGGCGCGCAAATACGTTTCCTCGAACGGCAAGCTGATATTCACAACTTTCATCGACGATACGATTTCGGGGCACTTCAAAGATTTGGACCCTGACAAGCCTTTGCTCATGGCTGTTTACCGAGAGGACGCCGTTCGAGAGTTCGTGACGGCCGCGGATTGGTCGGTGCACCGCCTGTTTGTAAAGGGCAAGAAGAGTTGGCTCGTCTGTGCTCCGATCTAATGGTCACGGCGTCGTCTCGTAGATTCCAGTCCACGCCGTAGCCGATGCAGGCGTACCGGTTGTCACGTCTTGAAGATAAATCGTTTGTCCGGCTGTCACGCTCACCGATTGTCCGATTACGTTGCACGTCGTGGGGGAGCCGGTAATGGAGCAAGTGAGTGCGGTTGCGCTGCCATTCACAACCAATGTGAAGTCGTGCGTGTTGAATGTCCCCGGGGGAGCTGTGATCGAAACATACATCGAGCGGAATGTGCCGTTCGCTCCGGCGATTGTTTCACGTGAATTGATTGTCGTGCTCGCAGCGGATGTTCCGCTAAGCGGACAATATTCCGTGGTGGCGGTTGACGCCAGGCCGGAGCAGTTCCCCTCTTTCGTTTGGCCCGCACCCGCCCATTGGGGATTTGCCGACGCGCCTTGCGTCTCAAGAACCTGTCCGCTCGTTCCCGCACCAAGATCGACCCAATTCGTGCCGTTGAAATAGGCCAGGTCGCCTTGCGCCGGCGAAGACGTTGTCGTCTCCATCACATAGCCGGTATAGGCGGGTAAGTTGCTGACGTAATTCGACGATCCCGCATTCGCGCTGGCGAATGTCGTATATCCGGTCGACGATCCGAGCAGCTGAATATCGCTATTGGTGAAAGTCTGCGCGGCCGTAAACGTTTGCGCCACGCCCAGCCGCGCCACACCCGCATAGGGAATGCCGCTGTCGCAGGCGAGTTTGCCGGTCGCGTCGCAATAGGACGCGAGATCGTTCGCGGTCGAGGAGGATGGCCCGCGCATCTCGGAATTGTTGCTGACCCATGGACGGTAATTCCCGCTGCCATCGGCCGCAAAAGTCGCGCGGCGGCCATAGGTGAGCGAGTAGGTCGAGTTCCCGCCGATGGTCCCGCCGCCCGCCACGCTGAAGGTGTCGGTGGCGCTCGCATCTTCGTTTTCGACAGTGATTTCGCTGCATCCGCCCGTGCCGGTGGGCAAAGTATCGGTCATCGCCGAACCGGAATTGGAACGCTGCTGATATTTGTTGCAGTCCGTCGTCGCCCAGGCCTTGCTCGCACCTGTCACGACGCTTTGAACCGTCTGCGCTATTTCCAGATTGCTGCCGTACGGATTGACAACGCTATTGCCCGTGTTCAACGGCGCTGCGGTTCCGAGCCCGGAAATATCCGTCGCGGCGGCTTGCGTGCAAGTGAACGCGCCGGAAGTCGCCAGAACATCGATCCATTCGTGGCTCGGGCATGTGATGCTTTCGACGGCGCCAAGGGATGACGGCCCCGGACCGATCAATTGGGATGCGGCTATCGATCCCGCAAGATTGGAGAATGCGAGCGGCGTGCTCCACGTCACCGTCCCCGTGTTGTGCGTCAGGTTCGCGTTCCACACCGCGCCGGCCAGCGTGATCGTCGTGCTTGTCACGCTCGCGACCGGCCACGCGCCGTTGGCATCGGTGAGCGTGGCCGTTCCGGCATTGGAATTGATCCCGGCCACCCAGACGGTGGTGACCCCCGCCACGATGCCGCTGGTGCTTCCCATGGTCAGGACAACCTGGCCGCTGGAGTTCGCGGCCGTGACTCCCGTCTGCACGTTCGTCACGCCATAGGATTTCGCGGCGTTGTTTCCGGCGACGACGAAGCTCGGCTGCGGCAGCGCGGCCGGGATGCCCGCGATCCAGCCGGCGCCGCCGTTCGCGTCCCACGCCACGTTCGACGTGATATGCGTGCCTCCCGGAGCCGCGTCGACGACCGACACGGTGAACTGCTCGTGGTTCGCGGCGCTGGAGCCGGCCGAACCGTTGGCGCTCATCTTCTCGCCGGCGGCGAACGCATCGGAATTCGCCACCGTATATGCGACCTTGGCGCCTGCTCCGCTGGCCGTCCCCGTGAACGGCATGGCGATCGCGTTGCCGCTGAGGAGCAAGCCGCCTGTCGCATAGGGATTGTAGCCGATCCCGATGGTGTGTCCGGTCACGCTGCAAAGCGGAGGTACGCTGAGCGTGATCGTGTTTGCGCCGGAACTGTTGCCGACGATCGTCGTGCCGGCCTGAATGCACGAGCTTTGCGTCAGGTCGGAGACCACGGCGTTGCCGGCCTGGGCCAATGCGACGATCGCGTAAGTTGTCGGCGACGTCAGGACGACGGTGGTGAGCGTGGCGCTCGATGTCGATTCCGTCGCGGTGAACTGCCCGCAATCGGAAGCAAAGAAGGAGCCCTGCATGTAAAAATGCGACGAGTCGAGGACGATAATGTGCCCGGAAATGTTTCCGTCGCAGGCATTCGCGGTATTGTTGATGCCGACCAGGGTCACGCTTTGTCTTTTGTAGAGGTTGAAGGTCTGCGCGTCCCCGGCCGCGAGCTGGACCTCCAGGCGGCCGATGGTGCGCGCCTCGCCGGAATTGGTATTGCAGGGTCCTCCGGCTTCGACGTAACAGCTCGTTCCGACGATATTCAGCGTCAGGCCCACGCCGCTGTTGATGCCCGTCGTGACGACGACGTTTCCCGTGTTGGGATCGGAAGACATATTGCTCGCATTCAGATTCGTGTCCGTGAGCGAGAGGCACGGCAGCGTCAGGGTGCCGATGCAGGTTATCGCAGGCGCATACCCCGCCGCATATTGCTGCAGCTGCGCATAGGCGTTCCCGGCAGGCGCGCCGGCCTGCATCGACGCGCCGGCGGCCGCGATCAACGCACCCTGGCCGATACCGCTGCAATAGCCCTGATCGATGCAAAGCTCCATCGTGGAGCCCGGCATGGTGTTGAAATTGTCGATGCCGCCATTGTCGCTGGAAGCCCACACGACGTTGTCGTAAGCGGGCTCCCCACACGCATTGGAATAGGATGTCGGCGGCGTATAGCGGTTGTCGCTCTGATACCAGCCTTTGCCGTTCTCCAGTCCGTAGACGAAATTGTGTTCCGCCGACTTGTTGCTGGGGTTCGAACCGCAATGCGACGTGTTCGCGGTGTCCTCGAATTCGGCCGCGTTGCACGCTTGCGCCTCGGGAGCCGCGGCGGCGCAGGTTACCACTCCGGCCGTCGAGAGATTGAACTGACCGCCGAACACGTGATCCGTCGTCGAATAACCGAAGGTGAGGCCGTTTCCGGTAATCGTATACATGGCCGGTTCGATCACGCTGTTGCGCGTGTCGGAATTGCCGTAGGTGACGGCGTCGACGCCGTCCGGCGTGTTGTCGCTGAAGCTGAGGCACTTCGCCGTGGTGGTGGGGATGGTCCCCGTCCAGGCCGGAAGCGTCCACTGATCGCCGACGCTATCGGTTCCAAACGTCTCGTCGCACGTCGGGTGGTTGAGCGTGTTGTCGGACGACCAGCCGAACGGTTGGTTGGTCGAGGTAACGGCATGGATCGCGTAGCAGCTCCACAGCGCCTGCGCGCAATGCGTATTGTTCAAGATGCCGAACTGAAGGCCGGAAAAGACGATGCCGTAATCGTCGAGCCCGTTCACATTGACCTGAATGCCGTCCAGGCCGCCGCCGGTGATGGGAGTCGTGGACGCGTTCACGCCCCATTCGAACATCTGGTTGGGCTGATTCGCGCAGGCTGCCGTGGCGTAAAACGTCACGGTGTGCGGGCTCGGCGCGGCGAAGACGATGTTGGGATGATCCCGCATGTCGAAGCAGCCGTTGTTCTTGTAAAGTCCCACGGGAACCGTGATGCGCGCGCCTCCTGCCGCTTCGGCGTAGTTCACGGCGTTGTGGATGATGGCCTCCTCGTCCGCCGAACCCGTCGGATCGAGCACGCCGCACATCGACAGATCGATGGTGCCGGGGGCTGCAAGCTCGCGAACCCATGTCCCGCTGCCGCTCGCCGCGAAATTTACGCAATTGTCCGGCGTAATGGTCGCGGAGGTATAATCGAAGTTGCCGCCCCCCAGCGAGGTGCCGCTTGTGTAACTCCTTACGGCCACGTGCCCGGCAAGTGCAGGGTTCGGAATCGCCTGCAAGGCCGCGATGGTCGGGGCCGTCTGATAATACGGCGCGGCAATGGCCGCGTTTGCCGCGAGCGATGCGATAACAAATACGATTTTGGCGATCATTTTCATGTCAACCTACTCCGCGAGATCTGAGGGTGGTTCCGTTTGCCGAGACACAGCGCCAGCCGTTGATTTGGCCCGCGGCTGTGGCCGCCTGGAGAATTTCGTCGACGATGGTGCTGCCGTCCGGACTGATGGCGATGGAATTGCCGGTCGTGTCGACTTTCAGGATTTCGACGATCTGGCTTCTGTTCGGTGCACCGAGCGACGGCGGGAATTCGATGACGATCGCGCCGCTGGCCGCGCTCACTTCCAGCACCTGGTCGCCCTGCTCGACGGTGTAGGTCGACGTCGAGACCTGCTTGACGTTGAGAACGGCGTTTTGCGCCGGCTGGAACTCAACGAAATCGAGCGCTGTGACGCCCAAATTGATCTCGCTCGCCGCCAGCGGCAGAACGAATACGAGGAAGTTGTTTGCCGTGCCTCCCGACACATAGACCATGATGCCGGCGAGCTGGGCCGCCGTGTTCGCATCGGTCGCACGCTGCAGGACCCAGGGAGAGTTTACCCCGTTGGACTGCTGCGTCATCGTATAGATGCCGTTGTTCGCGGCATTGGATTCGTCGTCGACCAGGATGCGCATGGCGACCGTCGGCGTGACGCCGTCGATTGCGGGCAGCAGCGCGGTGGGCGAAAGGCCGATCAGTTGCTGGCCTGCGGAATCGTAATAATTGGAGGGGAGCGGGCCTGTCGTAGCGCAAGCCACCGGCCCGCCCTTCGCATAATTGTAGGACAGGAAGGTGAGCGTGTTGATCTGCGTCTGAAGGACATTCTCTTCAGCTTCGGCCCGCGAAATCTCGGTGGCGAGTCCGGCCGCGATCCCTGCCTCTACCGACTCCGCGCGCGTCGTCTCGCTCGCGATTTCGCCGGAGAGGGTGCTGTCGGCTGCACTGCGGGCAGACACCTCCGAAGCGATTGAGGCCGTCAGCGTTGCTTCCGCGGCCTCGGCGCGCGTCGTTTCCGTGGCGACTGCTGCCGTTGTGCCGCTGGAGAGCGATGCTTCGGCAGCTTCTGCCCGCGATGTCTCGACCGCGACGGCTGTAGTCACAAACGCCGTGGTGGGGATGCGGGTGGAATTATTGCCGGTGGTCGGCGTCGGTGCGGTCGGCGCTCCCGTGAGAGCTGCGTTCGCAAGCGGAGCCAACAGCGCTTCGGCCGCTTCCGCGCGCGAAGTCTCCGTCGAGATCGCGGACGACAGCGACGCCTCGACGCCTTCCGCGCGGGTCGTTTCCGCGGCGATCGCAGAGGCGTTCGATGAGATTTCGCTCGCCAACGTGGTGAGCGTTGACAGAACGGAATTGAGATTGGCCGAGCTGGAGAAGGTGGAGATTGTCGACCAGGTCAGCGCGCCCGCCGCGCCGACCGCCGGCGCAAAAGTGATCAGAAGCCCGGTCGCGGTGATCTCGAGGCCGTAGGACGCGATTGCATCGTTGACCGGATACCACGCCGCGGACCCGGTGTCGTAATAGGCGTTAAACGTGTACCAGGCATTGCCGGACGGATCGACCGCGAGAAACGCGCTCGGCCCCACCCGCATCGAGACGATCTGCTGGACGTTGCCGTTGCCGTCCTGCGCGATCAGATAGGCGCAAGCCTGGTTGAGCTCCGCCGTGGTCAGCACATTGCCGTCGGAATAGCCGGCACGGCTGCCCATGGCAGCATAGGTCGCAGCAGGAGGCGGCGGATTGGCCATATGTGGCTCCGGAAGTAGGTCGCGGAAAATTTGATAGGGTCGAGGTAATGTCCGGGCGGCGCGAAAATGGTGTTTAACGACAAGCTTCTCTTCATCCATGTGCCGAAGACCGGCGGCATAGCGGTGACGAGATTTTTGATCGACAACACGCGCGGAGCCGTGACCATCTCGGTACCGCCGGGTCACCCGTCGGCAGGTCCCCGAGTGAAAGAAATAGCCGGGACGCGCCACGAGCGGCTGCATGAAGCCGCGGCGCTATTGGCTACACTCGGCCGCAAGCTCGAGGAATTCGAGACGGTCATCTCGGTCATGCGCAATCCCTACGATCTCGAAGTGTCCTATTTTCACCAGAAGCAAAAAGCGAAACCCTGGGAACGCGGCCGCGCAAAAGACTTGGCGACGGCCGGCGACTTCCTTGAGTTCGTTCGGCACGCGCCGTTCAACTCGCGCCTGCCGGTGCATATCGAAGACTGGTACGAGATCGATGGTGTCGCGCCGGGCAATCTCCGGGTCTTGCGCTTCGAGAACATCGAACAGGAACTCTACGCAGCCGTAAGCCAGGCAATTCCGATCACGCGCAAGCTGCAAAAGCTCAACGTCTCGGTTCGGCCGCCTTACAACGAATTTCTCTCTCCCGCGGTCGAGGAAGCCATCTATCGGAAGTATCAATGGGCCTTCGACCGTGGATTTTACCGACGAGAAATCACGGTACGATCGCCGGCGTA
>JBEKDC010000199.1:0-6676 GCA_050014535.1 Rhizomicrobium sp.
GATCTTGTCCTCGCGGCCGCGTCCGCGCGCGACCCAGATGCCGACGCGGCCTTCGCGCCGTTCGCCTCGGATATTGAATTGCGCGAGCGAGCGGATCAGCCATTCCTCGAGATCGCGCACATAGGCGCGCACATCCGCCTTGCGACGCTTGAGATCGAGCATCACATAGCCGACTCGCTGTCCGGGACCGTGATAGGTGAACTGTCCGCCGCGTCCCGTATTGAACACGGGGAAACGCGCATCGATCAGATCGCTGTCTTTCGCGCTCGTGCCCGCTGTGTAAATGGGTGGGTGTTCGACAAGCCAGATTCGTTCGGGCGCGCGCGCCTCCGCAATTGCAGTTGCGCGTTCCTCCATGGCGGCGACCGCCTCAGGGTAAGGCAGCAAGCCCGGACGAACGACCCACTCCGGCAGAACCTCGCTCGCGAGCATCGGCGGTATTAACTCCCCGGAAAGCATATTCGCGGAAGGTCTCATTCGGTCACCTTCAGGCAAGCCTCATGTCCTCAAACATCGAAAGCGTCAAGGTCGAAATCTCGGTCGTGCTGGGCCGCTCGGTCATCCCGATGCACCAGCTTTTGCGCATGGGCCGCGGCGCGGTGATCGAACTCAATTCCTGCCAGGACGATCCCGTGATGATTTTGGCCAATGATCGTCCCGTGGCCAGGGGCGAGATTGTGATACAAGGCGACCGAATCGGCGTCTCCATCACGGAGCTGCTTCGCGGCCAGCAGTGACTATATCACACTGGAAGTATCGTATATATTTCTATTTACCACCTCGTTCTTGCATTTAATCGGGTCAGTGCGTAACTCTGTGTGGAACCGCCGTTGGGCGGGCACAGGAGTTGGCCTTGCTTCCTATCGTCCTCAACGAGAAAGCGATTAGAGTCGGCCTGGTGGGCGCAGGCGAGGCGCTGGAGCGCCGCCGCGTGTCGTTGGCCGAGGCGGGTGTCACGCCGGTTCTGGTGCCGCTGGACGGTTCCCCCGCCCTGACGGGTCTAAGGCTCCTCTACGTTGCAGGCATTCCAAAGTCCCAAGCTGCGAAGCTTGCGGCACAGGCTCGCGCGGCAGGCATCCTCGTCAATGTCGAGGACATCCCGGAACTTTGCGACTTTCACGCGCCGGCGACTGTCCGGCGCGGCGACCTTCTCGTCACGGTTTCCACCGGCGGTCGCGCTCCCGGTCTTGCCAGGCTGATCCGCCAATGGATTTCAGCCCGGCTCGGCAGCGAGTGGAGCCATCAGCTCGATGCCGTCAGCCAACGGCGTGCAACATGGCGGGCGGAGGGCCTTTCGCCGTCCGATGTCTCGCAGCGGCTGCGCGCGTTCGTGTCCGAGCGGAACTGGCTGCCATGAGCGCTGCGCCCGTCACCGTTTTGGATGTGCGGCGCGGGATTGTGCCGCGTGCATTCGACCGCGCGGGCGGCGGCGTTAACGATCCGCGGATCGCCGCAAGACTGGCGCAATTGCGGGCGGCGGCTCAGGGCCGCGACGCGCTCGGGATTCTAAAACTCGCATTGGTCGAAGAATTTGCAGGTCGAACGGCCGTCGTTTCGTCCTTCGGCTCGGAATCCGCCGTGCTGCTGCATCTGGTGGCGCAAATCGATCCGACGACGCCGATCCTGTTCCTCAACACCGGAAAGCTGTTCGGCGAAACCTTGCGCTATCGCGACCGGTTGCAGGATCTGCTGGGCCTGACCGATATCCGTACCAGCGGACCGCATCCAGCCGATCGTGCGCGCATCGACCCGGCAGGTACTCTGTGGTCGCGCGACACGGATTCCTGTTGCAACATCAGAAAGGTTGTTCCGTTGCGGCGCGCACTTGAGGGCTTCGAGGCGCAGATTACGGGCCGCAAGCGGTTTCAGACAATTGCGCGTTCGGTCATGACGCCGGTCGAATATTTCGAAGGTCGCTTCCGGTTCAATCCGCTGGCCGATTGGACGCTGGCCGATCTCGACGCCTATATGGCCGCGCACGAGTTGCCGCATCATCCGCTCGCCGATGACGGCTATCCCTCCATCGGATGCATGCCCTGTACGCGTCGCGTGCAATCGGGCGAGAACTATCGCGATGGCCGCTGGGCGGGGCTCGAAAAGGACGAGTGCGGCATTCACACGGGCCTTGACGGCGAAGGCATCTAAACCCGCCCTTCCCAAGCAATGCCGCCTTTGCTACACCCCGGCCCCTGTTTCACGTGCGGTCGTGGCGGAACGGTAGACGCGCTAGCTTGAGGTGCTAGTGGGGCAACCCGTGGAAGTTCGAGTCTTCTCGACCGCACCACCCTGCGCAGCGAAGCTGAGCAGGGTGTCCACCGAAGCCTTGGCGTAGGTGGACTGCCAAACGTCCGCTGCTTCGGGTGGCGGGCCAACCTTCGCAGCGGAGGTTGCCATCGTAATTTTCCGCATCGCCTTGGCAAGCCAGCCAAGCTCCGCGGTATAAGACCAAGCCACTTCGCCCCCCTCAGGCCCGGATGATCCCGAACGCCTATCCCACACTCGATTTCGATCTCGGCGATACCGCCGACATGCTGCGCGACAGCGTACGCAGCTTTGTCGGCGACAAGATCTCGCCGCTGGCGGCGGAGATCGATCAGACGAACGTGTTTCCACGCCATCTGTGGCCGCGGATGGGCGAGTTGGGTCTGCTCGGCATCACCGTCGAAGAGGAATTCGGCGGCACGGGATTGGGCTATCTCGATCATTGCGTCGCAATGGAGGAGATCAGCCGCGGTTCGGCGGCCGTCGGGCTTTCTTACGGCGCGCATTCCAATTTGTGTGTGAACCAGGTCCGTCGCAACGGCACGACGGAACAGAAACTGCGCTATCTGCCCAAGCTCATTTCCGGAGAGCATGTCGGCGCGCTCGCGATGAGCGAAACCGGATCCGGCTCCGATGTTGTCTCGATGCGCCTGCGCGCCGAGAAGCACGGCTCGCACTATGTGCTCAACGGCACGAAGATGTGGATCACCAACGGTCCGCAGGCCGACACGCTCGTCGTCTATGCCAAGACGGACACGAAGGCCGGTCCGCGCGGCATCACCGCGTTCATCGTTGAAAAAGGTTTCAAAGGTTTTTCAACGGCACAGAAGCTCGACAAACTCGGCATGCGCGGCTCCGATACGTCCGAACTGATCTTCGACAATTGCCATGTGCCGGAAGAAAATGTGCTGGGGCGCGAAGGCGAGGGTGTGCGCATTCTGATGAGCGGCCTCGATTACGAGCGCACTGTTCTGGCGGCCGGCTCCGTCGGCATCATGCAGGCCTGCATGGACGTCGTGGTGCCTTATGTGCACGACCGCAAGCAATTCGGCGCGCCGATCGGTTCGTTCCAGCTCATGCAGGGCAAGATCGCCGACATGTATGTGACCCTGTCGGCCGCGCGCGCATACGTCTACGCCGTGGCGCGCTCCTGCGACCGCGGCCAGACCACCCGCAAGGACGCGGCCGGCGCGATTCTCTATGCGGCGGAAAAAGGCGTGTGGATGGCGCTTGAGGCAATCCAGTGCCTGGGCGGCAACGGCTACATCAACGATTTTCCCACCGGTCGCCTGCTGCGCGACGCCAAGCTCTACGACATCGGGGCAGGCACAGCCGAGATCCGCCGCTGGCTGATCGGGAGGGAGCTGTTCGAAGAAACAAGTTAGTTTGATAGATATATAGATTGACATTGATAGATAGTTATAGCTATAAACTCCCCCATAACGCTGGGAGGTCAGTCAAATGTCAGTCGAGCAATCTGAGATGGAGCGGCTTGTGGCCGGACTTCCGACGAAGTCGGCAAAAATCCGGACATTAGGCCGGGCGGGCTATTCACGGAGCCAAATCGCCGATTTTCTTGGAATCCGCTACCAGCATGTTCGAAATGTGCTCGTCGATGCCGAGCGAACTGGAGACGGGCCGCGTCAGGAAAAGCCTGCTCAAGGTTCGGTCGCGGCACTGGAACATTCCGGCTCGACGCTGAAAGTTCGCATCGGGGCGGGAGGACAATTTGCCCTTTCCGAGGAGGCTATGCGGTCGGCTGGCCTTCGTGAGGGCGACACGGTGTTCGTTCATGCGACTGCAGGCGAGGTCCAGTTGCTCACTCCGCGGACTGCGATGCAACAGGCGCAAGCCATGGTTCGCAAATTAATCCCGGAGGGTGTGAGCCTCGTCGACGAACTGATCGAACAACGCCGTCGTGAGGCAGGCCGTGGCTAGGGTCGTTCTCGACGCATCGGCGGTGCTCGCCTATTTGAACGGAGAGACAGGCGCCGACCGTGTCGCTCCATTCATCGGCGATGCGCGTATCTCAACCGTCAACATCGCAGAAGTGGAAGCGCATCTGCTGTCACGCGGCGGAACGATCGACGATGTTCGCGCAGTGCTCGCAATTGTTGCTTTGGAGATCGTCGATTTCGACCGCGAGCTTGCCGATACTACCGCGAGTTTCGCAGCGCCAACGCGTCCGCAAGGTCTTTCTCTGGGCGACCGGGCGTGTCTAGCACTTGCATTGCGCGATGGCCTGCCGGCGGTGACGTCCGACCGGGCCTGGCAGCAAACAAATCTGGGCGTGAAAATTCAGTTGATAAGGTGAAGGGAGCTACCGCCCCAGCATCGAACGCAGAGACGGCTTGGTCTGTTCGCTCAGGGTTTCGCTCATCAAGTCGCTGAAGTTGACGAGGCCGATGGGGCGACGGTGATAGCCGCGGCGCAAGACGACGAGACGCCGGAACCCGCCCGCCATCTTCACGATCGCATCGGAAATCTTGTCTTCGTCGCTGATGATGTCGGATTTTCCCGCACCTTCGATCTGGCGCAGATTGACGCTGTTGTTGTCATCCGCGAACACGGCGTCGACATATTTCGCGATCTGCACTTCCGCGCTGGGGCCGGTGAATTCCTGCTTGGCATAGAAGCCCGGGATGTAACCGACGAATTCGCCGTGGCTGTCGAGCAGGACGAGATGAATGAATCCCGGTTGATCCTTCAGCGCCACGAACAGACGCTTGAGCTCGACCGGATTGAATTTCGTCGAACCGGAATTCTTGAGCGTGACGAAGATATCCCGCGTGACGCTCTTGCCGGGATGCTCGACCACTTCGAGCCTGTCGATCAGCGTGTCGGGCTTGATGGACAGCGAGACCGCGTCGCCGCCGGATGGAAAGCGGGCGATGAGTTGCGCGGCTTCCTTGAGTTGCGAGGAGAGCAGGATGTCTTTTTTCGACTTGCCGGCTTTGTCGGCAACCGTGCGCGTCAGCACCGCCACGGCCGCGCCGATCGACAGGGCCGCCGCGATCATCATCATCTGAAGCGGCGAGACATGGACGCCCGCATAAGGCGCAGCCATCATCGCCCCCGCAGCCGCGATACCCAGCGCAGCCGATAAAACCACTTTACCCATCGTCGATCCCCACCGGCCATGGCCGGACATAGGGATTGATGATAACTCAGGCAGGCCCCGCGGTCACCCCTTGTGCCGCCCCGGGACAAGCTGCATTTACCAGCTTTCTTAAGATCGGCAGGAGACAGCGATGGCGTCGGCGGAGACGGTGATTCTGGCGGGTGCACGCACCCCCATGGGTGGGTTTCAGGGCGACCTCGCGGGCCGCGCCGCGCCGGAGCTTGGCGCCACGGCCATCGCCGCTGCCGTCATGCGCTCCGGCCTGATGCCGGCCGATATCGGCGAGACCCTGATGGGCTGCGTGCTGCCGGCCGGCCTGGGCCAGGCTCCCGCGCGGCAGGCATCGCGATTCGCAGGGCTCCCGGACGACGTGCCGTGCACGACGATCAGCAAGGTCTGCGGCTCGGGCATGAAGGCCGTGATGATCGGCGCCGATCAGGTCGCGCTCGGCCGCGCGGAGATTGTCGTGGCCGGCGGCATGGAGTCGATGTCGAACGCACCCTATCTGCTACAGAAGGCTCGTAGCGGCTATCGCCTCGGACACTGCGAGATCAAGGATCACATGTTCCTCGACGGTCTCGAGGATGCCTATGAGCATCGGCTGATGGGCACCTATGCCGAGGATGCCGCGCGGCATTATCAGTTCACCCGCGCCGAGCAGGATGCCTATGCAACCGAGTCGCTGATGCGGGCCAAGCGCGCGCAGACGGAAGGCGAATTCGCGGGCGAAATCGTGTCGGTGAAAGTGCCGGGCAAAGGCGGCGACACGGAAGTCGCGCTCGACGAGCAGCCGCGCAAAGCGGACCCCGCAAAAATTCCGACATTGAAGCCTGCCTTCGCGAAAGACGGCACGGTGACCGCAGCCAATTCGTCGTCGATTTCCGACGGCGCCGCAGCGCTAGTGCTGACGCGCAGCGATGTCGCGGCGAAGCGCGGGCTGAAACCGATCGCGCGCATCGTGGCGCAGGCGAGCCATGCCGGCGAGCCGCGCTGGTTTACCACTGCGCCGGTCGGCGCCATCGAAAAAGTGTTGAAGGCTGCGGGTTGGCGCGCCGACGACGTCGATCTGTTCGAAATCAACGAAGCGTTCGCCTGCGTGGCGATGATTGCGATGCGCGATCTCGGATTGCCGTATGCGAAAGTGAATGTGAATGGCGGCGCCTGCGCGCTTGGCCATCCGATCGGCGCCAGCGGCGCGCGCATCATCGTGACCTTGCTCGCGGCGCTCGAGAAGCGCGGCCTCAAGCGCGGTGTGGCTTCGCTCTGTATCGGCGGCGGGGAGGCAACCGCTGT
>JBEKDC010000200.1:0-6664 GCA_050014535.1 Rhizomicrobium sp.
TGCGTGAAGATGTAGAGTTCGTTCGCTTTCACCGCCTCAAGCACGCGCGCGCCCACGATGTCGGGGTCGAGGCCGTGCATGACGTTGTCCGCGGCCTCCTGGAGCGTCGCGCCCACGCCGGGATCGACTTCGCCCTGCCCGCCATAGCGATCTGGCCTGGCGCGGCCGCTCTCATGGATGCGCGTGCGCACGAAACCGGGGCACAACACGGACACGCCAATTCCCAGCGGCGCGAGCTGCTGGAACCAGCCTTCGCTCATCGCGACAACCGCGAATTTCGTGGCGGTATAGGGCTCCATTCCGGGCGGGCTGATCATGCCCGCCATCGAGGCCGTGTTGACGATGTGTCCGCCTTCGCCGTGGCTCTTGATCAGCGGCACGAAAGTTTCGAAGCCGTAGATCACACCCTTAAGATTGACGTCGATGATCCAATCCCAGTCGCGCTCGCGCAGCGTACCCATGCGGCCGCCGACCGCGACGCCGGCATTGTTGCAGACGACGTGAACCTTGCCGAAGGCCGCGATCGTTTCGAGCGCCGCGCGCTGCACGGCGCCGCGTTCCGTCACGTCGCATAGAACGGGCAGAGCCTTGACCTGTTCGCTCGCGAGCCGGTCCACGGCGGCTTTGGCCGCACCCAGATCGATATCGGCCACCACGACATTCATCCCGGCGCGGCCGAATGCCCGCGCCATCGCGAAACCGATGCCGCTGGCCCCGCCTGTGACGAAGGCGGTCTTTCCTCTGAAATCCCCGATCATGCGGCCTCTTTTTGTCCGAGCGCGCCGAACCTTTGCACCAATTCGCGGCCATTGGGCTGGCGCGAGAGCAGTTTCGTCAATTCCGTGTTCGCCTGATCGCGGCCGTAATCGGCATCGGTCACCGCGTGCCAGTGCACCATCCCCCGCCAGACCGGATCGATCATCGACGCGCCGGAGATACGTCCCCCATCGACCGTTTTGAACGTGAAACTCCGCAGCTCCGAAACGATCGCCGCCAGATAACCCACATGCGGCGCCTCGTCCTGGCGAATGCGATCGACCAGATCTGCAGCGTGCAGCGCGATGTCGCGGCGATCGCGAAAATTGTCGGGATCGCGCATGACCTCCGTGCAGAAGGCGAAGAACTTCTCGGCACGCACTTCGATCATCAGCACGTTCATCAACAGAAGGATCCAGTCTTCATGCTCTTTGGGAATCTGGCGCATGAGCCGGCCGACCTCCGGCCGCGTCAGGCTTTGGGGGATCGTCGGGAGGGGATAAGCGTTCATGCCGAACAGCATGTCGCGTGCCGCAAACCACATCGTGTCGTGGCCGCCTTCGCCGCGCTCTGTACTCCCGCCTTCGTCAAGTCCGTGCGCTACCAGCAGGCCTTTGTTCAGGTGGCCCACTGCCGTTTGCGAAATATCGTCCACGATGATGGCCTGAAAGTCCGGCGCCACGGCTTCCGCGAGCTGGCGGCCCCGCGCCTCGATCATGCCGGTGACGGTCAGCGAATCCCAAAGCGTCTGGCCCAAACCGAGCTCGAGCAGGAACTTCTGCTGCGCATTGGACGGAAAATTATCCCCCGCGAGCAGTTGCTGCGAGGCGTCGACCAGATCATAGCCGCGGGATTTCAGCGCCTCCGTCCAGGCCTGGATGGCCGGCCACCGGTTGAGCGTCCGGGGAGAAATGTATTTGCCTTCCGCATCGAACCCGCCATGCAGGCGGTAGCCGGCTTCGAGATGCTGCGCGGCATAGGGATGGTGCGCGAGAATTTCCTCGGTGGAATAGGAAAGCTTCGACATTCGGTCCTCCGTCCGCCCATCCCGCGCTCCGTCGGGTTAGGACTGATAATTTGTCAGTATCCCGCCGGTGTCAATCCGAACGACTCGACACTTTCTCAGGAGACCACGCTTTGGTGGCAGCGCCGTTAATCCAGGCCTCCTGCGTACCGCATTTTTGGGGCTTTTCAGGGCCGGAGCGCCCGGACGAGAAATTGGGTGAGATTGCGCACAACATCTTCCTGCGTCCGCCCGCTGCGATAGCCCTCGGTGGCGGCCTGGTGGATCGCGCCGAGAATCGCCTGGCCCACAATGTCCGCGTCATAACCCTCCGAAACCTGGCCGTGTCCCGCGGCCGAACGCACGATGAAAGCCCAGTCGCTCCCCCACCGCTGCAGCAGGGGAATCGCCTGCACGCCCTCCGCGTCGATCACCGCTTCGTCGGTCATCGCGGCGTTAAGGACGCCGGGATGGCTTTCGGAATATTCGTAGATCGCCCGCAATGTGTTCGCGATCAGCTCCTCCAACGTCTGCTGGTCGCCGACACGGGCGCGCACGCAACCGTCGAGTTCGGTGCGCGCATCCTCGACGAATGCGAGGAAACAGGCGCGCTTGTCCGGATAGTGCAGATAGAACGTGCCGTGCCCGAGGCCCGCTTCGCGCGCGATGTCCTGGGGCCTGGTCGCATGATAGCCGCGCTCGACGAACAGCTTGCGCGCCGCCTTCTTGATCTTCGCGAGGCTCTCGGGCTTGCGCCGTGCGGGCCTGGGATCGTCAAGCGCCTTGTCGAGTATCGGAACGCGCATGGCCGATTTTCCTCTTGTGCAGCCCCCGAAGTCAAATCTGCGCGCCGTATGAGTTTGGCCCGGTTCGGCGCGGCGACAGCCGCCACACCCAGGCGCGGAATTCGCCGGCACGGTTCGATATGGAACTTTGTATTGGCGATGCTGCTGCCCTATCTGTTTCACTGAGACAGGTCTACACTTTGTCTTGGACAATCCACATTTGAACGCAAGAGGGGCCTCGTGAACAAGATTATTGTCGCGCTCTGCATGCTCATAGGCAGCGCCGGAATTTCTCCGCTTTTCGCTATTGGAGCGATAATGGGAGGTGGAACCTATGGTCACGGCATCGGCTCGGGTTCCGGCGCCGCTACTGCGAATGCGCCGGAAAATGACGACTACGCGCAGGGACGACGCTTGATCCACTTCGAAAAATATGCCGACGCGATTCCCTATCTCAGCCGCGCGCATAGCGAGCGTCCGCATGATGCCGACATTCTCGCCTATCTGGGTTTTGCGCATCACATGGTCGGCGACGACGATCTTGCGCTTGAAATTTACCAACGCGCGCTGACCGAAGACCCCAATCATCTGCTCGCACATGATTTCTTGGGCGAGCTTTATCTGAGCAGACACGATATCAAATCGGCGCAGGCGCAGCTTGCGGCGCTGACGAGCCTCTGCCCGTCCGGCTGCGATGAGACTGCATCCCTCTCGAAATCGATCGCAACCTATCAGGCCGCCGCGTCTGCAACGCCTGCGACACCGCCGAAGAGCGCGAACTGAGATCCAAAATCCACCCGCGATCGGGTGGGTTTGTTACGCACCCTGCATCGCGCGCCAGACTCGCTCCGGAGTCGCGGGCATGTCGATATGGGCGACGCCGATCGCATCCGCGATGGCGCTGATCACCGACGGCATCGCGCCGACCGTTCCCGCTTCGCCGCAACCCTTCGCGCCCATTGCATTCGTCTTGCACGGGAACTGCTCGAACGCGAATTCGATGTCGGGAAGATCGTCGGCACGGGGCATCGCGTAGTCGGTGAAGCTCGCCGTCACGATCTGGCCCGTCTCGGCGTCATAGACGCAATTCTCCAGCAGCGCCTGGCCGAGTCCCTGCGCCACGCCACCGTGAACCTGACCCGCCACCAGCATCGGATTGATGATGCGGCCGAAATCGTCCAGCACGCGATAGGCAACGACATCGACCTTGCCGGTGTCGGGATCCACTTCCACTTCGCAGATATGGCAACCGTTGGGGAATGTGGACGCGCTGCCCTGATAGAGCGCGTCGCTGTCGAGGCCGTCTTCGAAGCCGGGAATATTTTCGCGCTTCAAAGTCACGGCCAGTTCGCTGACTGTCATTTTGCGGTCGGAGCCCGCCACCTGGAACGAGCCGATGCCTTCGACGATGCTGAACGCGACATCCTTGCCGCCTGCCTGCATCACCTGGCCCGCAGCCGTCTTGCCTTTCGCGATCACGGTGTCGGACGCCATTTCCAGCGCGCCACCCGCCATGTTGAGCGAACGCGAACCGCCCGTGCCGCCGCCGTTCACCCAGTTGGAATCGCCCTGCTTCACCACGATGGAGTCGAACGGCACGCCGAGACGCTCGGCCACCACTTGCGCAAAGGCCGTCTCATGGCCCTGCCCGTTCGATTGCGTGCCGACATAGAGCTCGACCGCGCCGTTGTCGGTGAACTTCACGGCTGCGGGTTCGCTGCCTGCCGCCGCCGTGATCTCAACATAATACGCGACGCCGAGCCCGCGTTTTTTGGCGCGCGCTTCGGATTGCTTGCGGCGTTCCGCAAACCCCACGGTGTCCGCGCGCTTCATCGCTTCGTCGAGCATGAACGGGTAGTCGCCGGAATCGAATGCGATTCCTGCCCAGTTCTTGTAGGGCAGCTCCGCCGGTGTCGGCAGATTGCGCTTGCGGATTTCAATTTTGTCGAGGCCGGTTTTCACGGCCGCGACATCCATCAGCCGCTCCATAAGATAGGCCGCTTCGGGCCGGCCCGCGCCGCGATAGGCATCCACAGGCGCGCTGTTGGTGAAATAGCCTTTCACATTCGCATACATCGCGGGCACGCGATAAAGCCCGCCGAAAATGCGTCCACCCGCCAAGGTCGGAATGAACGGCGCATATTGCGAAAGGTAACCGCCCATATTGGCGGTGCCCGTGATGCGCAGCGCGAGAATTTTGGCGTCCTCGTCGAGCGCGAGTTCGCCCGTGGTGCGCATGTCGCGGCCCGCGTCGTCGCATAGAAACGCTTCGGTGCGGTCGCCCGACCAGCGCACGGGACGGCCCGTCATCTTCGCCGCCACCAGCACCAAAGGCTGCTCGGGATAGAGAAATCCCTTCATGCCGAATCCACCGCCGACATCGCGCGTGACGATGCGGACTTTCTCCGACGGGACCTTCAGCATATTGCGCGCAAGTCCGCCGCGCAGATTCCCTGCGCCCTGCGAACCCGTATAGAGCGTGTAGGTCTGGTTCGCGGAATCGTAGACGCCGATGGCGTTGCGGGTTTCCATTGAATTGGCGACGATGCGGTTCTGCACCACTTCGATCGACGCTTTGTGCGCGGCCGCCGCGAACGCGGCATTGACCGCGGCCTCGTCGCCCTGGCCCCAATCGAACACGAGGTTGCCCGGCGCGGTATCCCAGATCTGCGGACCGCTCGCCGCGGAATCGAGCGTGCCGGCCGCATCGAGCGGCTCGTATTCGACCGCCACGAGTTCGGCCGCGTCCTTCGCCTGGGCATAGGTTTCGGCGACCACCATCGCAATCGCTTCGCCGGCAAAGCGCACGCGATCGTTGGCAAGCAAGTGCTTGGCGGATTCTTTTGTGCCCGATCCGTCGCGGCTCGGGATCGGCGCCAGGCAGGGCATGTCGCCCACGCCGGCCGCGTCGACATCGGCTTGCGTCACCACCGCGATGACTCCCGGCGCGGCTTTCGCGGCGGAAATGTCAACCGACAGAATCTTGGCATGGCCGTGCGGGCTGCGATGGAAGCACGCGAAGCCCTCCCCTTCGAACCGCAAATCGTCCGTATACTGACCTTGCCCGGTGACGAAACGAATGTCTTCCGTCCGGCGGACGGATTGGCCAACGCCGAATTTCATGTGCCTGCCTTCGAGTCTTAGTGTTTGTAGCCGGGATCGATGCGGTCGAGTTTGCGCAGCAGCGCGGGCCAGGCGAGCGCTCCCAAATGGCCTTCGAACGCCATCCGGCCCGTTTGCGCCGTCTTCTCCGGCACGCCCTGGTTGGGCCAGTTCGGCTTCGCGCCGCCGCCCAGCGCAGCCACCTGCATCGAGCAGGCCCGCTCGAGATAGAACATGCGCAGGAACGCATCGGCGCAGCTTTTGCCAAGCGCGAGCGTGCCGTGGTTGCGCAGGATCATCACATGCTTGTCGGCGATGTCGTGCACGAGGCGGTCGCGCTCGTCGAGATCGAGAGCCACGCCTTCATAGTCGTGATAGGTGGTGTCGCCGCAGATCATCATTGCGTGCTGGTCGAGGGGAAGAAGACCGTCCGCTTGCGCGGACACGGCAACGCCATCGGTGGTGTGCAGATGGATGATGCAATGCGCGTCGTCACGATTCATGTGCAGCGCGCTGTGGATGGTGAAGCCGGCCGGGTTCACGGGATAGACCGTGTCGTCGACCTTGTTGCCGTCCACGTCGATCTTCACGAGGCTCGATGCCGTGATCTCTTCGAACAGCAGGCCATAGGGGTTGATCAGGAAGTGATGTTCGGGCCCGGGCACCCGCGCGGAGATGTGCGTGAAGATCATGTCGTCCCAGCCATAGAGCGCTACCAGCCGATAGGTCGCGGCGAGATCGACTCGCAGCTGCCATTCCTCGGCGCTCACCTTGCCCTCGAGCGACGGAATCGTGTGCTCGTCCGGCACGCCGACCTTGATTTTCTCCAACACGTTCATGGCCTTGCTCCTAACCGAATATCCGTTGAGCTTAGAGTGACCCCGGGGGGCGAGCGGTGTCAAACGATGAGAAGCGTGCGGCGCGCCGACCCCCTTCCGTCACGCGGCTCACGCCGCGTGCCACCTTCCCCCGATGGGGGAAGGTTGGAAAAAGGCGAGGTGCGCATCTTCTTTTTTGC
>JBEKDC010000201.1:0-6653 GCA_050014535.1 Rhizomicrobium sp.
ACGAGTTCGCGCGCCGGCACGCGCAGCCGCTCCAGGATCGCCGCACGCAACGCGTCAGGCCCGTGGTCGAGCGGCAGTTTGAGTTCGGTTATTCGCAGCATGCGCGAAAGCCCGGCACGATTTCGTAGCCCACCGGTCTACGGTTTCCAAAGCCGAAGTGTCGAACGGCGGGCGACATACTGAAAATCGCCATCGGTCGTGAGCATCGTCAAGCCGTGGCGAATGCAAAGCTGGGCGAGAAGTGCATCGATCGTCCCGATTTGCAAGCCGGCGCGACGACATGTATTTCGCAGTTCGGCGGCGCCCACGTGGTCGCGCCGGTCGGGAACGAGAAGCGGGAGTGCGGAAAATCGCTCCAATATTTGCGTTCGCGCTTTCGGACCCTGGAATCCCTGAAGCAATTCCTGAAGGACAAGACCGGTGGCGAGAATACTCTCGCCTGTCTCCAATGCGCGGATCAAAGCGTTCACTTGAGGTGCGTTTGATGGCACGTCGCGGCGAAATGCCAGGGACCAGACGCTGGTATCGACAAACAGGCTCAACTGCGCGAGCGCTCCGCCTTGTAATCGAATGAATCGTCCCATTCCAGCTTCCCCATCAGTTCCAGCAGACGCTTCTGTGTGCGTCGCGCAATGAACTCCTGGAGAGCCTGGGTGACCGCGGCCTTTTTCGTGCGCTGTCCACTCACCTCCAACGCGCGCTGGATGAGTTCGGGGGCGATTGAAAGATTGGTTGCCATTGTGTGATCCTCCACACAAAGAGTTACACAATGGTTGGCGAGGCGCAATATCGGCCTGCAGATAGACAGGCAGGTTTCCTAAACACCGGGCTTGAAATTGGCCCAGCGGTCGCGGCCGGCCCAGAATGGGCACTGCGGACAGACCTCGCCTTCCGGATAGTCGACAATCTCCTCATGCGGGCAGCCCAGGATTCCGGTCGTCATCCCCACCGTATGCACACCATGGGACTTGAGAAATTCCACAATCTCTGCGCTGACGGCGGCGTCTTTTCGAAGATCTCCGGTCTCGGCGAACCATCGGCGTATATCGCTCGGCTCCGAATCCTCGTCTTCGAGGATGCACACGGCCACCTTGCTGGCGCGTGTGTCGTCCGGCCCGTAGAATGCAATCGTGCACGCGGGATAGCCGCGAAAACCCATCTTCGCCTTTTTCTTGAGCCATTTTTCAGGCTGCCAGCCCAGCTTCACAAGCACCTCCCGGTCGGGATGAATCATCTTACCATCAACGAACACTCGTGAAACGTGCGGCGACAGACGGCAAATGTGCCATTCTTTGCCCCCGCTATCGGAGAACCTCATGCCCGCGCTGTTCGATCCCTTCACGCTCAAGGACGTCACGCTCAAGAACCGCATCGTCGTGTCGCCTATGTGCCAGTACTCGGCCGATGACGGATGCATCAATGATTGGCATCTGGTGCATCTGGGGTCGCATGCGATCGGCGGCGCGGGGTTGATCATCGGCGAGGCGACGGCTGTCTCGCCGGAAGGCCGCATCACGCCCGGCTGTTCGGGCATCTGGACTGATGCGCAGGCCGAGTTGTGGCGGCCAATCATCGCCTTCCTCAAGAAGCATGGCACCGTGCCGGGGCTGCAGATCGCCCATGCGGGCCGCAAGGCCTCCGCCAACCGCCCCTGGGAAGGCGACGATCACATGAAACCCGACGATCCGCGCAGCTGGCAGCCCATCGGCCCCAGCGCGATCCCGTTCGGCGCCAACCTGCCGCGCGTGCCGCACGCGATGACCAGGGATGACATCGTTCGCGTGCGCAACGATTTTGCGTCCGCCGCCAAGCGCGCGCTCGCGGTGGGTTTCGAATGGCTGGAAGTGCATTTCGCCCATGGCTATCTGGGCCAGAGCTTCTTCTCGCCCATCGCCAACAAACGCACCGACGAATATGGCGGCAGCTTCGAGAACCGCATCCGGTTCCTGATCGAGACGTTCGCCGCCGTGCGCGAGGTCTGGCCCGCGCGCCTGCCGCTGACCGTCCGGCTCGGCATTTCGGATTTCAACAGCGAAAGCCAGCCTATCGAGGAGAGCATCGAATTGATCAAACGGTTCAAGGCACTGGGCCTCGACCTGATCGATGTGAGCATCGGCTTCAACACGCCGGACGTGTCGGGCGTGCCATGGGGGCCGGGCTTCATGGCACCGTTTGCGGAGCGCATCAAACGCGAAGTGGAGATTCCCACGGCGGTCGGCTGGTTCATCGCTGATCCGGCGCAAGCCGACGCCGTTGTCCGCGACGGCCGCGCGGATCTCGTCATGCTCGCGCATGCGATGCTCGACGACCCGAACTGGCCCTATCACGCCGCCAAGGCGCTCGCCGTTCCCGACGCGAAATGGACGCTTCCGGCGCCCTATGCGCATTGGATTCGCGCGTAGGACAGTTAGGGCGCAGTTTCGGTGAGCCGCGAAGCACGTCGATGAGCATCATCGCGGCCTGCCTCATTTATTACGCCGCCTTGCGCGTTCGCTGGCGCGCGGGTTTGCCTTTGACCGGCCGTGCCGTCAATTCCAGCCCGAGGGCCCGCAACACACCGAGCATCGTGCCGAATTCGGGGTTGCCCGCTTCGCTCAGCGCCTTGTAAAGGCTTTCGCGGTTCAGACCGGCGGCCCGCGCGATATCGCCCATGCCGCGCGCGCGCGCCACAATGCCGACGGCATCGCGGACGAACGCAGCGTCACCCGTCTCCAAAGCCGCAGAGATGTATTCGGCCTGTTTTGCCGGCGTATCGAGATATTCAGCCACGTCGAAGCGCGTCGTCTTGACCATTGCCATCACTCCTTCAACTCCGAAGCCAAGGCTTGCGCCCGCCGCGCTGCTGGCTGCGCTTGTCGCCGCCGCACAGCAACACAACGAATATCGCCCCACGCCGAATATAGCGGAAAGCCGTGTCGCGCGTTAGGTCGCGCGGTGGCCTGACGCGGAATGAAACGGCACCTCGCCAAGCGGAGCGTGAGAAGCGCTCGCGAGGTTTCCACAATTCGTCGGTGCGGCAGTTCCCCAGCCGAGTTGTTCGCGCACACGGTATCGTATCTGATCGGCGCTGTCTGACTCAGACACCTCGATGTACCTGACGCCGGCCTTGCGTAGCGCTTCTTTCTTGACGGCATCCCGGCCCGCCGCAGTTCCCTGGTAATGCCCGCCACCCTGATATTCGACGGCCGCGACCGGCCAGCCGCCACAATCGACGATGAGGATGTCGACCCTCTTGCTGTTGATCGAATGAAACGCATTCGAATTCGGCGATGTAAGGACTTCACCAAGGCTGGTTTGCGCGAATACGCGATAATTGCTGCGTGACGCCGATATCTCCTCTTCGACGATTTTGAAGGTCTGATATTCCGGGAGACTCAGCAATCGCCGCTTTTCGAAAGACGCCGCCATCACGGCGTGTAATTGCTGCCCGACGTCTGTAAGGTCGGGGCTGGATGCGTTCTTATATCCGTATGGCTTGTAAGGCGGCCGAAACCGGCGAAATCGTAGCTTCGGCAAGAACCCGCCTGCATAAGCAACCACAAAATAAATGAATACGACTAGCGCGATGATCAATATCAGCGCCGCAACATGGATGGCGTCTTCTGATTCCAGTCCCGACATCGAGCGCCCACCATTTGGTTCGCAGAGATCGGTCTACGCCGCATCCAACCGCGCAACCTCGGTCAGCCTATTAGCAGCTCATTAAGAAATCGTTGGCGCTTTACGCTCGATTGATGCGTCCATAGGGATCTGCCTATGGGTCAATCTTGTCATGAGCCGCGTACGACAGAGCAGAATCCCTCCTTATTGCGCCGCGGCGTGCTCTGTCCGCCCGAAAATCGCCTTGGGCAGCATCACGTGGACGCCTTTGTTGCGGTCGACCAGTTCGGTGATGTCGACGTCGCCGGCCACGCTCGTCAGCATATAGGCGTCGTCCCGGCTCAAATGTTTTTCGGTCACGAGGAAATCGACCATCTCGCGCACCGCCTTGTGCGCGGCGATGCTCAGATCGTCGTCGAAGCCCATGCTGATGTAATGCGTCGGCGTTTCGGCGCGCGGATTGTCGATTTTGAGATCCTTGCGGACGATGAATTCCAGCTCGCCCACGAGCGACGTCTCCATCGCCGTCACGTCCACCTCGCCGTTTCCCTGGCCCGCATGTCCGTCGCCGATTTCGAACAGCGCACCCGGCGCCCACACGGGCAGATAGAGTGTCGTCCCCTCGACCAGTTCCTTGTTGTCCATATTGCCGCCATTGATGGTCGGCGGGGTGCTGTCGTAGCGGCCGAAAGCCGGCGGCGGCGCCACACCCATGCTGCCGAAAAAAGGATGCAGCGGGATGACCACACCCGGCGCGAACTCAGCCGTCATGTGCTCGCGATCCAGTGGAATGATCTTGGTGCGGGCATAGGGAAAGTCGTCCGTCAAAAGCCCCGCGCCATAGCGGAAGCCGTTATAGGCGTACGGAATGGCCAGGCTGATCCGTTTGATGTGGATTTCCAGCGTGTCTCCCGGCTCCGCGCCTTCGATGTAAACCGGACCCGTCAGGATGTGGCCGCCGGGACCGCGATCGGTGACGTGGTCGAACACATCACGCAGACTCTTCTCCACCTGATCGGGAGGCACGCCGTTGCGTTCCAATCCGGTGGGGCTGTTCGTCAGCACAGTATCGAAAATCACAGTGTCACCGGAATGAATCCGCAGCACCGGATTGGCGGTCGCATCGTAGTTACCCCAGACGACGGTGCGCGGCGTAACCTTGAGCGTGTAGGTGTGCGGACCGTCCTGATCATCCGACGCGATCACCGATCCCGCAAACCCCAGCACTATCGAAAACGCCAAGAACCAAACCCTGTTCAACATAATCGGAAACCCCTCCACTTCGGAATGAGCTGCAATTGTTCGGCCGCGACGCTACCACATGTCGTAACTCGCTTCGCGAGGAGTTCACCTAAGCGCTCATGTCTTCGGTTGGTGAGGCGGGTGGCACAATGCGCAAGCGGAAGAACGACAGGGCTACTTTCATCTGTCCCCCTACGCCAACTCTAATGCATGCACACCAATAGTGCGATGTGCAGCCTTACGTGACAAAGTTAGATGTACTTAAATTCGCCAGGTCGGTTGCATTCGTCAGCTCAATCACCAGGTCTTGTCCAGCCTGATATCCAGCGACTCCATTGACGTCGATGATCAGGAATGTGTCTCCAGACAAGTTACCGGAACTCGGTGTGAAAAGAACTGCGTGATATGCACTAAGTTGGCTTGCTCCGATATCATGCGTCAAATTCTGATCGAAGTGTAACGTACTTAACGGGCCTCCGGTGACGGCGGCGTTGATGCCCGTCACCGCGAAAGTCAGCTGAAAGAAATCGGTTGCTGCATTGAAGCCCTTGATCGTGTCATACCCAGTGCTCGTCGAGTCTGAGGCGGTGTTGTAGACAAAGGTATCGATACCCCCACTGGAAACGAGCGTGTCTCCGCCGCCGCTTACTTCGAAAGTGTCCTTGTACGTGCCACCTATGAGTGTATCGGTCCCAGCACCCCCCATCAGGATGAGTGTGCCGTTCGAGTCGGCCGATCCGTTGAATGTCAGAGCATCGCCCGCATCAAGGCCCGAACCGTTCACCGTTAGGGTCTGGCCAGCGCCGACAGTTGCGGCGTTGATTGTCAAATTGTAGTCGTTGCCTGCGGCGAGATCGATTGTCCCGACATTCAGCATTGTCGTTGCAGAAAATTTAATGTCCGTCGAATAGTTGCCGTTCAGCATGACTGTGGCGCTTGCAGCTTCCCCGTTGATGATATCGGATGCTTTGAAGACGCCACCGAGAACAAACGTATCGTATCCCGCGCCGCCATAGAGAAAGTTGGTGCCGGCGCTTGCGCTGACGTTGATCGTGTCGTTTCCGGAGCCGCAATAGACCGTGTTGTTGAGGCTTTCGCCGCCGAGATAAATCCCGTCGTTGCCGGCCCCAAAAGTAAGCGTCAGGTTGGTGATGCTGTCCCAGTTGAAGAGAGTACCGCCCTTCCATGTCAGGCTGTCGTTGCCGCCCAGGCCGCCATTGTCGGCCGCATCCCAGTTCGACATGTTGATGGTCAGGCTGCTCACGCCGGTGCCGCCGTCCACGAAGCCGCCCACGGCTCCGCCTGCTGCGTAGCTCATCGTCGCGCTGGCGGTGCCGCCGCCAAATGTCACCGTATCGCCGATGTCGCCGATGAACGTGCCTTTGCCGCTGCCGAAGCTCACGGTGTCCTGAACCGCGCCGCTGGTGAACTTGTCGTTGCCGTTGCCCAGCGTGACATCCGAACCGATCAGGGCGTTGCTGTAGTTCAGCGTGTCGTTGCCGTTGCCCAGCGAGAGGTCCAGACCCTGGCAATTGACGACAGTGTTGTTGGGAAGAGTATTGGTGGCCGTCGGATGGAAGGTGAAGTTCAAGCTCGAATTGTAAGCCGACAGGTTGATGCCCGCCATGTTCGTGCCCGCGCCGCCGTCGATGTGGTTCTTTCCGGAACCGCCCAACAGCGTATCGTTTCCCGCGCCGCCATAGAGAAAGTTGGTGCCGACGGTCGACGTGGCGTCGATCGTGTCGTTTCCGGAGCCGCAATAGACCGTGTTGTTGAGGCTTTCGCCGCTGAGATAAATCCCGTCGTTGCCG
>JBEKDC010000202.1:0-6622 GCA_050014535.1 Rhizomicrobium sp.
TACGCAGCTAATCTACGGAGTGCACGGGAGGCACGCGACCTATCCCAAGAAGCCCTGGCCGACCAAGCGGGACTGCATCGGACCTATGTGGGCTCCGTGGGGAGAGGCGAGCGCAACATCAGCATCGACAACATCGAGCGCCTGGCCGTCGCCTTGGGTCTCGATCCGGCGCAGCTTTTGTCGCGGCAAAAGTGAATTGGCGAGGATTCGCGGGCACCCTCGATGCGCGGTGACGGGAGCACTATTGTATTTTGCGGATAAAAAACTGGTTACGTTGACGCGAGCTATAATTCCGAGGGCTCGGTAGTACGTATGGAGTTATAGCTTGTGTCGGTGTAACTCCCTGAAGGCCGATGGTTTCGGCAATGACGAGATCGCCCACATCACTCGACGATAAAGCGTAAGGAATTTATGGCCCTTGTTCGCCCTCGATTGACTGAGCATTACGGCATCGGCGTCGCACAGTCGGACGTAGACTTTGCTATTCCGTTCTTAGAGGAAGACTTACCACTTTTCGTCGATCCCTTCCTTCTCTGGAAGTCGCCGTCCCTTCAGGACCAGGCCCTTCATCAGGCGATCATAACGGCGTTCAACAGGATCGGTTGGCAGACCAAAAGCGGAAGGCATGATCTCGCCCGGCAGCTAGTTGTAAGACTTTCCGAGTGCGACGAGGTGGGTCGTGTCCCGGGGAGTGGTGTAGGAGCTGTGGGTAAGTAGTCCGCCGCAGCGACCGGTAACGGGTCATGCGGAGGCGGGCTACTTATCCACAGCGTGGGTCATCGTGAATCTCCGGTAGGTTTTTGGTCACCACAACCAACCCAACCAAAGGACCCACGATGACCGACGGGATGATGAACCTTCGCACGCTTCTGGAAAAGAGTTCCGATACCGATCTGCTGCGGGAGATGATCGGCTTTACGGCGCAGAGATTGATGGCGCTGGAGGTCGAGAGCCTGACGGGCGCGGCGCCTTGCGAACGCAGCCCCGATCGCACCAACCAGCGCAACGGCTACCGCGAGCGGGACTGGGAGACGCGCGCCGGCACGGTCGAGTTGCGCATTCCAAAGCTCAGGAAGGGCAGCTACTTCCCGGCCTTTCTGGAGCCGCGGCGCATGGCGGAGAAAGCTCTCACCGCCGTCATTCAAGAAGCCTACGTCCAGGGCATCTCGACGCGTTCGGTCGACGACCTCGTCAAGGCGATGGGCATGAGCGGCATCTCGAAGAGCCAGGTCAGCCGGCTCTGCGAAGAGATCGACGGCAAGGTGAAGGCTTTCCTGGAACGACCGCTTGAAGGCGACTGGCCCTATGTCTGGATCGATGCGACCTACCTGAAAGTCCGCCGCGGCGGACGCATCGTCTCGGTCGCCATCATCATCGCCGTCGGCGTCAACAATGACGGCCGGCGCGAAGTGCTGGGCATGGAGATCGGTACATCGGAAGCCGAACCGATCTGGACGGAGTTCCTGCGCAAGTTGACGCGGCGCGGTCTGCGCGGCGTCAAGCTTGTCGTTTCCGATGCGCATGAAGGCATCAAGGCGGCCGTCTCCAAGGTGCTGTGCGCCACATGGCAACGCTGCCGAGTTCACTTCATGCGCAATGTGCTTGCCCATTCCGGCAAAAGTGGACGCCGCGTCGTCGCAGCCTTTATCGCCACCGCCTTCGCCCAGGAGACGCCTGAAGCCGCCGGCACACAATGGCGCGCCGTCGCCGATCAAATCCGCCCCAAGGTGCCCAAGCTCGCCGCCATCATGGACGACGCCGAGAATGACGTGCTGGCCTACATGACATTCCCCAAGGAGCATCGCCTCAAGCTGCACAGCACCAATCCGATCGAGCGCCTCAACGGCGAGATCAAGCGGCGCACCGAGGTGGTCGGCATCTTTCCCAACGAGGATGCGATCACCCGTCTCGTCGGCGCAATCCTGCTTGAGCAGAACGACGAATGGACCGTTCAGCGAGGCCGATACATGACGCTGGAAACCATCGCACCCCTGAGCGATGATCCCATCGTCAGGTTGCCCGCAGTGGCCGCCTGACTTCCGGCCAGCCCTGCCGGAGATCACGTGCGCCACGCGCTCCTACACCACGCTAAGGGACATGATCCTTGTGGAAGAGGCTGCAAATCGGTGAGATGATTTTCAAGGCGAACCCGCTGAGCAGGCCGACGCATGTCCACCAACCCGTCCATCGAAAACCTGGTCCAGGCGGCCCATCGGCAGATGAGGCTCGGACGTCTCGACGACGCGGCGCAGCTCTGGAAGAAGGTGCGCGCGATCGTGCCGGACCATCCGCAGGCGCTTTTCCACCTTGGTCGATATTTTCTTTTTCAAAAGGACCCGCGCGCTGCGGTCGAATTGCTGCAGCGCGCCGCCACGATCACGCCGCGGGAACCCGCGATTCAACTCAATCTGGCCTATGCATTTCAGGCGCTTGGGGAATCTGCCGGAGAACTGCAGGCGCTCGATCGCGCATTGGCGATCGATCCCTATTTCTACCCGGCGCTCTTTCTCAAAGGCGCGACATTCGAACGGCAAGGGCGGAAGCGGGCCGCGGCGCGTGTCTACAAGGACGCGCTGAGTGCTGCGCCGGCGACAGTGCCTGCCGAATTGAAAGAGCAGCTTGCCCATGCGCAGCAAGTCGTGCGCCTGAACGCCGAGGATCTGGCGGCGCATCTGAGATCGACGCTGGCGCATCTGAAGGCGCGTCATCCCGATGCGGATCTCGCTCGCTTCGAGGAGTGCAGGGATGCGCTGATCGGGACGAAGCGGATTTTCACCTCGCAGCCGACGATGCTGCATTTTCCGCGGCTGCCCGCGATCCAATTCTACGATACCGGAGAGTTTCCCTGGTTGGCCGCATTCGAGGCCGCGACCGAGTCCATCAGGGACGAGCTCGTCGGGTATATCCGCGAGGACGACAAGGAATTCCGACCCTATGTCAGACACGCTCCCGGCGTGCCTCTTAATCAGTGGGCGGAGTTGAATCATTCCCCGCGCTGGAGCGCCTTGTTTCTCTGGGAGGACGGCAGGCGGGACGATGGCCATGGCGCACGCTTTCCGCGCACTGCTGCTGCACTTGAAGAGGTTCCTCTTTGCAACATTCCGGGTTTCGCGCCGGCGGCGTTTTTCTCAACGCTTGAGACGCACACGCGAATTCCGGCGCATACCGGGGTCACCAACGCGCGCCTGATCGTGCATCTGCCCTTGATCGTCCCGGCAGGCTGCGGATTTAGGGTGGGCAACGAGGTGCGCGAATGGCGGCCTGGGAAGGCGCTGATATTCGACGATACGATCGAGCACGAAGCGTGGAACGACAGCGACGAGCTTCGCGTGCTGCTCATCTGCGATATCTGGAATCCGTATCTGAGCCTTGCCGAGCGCGACTACGTGGCCGAATTGTTGCAGAGTTCCAGAGCGTATTACGCGGAACAGTAGAAGTCGCAATCGAACGCGGGTGCCGGAACGACGCGCGTCAATCGCTGCAAAGGGCGGGATCGGCAATCGAGGCGCCGCCGAGCGTCAAGGCTCCGCGGCGCCCAACGCAAACACCTCAACCGCCGGGGGCGGCGCCCGTCAAGCCCTGCTGCTGGGCCTTCATGATCTCAAGCTGGTTCTGTCTTTGGATATCGTCCCATTCGCGTTGCGTGTGGCAAACGCGAGTGGTGCCGATGCGCGAGCCGGTCGGCGCGGCACCGGTCCGGCACGAAATCCGATCGGCATCGCTCGAGCTGGTATCGGCCGTGGCAGCCGGCGCAGCTGGTGCTGGAGTGGGGTCCGCCATTGCGGAGAATCTCGATAACAGCAGGCTGCCGGCAGCGACAACCAAAAGTACGGAAACGCGCATCGTAATATGAGATCCTTGGGGGTGTCCGAACGCATTATGCTACCGGGGGGCATTGGGTGCAAGGTCGAGCCGGGAGCGCCTTTGCCGCGCTTCCACGCCGCGACGCCGTCTTTCCCTCTGCGCGGCAAATCGATCCAAGCTATGCTTAATCTGGATTGTATCCGAATTTCGCGATCCACGGCCGAAGGAGCGGCATGACCGGTTCGAGGTCGTCCGCATATTTCCGCCAATGTTCGACGCCTTGCCGATTGAGTCCCCGCATCAGTTGGACCGCGCTCGGTGTTGCGATGGCGCGCGCTTTTGCCCGGCCTGCAAATTCGCGCATCTCTTCGCGCCATTCGATCCCGCAGAATTCGCAGGCGGCGCGAGTCTCTTTGTCGAAATTCTCGAGCAGATCTTCATGCCGAAGTTGATGCAGGCTAAGCGGGAGCTTTTCCCGATAAAGACCCGCGAGCCGCATCACGGCGCCGTAGAAACGCGCCGCGCCTTCGAGCGTCAGAAACTCGAACATCGAGGGGTTCATCGTGAAGCGGCGGCGAAAGCAGCTCAGCACGACGTCTCTTGGGTCGCGAACGGCGAAAACGACCTTGGCTTCGGGAAACAGCCGCGCCACCAGCGGGAGCTTGACGGTGGTTAAGGGCAGCTTGTCGACGAGAATTTTGCCTGCGACGTCGAAGCCCGCCTTTTCGATGCGTCGCCAATAGGCGTCACGAAACGGAAGCAGGTCCTGTTCGGTGCTTCGCGCCAGCCTGGTCAGATCGTCCGGGCAAGCCATATAGGCCCGGACCGAATCGGCGAGCGCGTCTTTTTCCTCGGTGGTGACGGCAAGAGGATGTGCGCCGATGATCTGTTCGAACAGGGTGGTGCCGGAGCGGGGAAATCCGGCGATGAAGATATGGTTTATCGGACCGTTTCGGCGGGACGGGCCGGCGGGCGTCCGGGCCCAGGCGTTTGTGTTCTGGAAATAATCCGCGAGCCATGACACGTACGAACAGGCGCTTTCGACACCCGGATCTTCGAATCGCGGCGCGTTGATCCGGCGCAATTCCTCATTCGAGGCGCGATAAGCCGCGAACGCGTCGCGATAGCGACCTTGCCGATCCAGCGCATCCGCCAGCAGGCCTCGCGCAAGCGCGTGTCCCGCGGGATGAAGCGCCTCGTTCTGCACCAACGCAGACAAGCGGAGCTCCGCATCCTTGCCTTTTCCGTCCTCGATGTCGGCGGATGCCAGCGCGAGCAAGGCATTGGGATGGGTGGCGTCGATGGCGAGCGCGAGCGCTGCGTTGCGGCGCGCGGCCTCCCAATCCCCGAGCCGCGTCGACAGCAGGGCGAGCCCCGCCAGCGCGTTCAGATGCTCCGGCTGGCGCCGGATGACCTCTTGATATTCTTCGCGAGCCGCAGCGAGATTTCCTGTCATCTCCGAAGCCCAGGCCAGATTGAATCGGGCCGGGAGGAAGTCGGGCTGCACGGCAAGCGCGGCGGCGAAGGCTTCGACGGCATCCTGCGGTCGAGAGCAGTTAACGAGACAGAGCCCTAGAGCGTTGAGAACAGGCACACTCTGAGGCGCGAGTTCGCGCGCGCGCTGCAAGTCTGCGCAGGCTTCCTTGTGGCGCTGTTGCTCCTCGAGCCAGTAAGCCCGCAGATTCAGCAGCATTGGATGGACGAATCCGCCGTCGAGCGCTGCACGCGCAAGTGCGACGGCGCGGTCGAAATCCTTGGCCTGAAGCGCCTCTTGAATGTCGCGAAGGCGCCGATCGTTCTCGGCTCGGGATTCCAGAGTCGCAGCCAAAGCCAAATCCTCGTCGCATCGGACCCGGTTTCGGCAGTTGCGCCAGACAGGGCAGGGGAAGCCTGGGAGCAAATTCCGCGCAACGCAAGATGCTCGGGAGGCTCGCGAATCTTCAAAGAAAAACGGCGGCCCCGTGAGGGACCGCCGCTGAAAGCGTAACTGATCGGTTTCTTAGTACTTGATCACCACATCGGCGAACAACATGCGTCCAAGCGAGTCGTACACCTGGGGGTAGGTACCGCCGTTGCCGAACGGAGGGCCGGTGACACCGATGTTTTCCGAGTCGAGCGTCGGCGGATTCTTGTCGAATACGTTGTTCACGCCGAAGTTCAAGGTCAGGCCATCGCGTATCGTCCAACTCGCGGAGAGGTCCAGGTAGTTGTACGCGCTGACCTTCGCATCCTGGAAGTCGTAGCAGCCACCACCGCAATACCCTGCAAATGTAGGTTCGGTGGTGCTGTTGACGTCTAGGCTCACCGACGACATGTAACGCCACTGCGCCGAGAAATCGACATCCCAAGGCGAAGTCCACGTTACACGGAGCTTGTGCCTCCATTTCGGAATTGGCGTGCCGCAAATCGGCCCGAAGAGTCCAGCGCAGTCATACTCGTCGCCACCCACATACGGTTGGTCCTTGAACATTTCCGTGTAGGTGCCAACCAAGTTGAAGGCCAACGAACCCCAACCTTTTCCGACAAAGCCCCAATCGTCCATATTCGTATTGTAGTTGGCTTCAAGATCTTCACCTTGGGTAGCCAAAGCGCCCGTATTCTTGAGTGGATCCGTTACGTAACCCGAGCCGGGCCCGGTACCGAACAGAATGCCGTTCGTTCCGCGCACGATTTGACCGCACAACGCACCCGTAGTTGCGCACACTCCAATCGTATCTGTCTCAGGCACAGAGCCGATGGCACCGGCCACATGGATGTCGAAATAATCCACTGTCAGCGTGAACCCCGAGAAGAAGGTCGGGGTGAACACCAAGCCGAT
>JBEKDC010000203.1:0-6537 GCA_050014535.1 Rhizomicrobium sp.
AAAACCACGGCTACACGGCCCGAATCATCATTTTAGCACATTGGCTAGCACACTAGCACCAAAAACGACAAAATTATGTAATAAAATCAAACATTTAGAGATTTCAGATGCGGACTTAAAATCCGTTGGGGTGAAAGCCCTGTGCCGGTTCAAGTCCGGCCGCCCGCACCAATCATTCGACCTCAGAATTCGACACTGACCCCAATTCGTTCGTTCAGTTCGATTATGGCGGCCATACCGTCCTTGCAGAACTCAAAGTCTGCTACGGCATCGGAACGCGATACGCGATCCGCGAGGCATTAGGACAGCTTTTTGAATATAATTTTTACCCGGAGCGCAAACCGGCACATACTTGGCTCCTCGTGCTCGATCACGAGCCGGGTCAGGTCGATAAGCAGTATATTAATTTGCTTCGAGCGAACTTCACGCTGCCATTATTCTTGGGCTGGAGAAATGAAACTGACTTCTCGTTTTCTCCAACTTGGCCTTAACGTCCCCGGCATTCGTCGGTAGGGTCAGCTCATTTCCTGATTGATCTCATACGCGGCCCGGATGTCCGCGTCCGCCGCGACAAGGGCGTCCAAGACCGCAAGGCATGCCACGAATAAATCGACATTTCGGCTCAAATTCGGGTTAGCCTTATCGCCATGAAACAGATTGTTTCGAGCGCGGCGCATAGCAACAAGCAGGCTGCACATGTCGTGCGGCTTAGGCATCACCTTCCAATCGAGGGACCCGTTCCGAACTATTCTCTTCTTGGGCGGCGCGTCGATTAGGTAACCAATGCGGGCGTCGGCTGCCAACTGCAAAAAGAGCGGTGCGATGTTCGGTGACTGCGCAAATCGGTCCCAGTTCGGCTCGACGCCGCTTTCGTTTCCATCACGAAATGCAGGAATGGATTTCAGCGCATATTCTAAACGGGAAAAGCTGGCAAAAAATTGGACGGCCAAGTTCGACATGTCAGGTCGTATCGCCATTTCTCGGCCTTCCTTTTCTCGGCGATATTTCCTCTGAATCGTCGATAATCGCATTGATGTTGAGTCCGATTCCGAACACGGTCGGTTGCAATATTCCGTACCGGCTTAGCGTCTTCAAAGGCTGACGAAGTAATTTGCCAATCGACCTCATGAGGCCCGAAGGCTTTCCCTCCGCCACGGCCTCTTGCAGTTGTACGATGAGGTTCAGTCGGCGCTCCTCGAAGTAGGGCGCGGAAGCCTTGTCGGATTTAAGCAGCTCAATGGCCGCTTTCATTCGCTCAACGTCCTTCGCTTCCACGGCTATGATCGCCGCCGTGTAAGCATGGTCCATTTTCTCCTCGTCGCTCAATAAGACTCGATCAACCGCATCAAACACATCGACCGCGGCCTTGAATTCGTTTTGTCGTACAAGGCATTCGGCCAAGAAGACATTGGCAATGCCGGTCGGGTGTGCGGCTAACGCCGCGCGATAAGCCGTTTCGGCTTCCGACCATCGACCGACAAACCGAAGACACTCCCCAAACTCACTTTGAATTTGTGCGATGCCTTTCGGAGCCCACGCGTCTGTATCCGAGAGCAGCTCGCGATAGAGTGAAATGGCTTCGTCAAAGGCCGCTTGTTTGCCTCCGAAGGCGCCTTGAAAAGTAAGCACTCCAGCAAAGAGAACTTTGGCCCGGATGGAAAGCGGCTTAACCTCTTCCCGGCGTCGCGCTTCGGCAGACGCGACAGCCAGCGTGTTTCGTGCCTGCGCAAGATCGCCAATGGCCGCGTACGAAAATGCTTTCATGGCATTGTATTGCAATATGTTGCCGATGCTTTTTGAAAGCATCAGAATCTGATCGCAGACCTCGATCATACGGGAAAAAGAGAATTCCTTCCCGTAGAGATCCAAATACAACTCCAGTATCTCGACATCCTCTTCGTCGGCAGTTATGGGCCCCAGTTTTTCAAACTCGCTTCGAGCCTTCGATGCATCGCCGCCAACGAGCGCGGTCAACGCCTGATAATACGTTATCTTACGCTGCCATTTTTCGCTTTTGATATTGCTTCGTAAACGTTCGAGGTTGACCGGGATTTCAGACTGGCGATCCATTCGCCAAAAAGCGAAGCAGATTTCACTTACGATCTCACCGAGCGCGTTAATATCGATCTGCAAGAACTGCGGAATGGCGGAACTATCGCGTTGGAGAATGGGTTCGGTATGTGACCGGTGCAATATCGTGTACTCAGTCGCATCAGCGCGGCTTGCGAGAAGCAGCGCTGCCCAATCGCCTTTCGATCTGGCTTCACGTGCCCTGTTCCCAAGCGTATCATTTGGCAACTGATCGGCGCAGCAATCAGCAAACACTTCACCGGACCCGCATGGACACGGGCCGTGCTTCTTGGGACCAACACGCGGAAGTCTGATTGGTCTGACCACTAATTTACCTCATTCCACTTCCGGCTTTTCTTCTTGGTTGAATTGGCCACCCAAGTAACTCCGGCCCGAATGGAATCCCATACGAACGTCTTCCGACGAAGTATAGCGAAAATGAAAGGCCCTTGTCTTCCTTGGCATTCTGTGCGTCGCTTCGCGACCGGGCTCTACTCCGCCCGCCTTGGCGGGCGTCACCGAACCCGCAAGCGGTTTCGGCCTGCGCAGTATCGAGTGAAGGACCGCCACGACGATCAGGGGGAGGAAACGGGGTCAGTGTGCATTTATTCCCAACGCTAAGGCCAACCCACACGTCATGCCGCATCCCCGAATTTCATATGCGGCCAAACTAGTGGCGTGCCCATTAGGATGGGGTGAAATCTTGTTGCGAGATAAGCCCGTGATTGCCTCCCGTATTCTTGTCGCTGCCGCATTCGCCGTCGCTCTCGTCACCACCACCGCCTCGGCCCAAACCACTGTCCCGCTTGCGCATTTCAACGGCATCGAGTTGCGCGGTGGGGGGCATGTGATGTTGCGGCATGGGGCGCGGCAGAAGGTGACGATCCTCCAGGGCAGCACGCGCTATACGCGCTTCGAGATGGAGAATTCCGGCAAGCTCGTCATCGATGCCTGCAATGCCGATTGCCCGCGGCACTACGATCTCCAGATCGAAATCGTGACGCCGGATATCCACGCGGTCGCGGTCTCCGGCGGCGGTGCGATCGAAAGCGCTCCGGGCTTTCCTGCCCAGGGCTCGATCACCGCGGCGGTCGACGGCGGCGGCAGGATCGACATGCGCGCCATTGCCGCGCGGACCGGCACGGCGGCAGTCGATGGCGGCGGCCATATCGAAATCCGCGCGAGCACAAGTCTCACGGCCTCGGTGAACGGCGGCGGCAATGTCCGCTATGTCGGCAATCCGCAGGTGACGACTGCCATCGACGGCGGCGGCTCCGTGCAGCGCGAAGGCGGCTGACGCGCCGTCTCCGCGCACTCGATTCCTATGACTGGAAATGATCGGCGACGATCTGGGCGATGGCCATGGTCACGCGTTTCCCGGTCGGGATGTGGAGGAATTCGTTGGGGCCGTGCGCATTGGAATGCGGGCCCAGCACGCCCGTGACGACGAATTGCGTCTTGGGGAATTTCTCGCCCAGCATCGCCATGAACGGAATGCTGCCGCCTTCGCCCATAAAGGCCGGCGGCGCGCCGAAGGCCGTCTGCGATGCGCGCTCGACGGATTTCTCGAGCCACGGCGCGAGCGCAGGCGCGTTCCAGCCGCCCATCGCCCGTTCGGCCACGAAGGTCACTTTCGCATTGCAAGGCGGTGAGGCTTCAAGAATGTCTTTCATGATCGGGCCCGCTTTTTCGCCGTCGAGCGTGGGCGGCAGGCGCAGATTTATCTTGGCCGTGGTGTAAGGCAGCATGACGGCGCCTGCATTCTGCGGCGCGGGCAATCCCTCCATGCCGGTGACCGACAATTGCGGCCGCCAGGTGCGGTTGAGCACGAGTTCGGCCAGATCGTGCGTGACGGGCTCGACGCCCGGCGCAAACGGAAACTTGGCGTAGATGTCGCTGCCCAGAACCTGCGCCGCCTGCTTTGCCTGCTGCACGCGCTGCTCGGGAATCGTCGAATAGAGTTCCTTCGGCTTGATCGTACCCGTCGCAGGATCTTCCAGCCGCGCGATCAACTGATTCAGAATCCGGAAGCTCGACGGCACAATGCCGGACGCGTCTCCCGAATGAACGCCTTCTTCCAGCACGCGCACGGTCAGGCTGCCGATGGCCGTACCGCGCAAAGAGGTCGTCAGCCACATCCGCTCGTAATCGCCGCAACCGGAATCGAGACACACGACGAGAGACGGCTCGCCGATGCGCGCTGCCAGATGATCGACATAGAACGGCAGATCGAGGCTTCCCGATTCCTCGCACGCCTCGATCAGGATCACGCAACGCGCATGCGGCACACCCTGGTCGCGCAACGCCAGCAGGGCCGACAGCGCGCCGAACATCGCATAGCCGTCATCCGCGCTGCCGCGTCCGAACAATTTGTCGCCGTCCATCTTGGGCGTCCACGGTCCGAAGCCTTCCGCCCAACCCACCATCTCCGGCTGCTTGTCGAGATGGCCGTAAAGCAGAACGGTCTTCGAACCCTGACCCGGGATTTCGATGAAGATCAGCGGCGTGCGGTTCGGGAGCTGCACCACTTCCAGCGCGGCGCCTTCGATCGCTCCGATCTTGTCGCGGGCCCAGCTCTCGAACAGCTTCACCGCATCGCGCATATAGCCATGCGCGTCCCAATCCGGATCGAAGGCGGGGGACTTGTTCGGAATGCGGATATATTCCGTGATGGTGGGTACGACCGCATCGTCCCAGATGGAGCCCACGAAGGATTTGAGTTTTGCGCTGTCCATGGAATGGTCCTGCTTATTGAGCTTTACGGCCGACGATGGATGCGGCCGTTCTTCATCACGAATGTCACGTTCTTCACCGCGGCGATATCCTGCACCGGATCGCCTTCGACTGCGATCACATCCGCGAGGAAACCTTCCCGAATTTCGCCCAAGTCCTGCTTGCCCAGGATTTTGGCATCGACCGAAGTTGCAGCCAGCAGCGCCTGCGCGGGCGTCAGCCCCAGCCGCACCATCCAGGCGAGCTCGCGCTGGTTCGTGCCATGCGCGAACACGCCCACATCGCTGCCGCAACCGATCGTCACCCCATGCTTCAATGCGGTGCGAAAGCCCTGCTCGGCAAGTCGCATTTGCGCGGTAGGTTCCGTCTTGCCCGCAACATAGCCGAAGAAATATTCGCCGATCGCTTCCGGCGCCGTGAGGGTGGGGAGGAACGCGATGCCTTTCTTCGCCATCAGCGCGAAGGTCGCATCCGATCCGCCATAGCCGTGCTCGATGGTGTCGACACCAGCCACGGCGGACCGGCGCATGCCTTCATCGCTCGCGGCATGGGCGGAGACGGGCCGTCCGGTGTCGTGCGCCGTATCCACGGCCGCGCGCAATTCGTCTTCCGAGAAGGTGGGCCGCGTTTCGCCATTGGGGCCCGTGCGGTAATCGGCATAGACTTTGATCCAGTCTGCGCCGTGGCTCGCCTGGTGGCGCACCGCGCGCACGATCTCGTCCACGCCGCTCGCTTCCTCGGCGCCTTGCGGCAGGCAGCAATCGGGACGGTAGTTGCGGGCCGCGGGTCCGTAACTGCCTGTGGCCACGATCGCGCGGCCGGCCACATAAAGGCGGGGGCCTTCGATCATGCCTTCGTCGATCGCGCGTTTGATCGCGACGTCCGCATAGCCCGCGCCTTCGGTGCCGAGATCGCGCAAAGTGGTGAAGCCCGCCTGCAGCGTGTCGCGCGCATGCGTCACCGCGCGCACAGTGCGATAGGCCTCGGATTCCTTCAGCACCTGATCGTCCCAGGAGGTTCGATTGTAAGGATGCAGGAACAGATGGGAGTGCAGGTCCATCAATCCGGGAAGCAATGTTTGGCCCGGCAGTTCGATGCGCTCGGCGTCAGGCGGCGCGTCGATGCGATCTGCGGGTCCCGCAGCCGCGATACGATTGCCCGCGATCAGCACCGCCCAGCGCGCATGGACTTCGCCCGCGGTCCAGACGCGCTCGGGAAGCAGGAGAATGGGTTTCGTGTCGGGCATGGATCGTGAGAACTCGTGACGGCAGGACCCTAGAGCAAATCGGAGCGTGAATGCACGCTGCTTTTACCTGAGCTTGCGGATTCCCGCGGCGAGCGCGCGCCAGACTTTTTCGTTTTTTCGCCAGTTCCAATGTGCGGCCGGGGATGGCGAGGGGAGAATCCAGACTTCGGTGTCGCTGAGCGCGATCGTCTGGCGGCCGAAACTGGCGTCGGAGCCTACAAGTTTCCGTCCGCCCGTCAGGCTCGTGAAGGCGAGAATTTTCGGTTTGTAGGTCTCGATGCGCGCGCGAAGGTCGGCGATCGCTTCTTTCCCCAGGCTGCCGCGCGGCAATTGATTGTCCATGCCCGAGACGTGTTTCGCGATGTCGGTCAGCCCGATGCGATAGGTGAGGAGCGTTTCATATTCGGAAGGCTGAAGCAGGCGCGGCGTCAGGCCGATGTCGTGCAGCGCGCGCCAGAATTTGTTTTGCGGATGTGCGTAATATTGCT
>JBEKDC010000204.1:0-6974 GCA_050014535.1 Rhizomicrobium sp.
GAAACGCCGGAACTCCTGATCGACGTGGCGACATTGACGGGTGCGGCGCGCGCGGCCACCGGCATGGAATTGCCGCCGTTCTTCACCGACGACGAAACGCTCGCGGCCGATCTCGCCCGCGCCGGCACGGTAGCGTGCGATCCCGTATGGCGGCTGCCTTTGTGGCGCGGCTATGAAAATACGCTGGCAAGTCCCATCGCCGACATGACCAACAGTCCGCATTACGGTCTCGCCGGCGCCATCACGGCCGCGCTGTTCCTCAATCGCTTTGTCGAGCGCGCGAAATCCTGGGTTCATCTCGACATTCCCGCCTGGAACGACCGGCCGCGGCCCGGTCGTCGCGTTGGGGCGGAGGCGAACACGGCGCGCGCGCTTTATGCGCTGATCGCCGCGCGTTACGGAGCGAAGGCTTGAGCGACCCGCGCGTCACGCCGGCACGCGGCGATCTGGCGGCCGCGTCTTTGAAAGGCGAGGTGGAGGCGGCGCGTTTCGTAATGGGCTCGATGCACGAAGTCGCGCGCGGCCGCGCCGCGCTGCGTCTGGAACCTTCCGTCGAGTCGCGCATGGAAACGGAGCTGTTGTTCGGCGAACGCTTCACCGTCTACGAGATTGCGAACGGCTGGGCCTGGGGCCAATCGGCGCTCGACGATTATGTCGGCTATCAAGCGCGCGGCGCAAGACATGCTGCCGTTGAATGCGAAAGTGAAAGCGCTCGCGCATGACGGCCGCTTCGCGCAAATCGCGCCGGACGGATATGTCTTCGCCGGTCATCTTGCGCCGCTGCAGCAACACGCTTCCGATTGGGTCGCGGTCGCGGAGCGGTTTCGCGGCGTGCCCTATGTGTGGGGTGGGAAAACCGTGACAGGCGTGGATTGCTCGGGGCTCATCCAGACGGCGCTCGAAGCGGGCGGCGTTTCTTCACCGCGCGACGCCGACATGCAGGAGCTTGCGCTCGGACGCGCGATTGCGATTCCACCCGATCTCTCCGGACTCGCGCGCGGCGATCTCGTGTTCTGGCGCGATCACGTCGGCGTGATGCTCGACGACACGCGGATTCTCCACGCCAACGCGTTCTATATGGAAGCGGCCGTCGAACCGCTCGCCGACGCCGTCCGTCGCATCGCGAACCGCGGCCCGATCACGTCGATCAAGCGGCTCTGATCGAACCATGCGCGCACACTCAGAAATCCGCACTTCCGGTCGATTGCGAATGGGAATCCGTAAACGAGCCATAGGCGTAATAGTCGACTTCAAACGTCAGGTCCTTGGCCGAGAACAGCGTGGCGATCGGCATGGTCCAGACGATGGTGTGGCCATGATAGAAGTCGCCCGAAACGCTTGGTTTGATTTCCGTGTTGCCGATCCACACCGGCGCGATGTGCTCGATCGACCCCGGCAAAGTGACCGTGAAGCTGTAGCTGTGATTGCCCAGAATACCGGCGAGCACCTGCTTGCCCATCTGGTCGTCAGTGGTGGAATCGCTGCCATGGGCCCGGCGCGCGCGGTCGACGGAGAACGTGTAGCGGAAGGTGGCATGCGTCGAGCCGAAGCCGAAGAAGCCGCGGCCATGGGTGACGATGCTCATGGATTCCTCGCCCAGCTTCAGGTCGGACAAGGACTTGAAATCGACGATGGAAACGCGCGTGACCCGACCATTGATGTCGCTGGTGGTGGTGCGCGCGTGGTTGCCTCCCACCAGATCGTTGTCGGACTTGCTCTTGAGCGCCTGGCCGACAAATCCTTCGGCAGCGACCGCCACCCGATAGTTGCCCGTGCCGTCCCGGCCAATGGAAATGTTCTGACTGAGATCGAAACAGCCGGCGAGAGCCGCCGACAGAATCATCGGCAAAATCACGCGCGACAGCGATTTCACGATTCCACGTTTCGGCATCGGCCCCTCCCGTTGCAATCGCCTTGATGGGACCCTGTGTGTGAGGCCGAATTGTGACTGACATCCGGCGGGAGTGAGGCCGGTCTTGCCGCCCGTGCTTGCAAAGAAGACAATCGCGCGACTCGCAATCCGGAAAGACACGTCCATGAGCGACCTCGACAACGCCATCGCATCGCCCGCGACCTACGCCGACGAAGCGCGCATCCACGCGCTGTTCGCGCAATTGCGGGAAGAAGACCCGGTTCACTGGACGGAGCCGGACGGATTCCGCCACTATTGGGCGCTGACGAAATACGCCGACATCCTCGAAATCGAAAGACTCAACGACATTTTCTTCAACGAGCCGCGCACGACCCTGCTCAATGCGCAGACGGAGAAGGATCTCGCGGCCATGTGGGGTGGGCCGGATCCCAAGTCGGGCCGGGTCGAGCCGTTCCGCACCCTCGTGCACATGGACAATCCCGATCACCGCGCCTATCGCGGTCTCACGCAGGCCTGGTTCATGCCGCCCAATCTGAAGAAGCTCGACGCGCGCATGGCGGAGCTTGCCAAGCGCTATGTCGACCGCATGATGGAATTGGGACCGACCTGCGATTTCACGCGTGACGTCGCGATGTGGTATCCGCTGCATGTGATCATGTCGATTCTGGGCGTGCCGGAATCCGACGAGAGACTGATGCTGAAGCTCACGCAGGAATTGTTCGGCGGCAACGATCCGGAACTGAAACGCAAGGACGAGGACCCGGGCATCAACACCAACACGATCCTCGAGTTCTTCAGCTATTTCAACAACATGACGGCCGAGCGCCGGGCCCATCCCGGCGAGGATCTGGCGAGCGTGATCGCCAATGGTCGTGTCAAAGGCGAGCCGCTGGGCGATCTCGAATCCGCGTCCTATTACATCATCGTGGCGACCGCGGGTCATGACACGACCAGCGCCTCGATTTCCGGTGGTCTGCGTGCGCTGATCGAAAATCCCGGCGAACTTGCGAAGCTCAAGGCAAATTCGGAGTTGCTGCCCACCGCCGTTGACGAAATGATCCGCTGGGTCACGCCCGTGCAGCATTTCATGCGCACGGCGACCGAGGATTACGAATTGCGCGGCAAGACGATCAAGAAGGGCGAGGCCGTGCAGTTGCTTTATATGTCCGGTAATCGGGACGAGGATGTGTTTCCCGATGCGTTTCGATTCAAGGTCGACCGCGAGCCGAACCGCCACGTGGCGTTCGGCTATGGCGCGCATGTGTGCCTGGGCCAGCATCTCGCCAAGCTGGAAATCCGCGCGTTCTTTTCGGAACTGCTCAAACGCCTCGACCACATCGAGATTGCCGGCGAACCCAAGCGCTCGCATTCGGTGTTCGTGAGCGGCCTCAAGACATTGCCCGTGCGATATTCGTTGAGAGCGGCGTAATGCTTTCGTTCCCTCTACCCCGCAGGGGGAGAGGGCAGGGTGAGGGGGTGGTGATCGTAAAGCGCGTTGCCGAAATTCGCGCGACGAAAGATGAGGTCGTTCGTTTGAGCCTTGAAGTGTCCACGCCTTTGCTTCATCTACCGAACAGCGTAGAGACCCCCTCACCCCGACCCTCTCACCCGCAGGGGGAGAGGGGAAGTATTCAAGAGGATAGCCATGAACGACAAAGCGACGGTGTTGGTGACGGGCGGCTCCGGATTTATCGGTGGCTGGTGCGTGATCGGTTTGCTGCAGCTGGGCTACACCGTGCGCGCGACCGTGCGCGATCTCGGCCGCGAACCGGATGTACGGGCAGCGCTCGGCAAGGCGGTCGATGCGCAGGATCGCCTGAGCTTCTACGCCGCGAATCTCACCTCCGATGCGGGCTGGGATGAAGCAGCCGGCGGCTGCGACTACGTTCTTCACGTCGCGTCGCCGCTGGGTGTTGCCGAACCGAAAGACCCCGACGTGTTGATCGTTCCCGCGCGCGAAGGCGCCAAGCGTGCGATCAATGCCGCCATCAGGGCCGGCGTGAAACGCGTCGTGATGACGTCCTCCGTCGCCGCCACGAGCAGTGCGCCCGGCAGCCCTGACAGCGTCCAGGATGAAACGACGTGGACCGATCTCAAGAATCCCAAAGTCAGCGCCTATAGCCGCTCGAAGACCATTGCCGAACGCGCCGCATGGGATTTGATCGCGGCGTCCGGAGGCGCGACCACGCTCGCCACCGTCAATCCGGCCCTGGTGCTAGCGCCGGTCCTGAGCCGCGACTTTTCCGATTCCGTTCAGGTGGTGCAGCGCCTGCTGACCGGAAAGGTGCCGGGACTCCCGCGGCTCGGTTTCAACATCGTAGATGCGCGCGACGTCGCCGATCTGCATATCCGCGCGATGACCGCGCCGGAAGCCGCAGGCCAACGCTTCATCGCGGCCGGCAAATTCGAATGGATGGCCGATCTGGCGGACCTGCTGCGCGCAAAGCTGGGTGCGGACGCCGCCAAAGTTCCGACCCGCAAGGTTCCCGATTTCGTGCTGCGACTGGCAAGCCTGTTCGACAAGGATCTGACTGCGGTGACGCCGAACCTCGGCCACAAGCACGACTACACTTCGGCCAAAGCGCAAAGGCTGCTGGGCTGGCGTCCGCGCTCCACGGAAGACACTGTGCTCGATTGCGCGCGAAGCCTGATTGCGAATGGATTGGCGTGAGACGGCAGGCGATCCGAATTATCGGCCCCTGAGTTGGACCGCGGGGAAATAGATCCCCAGCAAGCGGCGGTCCCACCAGATGCCCTTCGCCTTCTCCGCGCTGCCGGCATAGGTGTATTCGTAGAACGAAGCGCGCAGGAAAACCGGCGGCTTGTCCGGAAACGGATTCTTTTCGAGCAGCGCCGTCACCGTCGGCTCGTTTTCCAGCAGCCGCCCCATGAAGCGCCAGAACCACGGCAAGTGCCGCGGATCATCGAGCGCCGCGAACCACATCTGCCAGTCGAGCCGTGGTTGATGCGGAATGTTCCAGCCCGGTGCGCGCGCGACATCGCCGGGCTTGTAGCGGAATTCGTATTCACGCCATTCGACGCCGTCATTCGAGCCTTCGATGACGATTTCGTTGCGCTTCGTGGTCATCACCGCGAACAAGCCGTAGCTGCTGACGATGTGCAGCGGTTCGATGAAACGGTCGACGGCCTGCGCGAACCGAGGAGTATCCCCGCCGAAGCGGTCGTCCATCTCCACCAGGCTGCAGAACACGATCAGCACCGCCAACGCACCGACAGCGATACGCAGGGGTTTTGACGGATTTCTCGCGCGCACCGGCAGGAGCGCCAACCAACGCTGCGGCAATATCCTTTGCAGTGCCGCGTCGTCGAACAGCACGAGGCACAAAAGCATGGTCTGCAGGTTGAACCAGTTGTAATTGCCGGTGAGCAGGATAAGCGTTTCCAGCAGCAGGATGCCGAACGCCGCGCAGAAGCGCAGCCGGCGCGGCGCGAAGATCAGAAACGGCAGGATCAGCTCGACGACAAAGGTGGCGCCGGTAGCGAATTTCAGCACGCCGGCAGGTGCTTGTGCGGCATACCAGGCGAGAGGCGTGGGCAAAGGCTGCGTGAGAAAATGATAGGAGAGCGCCGAGAGATTCCACCAATTGGGATCGCCGCTCGCGAGCTTGACCAAGCCGGACATAAACATAAAGCGGAACAGGAGCCAGCGCAGCAGCCAGATGCCCGGCATGGTGGCAAAACTCAGCACGAGCGCGAGGAAGCCTGCCTCCAGCAGGAACGTGTCCCACTGAAAGCTCATGAAAGTCTGCCCGCCGTAAAGCAGCGAGAGATAGAGAATGAACAGCAGAACCAGGCAGATTCGCGGCAGGAGATTGAACACCAGCAGCAGCGACAGTCCCGCGCCCGTCCAGCACACCGCCTGGATCGCGAAGTCGCCGGCGCTCCACCAGAACACCATCGGCATCACGAAGAAGCGCTCCGCACCGACATGGGCCGCGATGCGGCTTGTCAGTTCGGCGAGCGGCAAAATGCCGTGACTGCCGATCAAGCCTTGCGCCTGCACGCCGAACGACACGAAGGCCGAGAGATAGATCAGTCCGAACAGGCGCGGGAACAGGAACGAGACGAGATCGTAGCGCGGCGGGGTGAAATCCTTTCCCCATAGAATAAGGCTGATGCGATAGAAGGCAGGGCGCGCCGCCGCGATCGAGGCGTAGCCAAGTTCCGTGAAGATCGCGAAGCCCGGCAGATAGCGATAGAGCCAGAGCCAAAGGCCTTTGCCTGGCGAGTGGCTGAGGGTGCGGAAACTCGCCTCGGCACCGCTCGCAAACTGTCCGTCCGGCGTGATGTATTGCACCGCGCTCTGGAAATCGGAGACCGGGATACCGGGATATTGTGCGCCCACGTCTTGATAAGTCCGGAATTCAACCGCATCGCCTGTCAGCGTCTGCCAATACCGCGCCCAATACCCGCAAAACCCGCAATCGCCGTCATAGACGAGCCGCGGCGGTGAATCTGTGGCCGGTGCGTCGCCGGCGTTGGGGGATTGATGTCCGGGAATCGGTTGCATCGATTGTTACGCCGGGCAATTGCCGACCTCCATGTATCGAAATCCGAGATAACCCTCAAACAGGAAGGCGCACACCGTTTCATCCTTGTGGAGCGATTCGAAATATGCGCGATTTACCTTGACCTCTTGTCCGGCAGGAAAGGCGCCCCACCTTCCAAGTATCACGCTGTACGTCGTCGTTTTTCCGTGGTTGACGCGCAAATCGGAGACCTGCGCGTGAAAAACCTTCGGCGGGGAATGATCTGGTAGGTAGTTTATTTCCGCTAGCGCGCCGTAGCCATAGGCGAGAGAGAACAGCAGATAGGCGAAGAACAGCGCCGCCGTTTTCGGTTTCAGTCCCTCGGCAAGAGAAACCACCAGCGCGATCCCCATGCCGGTTACGGCCGCCCACGCCAATTCGCGCCAGAAATCGAGGATATTGAAATCGAGCAGCGCTCTCAGGGCGAGTGCCATCGAGGGCATGAGTACAGCGAAAACAAAGTTGGACGTGGATCGTAATCGTTCTCGTTGAGGCTTATGAGTGATCCCATCGAGAGTTTCAGAAGAATTGCCAAGGGGACGGCGACGATC
>JBEKDC010000205.1:0-6496 GCA_050014535.1 Rhizomicrobium sp.
ATGCGACAAACGAGTTCTGGCGTTCGGCTTCGACCTGGCGCCGGAAATAGGGATTGGCGAGCGACGCTTCGATGACGAGATCGATCTCTCGTCCGAACAAACGCTCCAATCCTTCGCGCAGGCCGAAATAGGCATCGGCATAGGCGGCCGGCGCCAGCGGATCGAACGCTGCGAGCGCTGGGCACGATTCTGCAAAAAAAGAAACGACATGAAGGTCACGCACCGCCCGAACCGTCCACTATCCATTGTGCGGCCATAGCCACCAGGTCCTTGAAAGTGATTTCATCCGGCGCAAGCGATTTGGTCTTCGCGATGGCCGGCAAGTCGATTCTGAAACGATTGTAAAGATTCGCAATCGCTTGTCCGCCCGGCACCACATCGCCGGGTCTCTCGTGGCGAAGCCATGTCGCGATTCTAAGCACGAATGTTCGAACGTTGCCGTTGTGCGACTGAATATCCTGGCCGGCGATGTCGGACAGAAATTTCTGATACCGGTGCGGATGTCGATCGACGATCATCAATTTCTTCGAGTGGTGTTTCGGGCCTCCGAATTTTTTCGCGCCGAGGTAGAGTCCCAATTCGAACGGCATATTGAAGCGAGGCAGTTTGGAGCCGGGATCCAATTCCGTTTTTGAAATATCGTGAATTCCGTACCGGCACCCGGAAATGATCCGGATGATCTTCTCGATGCGCACTTCACCGCCGTCATCGTCTTCGCGGGCACATCGGGGATTGAAGCCGGCGCGGACCACCGTGAACACGGCAGCGCGGAACATATCGTCGTAGTCGTCGCTGAACGGGCAGTTGATGAAGACGTCCCGTTTGCTCATCCAGATCTTGCGGCTCTAACGAACCCAATGGCCGCACGCAACTCGCTTCGAGTAAAATTCGTCGCCTTTTTGGGCTGGAGTATGCGCACGCCGTCGGAAGTCACTCCGAGCACTGCCCGCTTTGACTTCTTCCGCTTTGAAGCAGTTTTTTTGGCAAATTTTTTCGTCATGTCCGAATTATCGGGCAAGACCGATTGGCAATGCAATAGCAATTTTTGAGGCAGAATCCCCTTCACATCGCGCGAATCGATCAATCCGTTCGCAATCGGAAGCGCATCGGTTTCCACTCCCCGCGTTGCGCCGCGAGCAGAGAGATCGCGAAGGCGAGCGGCAGTCCGCCGGTCGTGCCGATGCCCGTGAAGCTCGCGTCTCCCAGGGCCCAGAGGACCGCGTAAACCGCGCAAAAGAGACCTGCGCCGAGCACGGTTCCGCCGAGCAGTCCGCCCGGCGCGCGTGCGGCAAGCAGTTCGCTTGCCGCGCGCTTTTCCCGGATCAGTATCGATTCAGCTCGTCTCCTTCATCGGCCCGGGTCTGTTGATTTTCAGTTCAGATTCCCCCTGTCTAGCGGCAGTCGTAGCAGATGTTGGCGCGCGCCGGCGGGACCTGGATCACGTGAAGCTCGTAAAGCTTTCCGCTCGAGGCCGCGATGCGGCCGGTCCACGGGTTGTCGTCTATCATTTGCCAGCCCGAACAGGTGCTGCCGTGGCATGGCGTGCCGGTATACTTCCAGAGCGTTCCGTCATTGTGCAGTTCGTAAAGATTTTTCTCGTCGTCTGCGGCAATCTCGATGGCGGCAGGATTGTCGTCCACCATCTTCCAGCCGGGGCAGGAAGAGCCGGTGCATACTCCGCCGCCAAACGACCAGATCACGCCGGTGCTGTCGAGCTCGTACAGATTGTTGCCGCCGGCAACCATCGTGACCGCATTCCCGTTATTGGCGATCATCTGCCAGCCCGTGCATGAGCTGGTGCCGCACGGTACACCGGTATATTTCCAGATCGTTCCGTCATTGTGCATTTCGTAAAGATTCTCGAGGCCCGTGGTGAGTTCGACGGTCGCGGAATTGTTGTCCAGCTGCTGCCATCCCGGGCAGTCGGTGCCGCTGTTGCTGGTGCATGGGGTACCGGTGAATTGCCAGACGGCGCCGTTGTTGTGCAGCTCGAAGACTCCGTCGGAGGCCGCAACCATCGACGTGATGGTCTTGTTGTCGTCCAGCAATCGCCAATCGGTGCCGCCGATGTATTGCCAGAGCTTGCCGTTGTCCTCGAGCTGATATTTCTGGTTGCCGCCGGCGACGAGTTCAAACGTATTGGGGTTGTTAAAAAGGTTCTTCCAGCCGGAACAGGTAGAGTTGACGCAGGGCGTGCCGGTATATTCCCAAATCTCGCCGTTATTCCAGAGCTGATACAGGTTGGTGCCGGTGGCGGCGATGCGCACACTTTCGTTATTATCGTCCAGCTCCTGCCAGCCCGTGCACGATGTGCCTGAGCAAGGCGTGCCCGTATAAGTCCAGATCGAACCGGGTGGATTGCTCTCGCTGAAGATGATCCCCGGCGTGCTGCCGCCGATCGCGGAGCAGGGCGCGACGAGGTTCGTATTGTTGGTCTCCCCCGTGGTTCCGGCGATTGCGCAGTCCGGCGCCGCGCTGGTACCGCTGTAGACGATCGTACGGACGCCGATCGTAACGCCGCTGTTGAAGTTTGCCGTGCTGCCGTTGCCGTCGCCGACAATGTTGAATTCCGCATTGTTCCAGTAGTTGGCGAGCGACAGAACATTGTCGCCGTTGGAGGCGGTGGCAACGCCGCCGGGGCCCGAGATCACGATCGTGTCGGTGCTCGACCCGGCGCTGGCCGTGACTTGCTCGAGCGAGAGGCTGGTGATCGGTTCGGGCCCATAGGCCGCGCCTCCCGGGGCGTTCTTCCAGCAATCGCTCTTGAGGGTGTTCCAACCCTTCGGGCAGGTGGTTGCATAGTTGATCAACCAATACTGGATGAACGCGATGCCCGAGTTGGAATAGACGAACTGTTCCCAGCCCTGGCATGTTGCCGGATTCTGCGCCTTGTTGCAGGCTGGTGTGTTGTAAAAGAAGTTGGTGTTGAGCTGGAGCGAGTATTTGTCGGCCTGGCCGCCATCGGCCTCGTTTATCACGCCGCTGATCTCCTGGAAGCTCCCGGTCACAGAGGTTATGAGATTGCCGGTCTCGGCCACGTAGTCGTTTCCGTTGCCGACGCTGCTGACCCTGCCGGCAGTCATCACCGAATGGACAGGCCGATACGGGACGTTCGGCGGGGTGACGCAAGGAACATCGAGCCAGGTCGCACTCGGATAATGGGCGGTGAAGCAGCCCGTTCTGGACGGCAGCGGCGATTTCGCCAGTGCCGAGCGCCAATTTTGCAGCTGCAGCGCCGACAGAAGCGACGTGGCCGGGCTCGACGGGGCGCGGAGCGGTGCCGGTGGAGGTGCGCTTTGTGGCGTAGGCTGCGCGTAGGCCAGAGACGACAGCCCCAAAGCCAAGCTGCCTCCACAGAGAGCGAGAATGAAATGCCGAGTTGCCCGGCCGTACCGCGCAATAAGCTGCTGCATAGTGCTTCTCCCAATTGCTGCTTCGCCGGATCCCCGGACATTCCCGCCGGTTTGCGTGCCTTCGCCCTGTCGGGAGGCTCGGCGGCTGGTCCGGTATCGACGGTCCGACGATGAAGGATTGGGGCGCGTACGTCGTCAAAATCCCGGTAAATATTGGTCAAAAACCGGTCAAAAGTGGATGAACGGCGCCCGGGAATTGCGGCGCTTTATTTTCTTCGATGCTCCCATGGGCGGATAGTCGGTGCATCGGTCCGGCGAACAGGTCGGCGCCCCCGAGGTGGCGGTCCTGCCTGTCCGGCACGGGGGCCTCAAGATCACGGCTCCGAGAATCGCCAAAATGCGACGAGACACAGTTCTTCTTGCGCCTGCGGATAGCTGGAGATGCGTTCCCTGCTCGCCCGAAATGATTCCCTGAAATGCAGATTCAATTCCCTGATAATTCCCTATTGGACAGGGAATTCGGGCGAGCTTCGTTCGCACCCTACTGCGCCCAAAGCCAGTTAAATTTATCTTTAATATTCAATAGGTTAATCTGCCACGACATGCGAAAGAGTTACGGCGACATGATACCGATTCATGCTCGCATCATGAACTGCTGCCGCTCAATCCGTTCGCAAGCGGAACCGCATCGGCTTCCACTCCCCGCGTTGCGCCGCGAGCACCAGCATCACGATGGCGGCGGTGAGGCACACACCAACCGCCGCGACGGATGCTTCCGGCCCGAATGCGCCACCCGTTAGATAATCCGGTCCGCGTAGAGGGACCAGAAAAAGGCTGTTGATCTTGCCGCCCGAGACGGCGGCGCCGAAAATGCCGCCTTCCGTGAAATTCCAGGCGAAGTGCAGCGCTATGGGAATCCACAGCGAGCGGGTGAGCGCATAGGCCGCCGCCAGCAAGACGCCGGCCTCGACGGCAATGGCCGCAGAACTCGCGAGCGTCGCATGAGGATTGACGGCATGAAGGGCTCCGAACAGCGCTCCCGACAAAAGCACCGCCACCGTCGTTCCAAAGCCTTCTTCAAAAAGCCGGAACACGACGCCGCGGAATATCATCTCCTCGCCGAAGCCCGCGAGCAGAGAGATCGCGAAAGCCAACGGCAGTCCGTCGGTCGTGCCGATGCCCTTGAAGCTCGCGTCTCCCAAGGCCCAGAGGATCGCGTAAACCGTGCAAAAGAGACCCGCGCCGAGCACGGTCCCGCCGAGAAGCCCGCCCGGCGCGCGCGAGACACGCAGCTCGCTTGCCCTGCGCTTTTCCATTCCGCGAACGAGAAGCCGATAGAGAACGACCAGCGCCAGCGATCCCACTATTGCGACGGCGGGAACGACGATCTTTTCGGGAAGACCGTGCGGATGTTTCGCGAGGAAGATCGCTCCGAGCTGGCAACCGATATAGGCCGGGAAAAGAGCGACAAGAAAGACGAGAAAGCGCAGCGGCCACCACCGCCACGCCCCGCGCACATTCACCTGTTCCGACGGCATGGCGTTGCGCTCCCGCGTTGCGCTTCACAGGTAGAGGCTGCGCGAGCACGCCACAAGACTAGTCGGGATATCGAATAGTTCGCCCTGAATTCTTGTCCGCAGAAATCCGCAGAAAGCGATAAGAATACGGAGACGCAATTTCCAAACTTTACCGCATCGCTATCCGGTGGCGTGCGCTCTTACGATTTCTGAAAATGGAGTTCGTTCGAAAACGGAGTGCGGGCGTCTTTCGCGCAAGATCGTCGACCTTGGCGAAAATGCGGGCGAGCCGGCCCTACAGAATCTCGTTTCCGACCGCTCCGCCGAAATCGATTTCGGCATGGCGGTTTTCGTCCGTGATTCCGGCAACCAGATCGTCCGGGTTGAAGGCGGGATTGCGCACCGGCTCGATGACGATGCGACCGCGCTCTTCTCGAATGTCCACCGCCTGATCCAGCCGCAGTTTTGCAGCATCCATAATGGCCGCCGGAATGCGGACGGACGCGCCATTGCCCCACTTTTTCAGCGTCACGCGCATGGAATTCTCCGTATCGACATTGACGATACCACCGGGATTGAGCCGGCGTTTCAACTCGCGGTCGGCTGAAGCCGCGCCTGCCACGCCGCACAGTCGCCTCACCGATTTACTGTTTCAGTTCAATAAGATACCAATTCAGTTGACAATGCGGCCGATACAGTCCTAAGCTCCATAGGTACAAACAGTGAACAAACGCATGTGCAAGAAACACGATCCACCCGCAAAACCGCCCGACGAGCAGATTTCGGCGGCGGAACGTCACGCCGTGATTGCGCAGAATTTCCGGCGGCTGTTCGGCGAATTGCCGGTGCTCAACGAGCTGTTGCGGCACATCCGGTCCATCGAGACCGATCGATGACCCTCGCCGATCCATTTCCACGAAAGGAGAACGAACATGACTAACCCCAGCCATTGGAAGAAAGGACAGTCCGGCAATCCGAACGGTCGGCCTCCCGGCAAGAACATCATGAGCGAAGTGCTCAAGGGGGTGCTGGCCGAGACATTCATGACCACGACCGGCGAAAACCCGCGCGACATCACGCGGCTGGAAATGCTGATGAAGGTGCTCGTGACGCAGGCGGAGCGGGGCGACAAGACCTGCCTGACCCTGCTGATGCGGGAGCTCCGCCACATCGACGACCGCGACGCCATCGTCAATTCGCCGGCCGAGGAGGCGATGCGCAAACAGAAGGAAGCTTCGGAATCGCTGATCCGCAAGATGCGTGAGTTCCGCACCGAGCACGATCCGGAGTATCGCGCGCGGACAGAAGAGAAACGCGCGGTTCCTGAGACGGAGGAAAAGCCGGAGGACGGCGCGCAAGCGGAAGCCGAAAGCGCGCGAGAGACCGACAATCGCGAACCTCCCGACACGGCCGCTGCGGCGCCTCAGAGCGCGCAGGAAGCTTCGGCATCGCTGATCCGAAAGATGCGCGAATTCCGCGCCGAGCACGATCCCCAGTATCGCGCGCCGGCGAAAGAGAGCGGCGCGGTTCCCGGGGCGGAGCAGAAGCCGGAGAACGGCGCGCATGCCGATGGCGGAAACGCGCGGGCGACCGACAGTCGCGAACCGGCCGACGAGCCGCTGCAGG
>JBEKDC010000206.1:0-6467 GCA_050014535.1 Rhizomicrobium sp.
CAAAGATGCAGGATTCGAGTAGATGACAAATCTGAATGACTCACTGGCCGGTAGACCGGACGATCTGTTGAAGTTCGCAAGCGACATCGTTGCTGCCTATGTCAGCAACAATCCGATCCCGGTGTCGGAAATCCCGCACATGATCAAGAGCATTCACACGACACTGGGCGGTCTCGCCTCCGGAGTGCCGGGCGAAATCGGGACCACCCAGAAGCCGGCCATTGCCATCAAGAAATCGATTACGCCGGAATACGTCATCTGCCTGGAAGACGGCAAGAAGCTCAAAATGCTCAAGCGCTATCTGCGCTCGCGCTACGGTCTTTCGCCGGAAGATTACCGGGCCAAATGGGGCCTTCCCGCCGACTATCCCATGGTCGCGCCGAACTATGCTGCGCAGCGTTCCGAATTCGCCAAGAAAATCGGTCTTGGCAGAACCGCGCCGGGAAAGAAATCGCGCCGTCGCTGATCGCGCCACGCATTGCCGGGAATATTCGACGCGGCGGAGCCTCAGGCTTCGCCGCGTTGCTTTTTAAGGACGTAGATCAGCTTTCTCGCCGCCGCACCTTCGAGCGCGGATCGCGGCGCGGATGCCGGACCGACAATGCTCGCTTCGGTGCCGGATTTCGGATCGATCGCCGTCACCTTCACGACGTTCCCTTGAACCACGAATTCGATCAGAACCTCGCCGCCTGCGCCGTCCGGTCTGCGCTGGGGCATAACCCGTCAGGCCGCGCGGGAGAGACGGTGGGCGGTCCATACCGTATCGAGCGCGCGCACGAGATCGTCCATCATCGCGTCGGTATGGACGGGAGACGGCGTGAAGCGCAGACGTTCCGTGCCCCGCGGCACGGTCGGGTAATTGATCGGCTGCACATAAATGCCATGATCGCGCAGCAAGACGTCCGACACCGCCTTGCACGTCGCGGCATCGCCCACGAATACGGGCACGACATGGCTCGGAGAATTCATCACCGGCAAGCCTGCCTCGGCGAGCATCTTCTTCAGCCGCGACGCCTGTGCGTGCATGGCGGACCGCTCGACTTCGCTCTCCTTTAGATGGCGCACACTTGCAAGCACGCCGGCAGTGATCGCGGGTGGTAACGAAGTCGTGAAGATGAATCCCGGCGCAAAAGAGCGGATGCAATCCACGAGTTCTTTGCTCGCGGCAATATAGCCGCCCATCAGGCCGAACGCCTTGGCCAGCGTTCCCTCGATGATATCGACCCGGTGCATGGCGCCGTCGCGCGCCGCCACGCCTGCTCCGCGAGGGCCGTAGAGACCGACGCCATGGACCTCGTCCAGATAGGTGAGCGCGCCGTATTTTTCGGCGAGATCGCAAATGGCCTCGATCGGGCCGAAATCGCCATCCATCGAATATACCGACTCGAACGCGATCAGCTTGGGTGCCGCGGGATCGGCGATCCGCAACTGCGCCTCGAGGTCCGCCGGGTCATTATGGCGGAACAGACGCTTCTCCATGCCGCCGCGCCGCATCCCCTCGATCATGGAGGCGTGATTCAATTCGTCCGAAAAGACGATCAGGCCCGGCAACAGCTTCGCCAAAGTCGCAAGCGTCGCATCGTTCGAGACGAAACCTGAGGTGAACAGAAGAGCTGCTTCCTTGGAATGCAGATCGGCCAGCTCGGCCTCGAGCTCGACGTGATAATGCGTCGTGCCGGAAATATTGCGCGTGCCGCCCGAGCCTGCCCCTGCCGCATCGATGGCCGCATGCATGGCAGCCAGCACTTTCGGGTTCTGGCTCATGCCCAGATAGTCGTTGCTGCACCAGACAGTGATCGGCCGCTTGTTCTGATCCGTAAAGAAGTCGGCGCGCGGGTATTGGCCACGCTGGCGCACGATGTCCGCAAAAACCCGATAGCGGCCTTCGCGCTTCAGACCGGCCAGGGCTTCGCGGAACTTGGACACGTAGGAAAATGCCATTTTTCCGACTCTCGCCTCGAAAGGGCCCTAGGGTGGCTCCGGCCCCTTAACAATTTAACATAGTTCCATCGGGCGCGCGCTCCCACGCCTTTTGTCACAGGACAGCCATGCTTCTCGCTCTTTTGGTCGCCTTTTCGGCTTTGACTTTGGTTTGGGTCATAAGCCTTTCGCTCCGGGACGTCAGCATCATCGATGTTTTCTGGGGAATTGGGTTTGTCCTGATCGGCATTGCCGCGATTTGGCGCCATGGCGGCCCCGACCCGCGCAGCAAGCTGATTTTCGCCATCGTCGCGGTTTGGGCACTGAGGCTGGCGCTGCATCTGTTCCTGCGCTGGAGGCGCCTCGGCCATGAGGATCGCCGCTATGCCGCGATGCGCCGGAAGGCCGGCCCCCGCTTTCCAGTCACAAGTCTCTTCACGGTGTTTTGGTTGCAGGCCGGGGTGATGTGGGTCGTGTCGCTGCCTCTGCAGCAGGCGTTCGCCGCGGCGCCCACCCCTCTCGGCCCCCTCGACCTGATCGGCGCGGCGATTGCGCTTCTGGGTATCCTTGTCGAAGCAGTCGCGGACTATCAGCTCACCCGTTTCGGCCGCGACCCCGCCAATCGCGGCCGCGTGCTGGAGACAAGCCTATGGGCCTGGTCGCGCCATCCCAATTATTTCGGCGACACGGTGATGTGGTGGGGCGTGTTTGTGCTTTGCCTTGTCGCGAGCCAAGCGTGGTGGACCGTCGTCGGCCCGATAGTCATGACCTATTTCCTGATGCGCGTGTCCGGCGTGCCGATGCTCGAACGCAAAATGGCCGACCGCCGACCGGAATATGCCGACTACATCCGCCGGACCAGCACATTCGTGCTGTGGCCGCCGAAGAGTTAAGACGCGAGTGCGACCACCGCATTCACGGCCATTGCAATGAGAACGGTGTTGAAGAAAAACGACACAACGCCGTGGCCCAGCGTGGCGCGGCGCATCTTGGTGTCGAAGACCTGCACGTCGGACACTTGCGCGGTCATGCCGACGACGAACGCGTAATAGAGAAAATCCCATGGACCGGGCTCGGCCCCGCCGGGGAACATCAGCGGGGGCCGCGTATCGGCCGGCCTCGGCGCATAGAATAGATTGGCATAATGGAACGCCGCGGTGACGTGCAGCGTGATCCAGCCGAGCGGTGCGCACAGGAGAATCAGCGCGAGCATGACTCCCGACGGCTTGTTGTGCCCCTGATTGATCATGGTGACGATGCCGGCGCAGCACAACGCGATGATCGCCAGCATGATGATGACGACGAGGAATATCCCTTCGTCCTCCTCCATCGCGCGGCAACGCAGATCGTCAGGCGTGAAGCGGACGATCAGCAAACCGACCAGAAACAGATACACGACATAAAACGCATTGCCCGCCGCGATGAAGCGGAGGGGAATGGGATACATATGGGTGAGATAGAAGACAGCCACACCCAGCAGCGTGCAGATATAGAACCGCGTGTGTTGGCGCAGATGCACGAGCGCAGATTTGATCAGGTGACACTCCCCGGGATCGCAAGCGGCGATCCCGAGCCTCGCACGAGTCGCGTCTACTTTCCTCCTCACCCGCACGCGGGGGAGGTGCTGAGCGACAGCGAAGCGGAGGGGGTGCCCCCTTCGTCCGGCTTCGCCGGACACTTCCCCCGCAAGCGGGGGAAGTGGACTATTGTCCAATCAGAGCTGGAACCGCACCTGGTCGATCCAAAAGCGCTCCATGCGCTTGAGGCTGACATTCAGGATTTCGAGCTCGGCGTTGCCGACATTGCCGACCGCCTCGAGCGATCCCAGATGCCGCTCGAACAATTCGCGCAGCATATCGCGCACGGCCTCGCCCTTGCGGGTGAGCCTCACCAGCACGGAGCGGCGATCGACCGCCGAGCGTTCGTGATGGATGTAGCCGCTCTCGACGAGCTTCTTGAGATTGTAGGAAACGTTGGAGCCCAGATAATGCCCGCGCGTGCGCAATTCGCCCGCGGTCAATTCCTGGTCGCCCACGTTGAAGAGGAGCAACGCCTGCACGCTGTTGATTTCGCGTTCGTCGCGCCGGTCGAGTTCGTCCTTGATCACGTCAAGGAGCTGCCGGTGCAATCGCTCGATCAAAGCGAGAGACTCGAGATAAAGCTTGCGAAGAGGCTGCGCGCCTTCTAGCGCCGCAGCCGCTTGCGGCCTGGCCAGTGCTGTCATCGTCTTCACCCACCGGAATTTTTTCCGGACCCACCTATTTGATTCAAACACTAGGGCAGAGGTGTTAAAGACGGGTAAATCTGCTCAGATTTCGCCCCGCAGCATTTTAATGATGCCCGAGAAATCGAGACCTCCTTGGCCTTTGGCGGCGAGCAGCGAATAAAGCTGGGTTGCTTCGGCGCCGAGCGGCGTGGTGGCGCCGGACGATTGGGCTGCCGCTTGCGACAGCTTTAAATCCTTGAGCATCAGCGCGCTGGCAAAACCGCCCGCGTAATCGCGATTGGACGGCGCAGTGGGCACGGGGCCCGGCACGGGGCAATAGGTCGTGAGCGACCAGCATTGGCCCGACGAGGTCGAGGCGATGTCGAATAATTTCTGCGGATCGAGACCGAGTTTTTCGGCTAGCACGAACGCTTCGCAGGTGCCGATCATCGAAATCGCGAGCAGCATGTTGTTGCAGATCTTGGCGGCCTGTCCTGCACCCGCGCCGCCTGCGAGCACCACGCGCTTACCCATCTTCTCAAGCACAGGCAATGCGCGCGCGAAGGCCTTGTCGCTGCCGCCGCACATAAAGGTGAGCGTGCCGGCCTCCGCGCCGCCGACTCCTCCCGACACCGGCGCATCGAGAAAATCGAAGCCCGCTTTTTCGGCGGCCGAATGAACGGTGCGTGCGGAATCGATGTCGATGGTCGAGCTGTCGATCAGCAGCGCGCCTTTCTTTGCGACGCCGAGAATGCCGTTGTCGAGATAGACGCCGCGCACATGCTGACCGGCCGGCAACATGGTGACGACAATGTCGGCATCTTTCACCGCATCGTTGGCGGTGGCCGCCTTCTTCGCGCCGGCCTGCAGCACGGGCTCGAGCACCGTCGCGCTCAGATCGAACGCCGTCACGGCGTGCTCGGCCTTGATGAGATTGCGCGCCATCGGCCCACCCATATTGCCGACGCCGATAAAAGCGATTGCACTCATAGCTTCAGCTCCTTCTCGCCAAGCGGCGCAAAATAGGCGTCGATCTCCGCGTCGGACACGGCTTCGAGCGTCGCGGGCTTCCATTTCGGCGACTGGTCCTTGTCGATGATCGCAGCACGGACGCCCTCGTAGAAATCGCGACCCGCGATGACGCGGTTCACCATGCGGAATTCCATGCGCATGCAATCGTCGAATTCGAGCCCGCGTCCCGTCCGCAGCTGGCGAAACGCGATCTTGAGGCTGGTGGGCGATTTGGTGCGGATCGTGGCCGCGGCGGCAGCCGTCCATTCGCTGCCGTCGGCGTCGAGCAGCGACAGGATCGACGCGACGGAACTTCCGGCAAAGCAGCGATCGATCGTTGCCCGGTGTTCCGCCAGAGGTGGCGCACCCGGATCGCCCGCCAGCGCGTCGATCGCAACGCTCGCCGCCTCGCCTGTCGTGAGGCGTTCGATCAGTACGTCCGTTTGGGCGGCCGGAACGAAATGCGTCGCCACGCCGGAATTCAATGCGTCCGCGCTCTTGAGCCTTGCACCCGTCAAGGCTAGATACATTCCGATCTCGCCCGGCAGCCGCGGCAGGAAATAGCTTCCGCCCACGTCGGGAAAGAGACCGATCCCCGTCTCCGGCATCGCAAAAGTAGTGCTTTCGTCAGCCACGCGATGGCTGCCATGCAGCGACACGCCCACACCGCCGCCCATCACGATACCGCGGATCAGCGCGACATAAGGTTTCGGGAAATGCTTGATCGCGGCGTCGAGCAAATATTCGTCGCGATAGAAGTCGAGTGCATAGGACGTGCCGGCGCGGCCGGAATCGTAGAGCGCGCGAATGTCGCCGCCGGCGCAGAAGGCGCGCTCGCCCGCACCCCGCACGGCGACGGCCTTTATGGCCGCATCGCCTGCCCACGCATCGAGTTGCGTCTTCATCGCGAGGCACATGCCGTGCGTCAGCGCATTAAGCGCCTTGGGACGATTGAGCGTGATGAGCCCCAAAGCGCCGCGGCGCTCGAACAGGACTTCGCTCTCGTCGGTCATTGCCGCGACATCTCGCGCGCGATGATTACGCGCATGATTTCGTTCGTGCCTTCGAGGATCTGGTGCACGCGCAGATCGCGCACATGCCGTTCGGCCGGAAAATCCTTCAGATAGCCATAGCCGCCATGAAGTTGCAGCGCGTCGTTGGCGATCCGGAACCCGGCGTCGCTCGCGAAGCGCTTGGCCATCGCGCACAGCATGGTTGCCTGCGGATCGCGGCGGTCGAGCGCCGACGCCGCATTACGGATCATCAGGCGCGCAGCTTCCAGTTCCGTCGCCATGTCGGCCAGCTTGAATTGCGAAGCCTGAAATTCGGC
>JBEKDC010000207.1:0-6436 GCA_050014535.1 Rhizomicrobium sp.
TTCGAGGAAGTTTTTGTCTGCGGCTATGTCATGACCGCGCTGCACCGAAAGGAGAACGTCTGGTTCGCCCTCAATGCCAGCGTTGCGATCAGATTGCTCTATCACCTTTACCAGGGCCCGCTTGGCGTCCTCAGCGTCATCCCTTTCGGTCTGATCTTCGGATACTGGTATGCGCGAACCGGCCGCCTATGGCCCGTGATCGTGGCTCATTCCGCGATCGATGTTGTTGGGATGCTGGCAGCCGGCCATTAGAGACCACAACGACGTTGTGCTTCGATGATCGAATTCATGGTCACGAAAAGCAGAAGCGTCGATGCGCTGTTCAATTATATGCCATCGGACTATTCATACCGGGGAGTGGCGCGACGAGCACGAATCGTCGATCGCAAGGGGGTAAATGTCGATGCTGATACAATTGGAACCAAGCGACTATCTGGCGGCATCGATCCTGCACGCTCGGCGAACCTTCCTGATTTTGCCGGCTGTCGGATTGCTTCTGGGTGTCGTCGGTGCGGCGCGCCTCTTGAGTCCGACCGAGGACGGCGGACAGCTCGGACGGATGATGATCGGCTCTGGCGGCGCTTGCCTGGTGGTGTACCTCCTGAGTCGGTTTGTGCTGCTGCGGAGGAGGACAAGGCGCATTTTCCGACAACAAAAGGGATTGCAGCGACCTTTCGAAATGGATTGGAGCGGCGACTCTCTGAAATTGACAACCGAGACGGGCAACAACTCCCTGCCGTGGTCCCATCTCCTGAAGTGGCGCGAGGGCAAACGCCTGTTCCTGTTGTACCTGTCCGATGTCATGTTCTACATCGTTCCAAAACGTGCATTTCCCGACGAAGCGGCAATCGACGAATTTCGCGAAGTGTTGCGCAGCAAAATAACGGCGTGAATTGCTCGCAGGCAGCCGTTCTTCACCATGGACGCGTTAAACCTCTGAGGCGCGCAAACCAGCCTATGTGCCGGGCACCTTAAACTTGCGGCCTCACGGCAGATCCTCACCTTCATCCGGTTCCTCGACTTCGCGCAGCGCGGCCGCGGAAATCTCGACGGGCTTCTGTCCCGCGCGCGCAAGCGACGCGTTCAATGCCGCCAACGGCCCTGCCTTCATTGTCGCCCAATCGGTCTTCGCGGTATCGAGCATGGCGAGCGCATCGGCGACAACCGTCTGCTGGGATTGCGTCGGCGCTGCATCGGCGGATTCAAGCGAAGATTCGCTGCGGGCGAGTTTGCGTGCGATCGCCTCGAATGTCGGTTGTCCGGCGGCCGGCTTTGCCCGCAGTTTCTCGACCAACGCGCTTGTCGCCGCGTCGGGCTTGGCGCTTGCGGGAAAGCGCTTGTCGAGTTCTTTGCGCAGCACGGCTTGTTCGCGATAGAAGTTGCTCGCTTCGGCCAGCGCTGCATCGATCTTCAGCGACAACGCCAGTTCGGCCTTGAGGTCTTCGGCACTCGCTGTCACGCGCGGATCTTCGGTGATCGTGAGCGGAGCGGTGTAGCGTTTGCCGCCGACATCCAGCACGACCGTATAGATTCCCGGCAGCGCGAACGGGCCTTCGGGCTCGAGCGGCGTGCCATGGCCCCACACGGCTGCGATGCTGTAGCCGTAGCCGAGCGCGTCTGGCCGCTCATAGCGCAGATCCCACACGAAGCGATGCATGCCCGGTGCCCCGGAAAGCGTCGCGGAGTCCTGAACCCAGGCCTTGGCGAAATAACGCTCGGCCTTCAGCCGTTCTGGTGCTTGCGCGCTTGAAAAGCTTCTTACCACCTGTCCATTGGCGTCGAGAATTTGCAGCGTCACAGGGCCGCTCGCGTCTGCGCCAAGCCGGTAGTCGACGATCGCGCCGGCAGGAGGATTTTCGCCGGCCGGCGTTTCCGGCGGCAGCGGCGTGTCCGTGTTGTTGTTCGGATGCACGCGAATGGCGCTCGCCGGAGCAAACAGATGCGCCGGCTCGTTCGCAAGGCCGCCAGCGATTTCGCGCAACGGCGCGACATCGTCGAGCACCCAGATGGAGCGGCCTTCGGTTGCCGCGATCAGATCGTCGCCGTGAACCAGCAGATCGGTCACCCAGGCCGTCGGCAGATTCTGCTGCAACGGGCTCCATTGCGCGCCGTCGTCGAACGAGACGAAAACACCTTCGTCGGTTCCGGCATAAAGCAGGCCCGACTTTACGGGATCGACGCGCACCACGCTGACGAAATGATCGCGCGGCAAGCCTGCGTCGATTTCCTGCCAGCTCGCTCCCCCATCGCGCGTACGCAGCACATGCGGCTGGAAATCGTCGATGCGGTGGCCGTCGACCGCGGCATAGGCGACGCCGTCTTCGCGCGGCGAAAGATCGAGCGACTGCACCTTTGCCCATAGCGCGATGGTCGGCGGCGTCACATTGCTCCAATGCGCGCCGCCGTCGGTCGTGCGCTGGATCAGCCCGTCATCGGTCCCGACCCAGATTTCGTCTGCGTTGCGCGACGACGGCGCAATGGTCGCGATCGAACCATAGCCGCAATCCTTGGCGTCGGAAGGCAACACGTCGCCGTCGCAGTTCTTCGCGTTTGCGGTCTTGCCGGTGAGATCGCCGCCGATCACCGTCCAGCTCTTGCCCTGGTCGCGGGAGCGGAACAGCACCTGTCCGCCGAGATAAAGCGATGCGGGACCGGCATTCGAAGACACCAGCGGCGTCACCCACAGATAATGATATTTCGAAAGCGTCGGTCGCTTGCCGTAAGTGTCTTCGGGCCATGGCGTCACGTCCTCGACCTGGCCGGTGCGCTCGTCCCATTTGCTGATGTGTCCGCCGAGTCCGGAACCGTAGACGATCGCGGGATCTGCCGGATCTGGAATATCGTAATCGCGCTCGTCGCCGCCCACCGGATGCCAATCGCGATAGGTGAGCTCGCCGTAATCGCTGCGGCTGGCGATTCCGACCGTGCCGCTGTCCTGCTGCCCGGAATAGATCCAATAGGGAAAGCGGTTGTCGGCAGCCAGATGATAGAATTGTCCAGTTGGCTGATTGTACCAGCTGCTCCAGGTCGCCCCGCCGTTCACGCTCACGACCGCACCCTGGTCCGAGCCCGTGATCATACGATCGGGATGAAGCGGATTGATCCAGATGTGATGGTAGTCGTCTCCCCCCGGCGCGCCTTTGACGATCGTGCAGGTCTTGCCGCCTTGCGCGCAGCGCCGGATCGATTGGCCGACGGTGTAGACGACATCGGGATCGTTCGGCGCAACGGTGAGCCGGCTCGCATACCAGTTGGTGAACGCATCCGAATCGTTCACGCGCGTCCAATGCGCGCCGCCGTCGTCCGAGCGCCACAGGCCGCCGGCCGCTTTCGAATCCACTGCCGCATAGATGCGCGTGTTTTTTCCCAGATGCGTCACACCGAGCCCGATGCGGCCCAACGCAGATGTGGGCCAGCCGCCACCGGACAATTTGTGCCAGGTCACGCCGCCGTCTGCGGATTTGTAAATCGCGCTTCCGGACCCGACGACGGGCGTGAAATAGCTCTGCCAGGGATATTGATGCGCTTCCCAGGCGCTCGCGAAAACCAGCTTGGGATTTGCGGGATCGCTCGCGATGTCGACCACGCCGGTCCAGTCATTGATTTTGAGAACCTGCGACCAGGTTTTCCCGGCGTCGGTGGAACGATAAAGCCCGCGGTCGGCGCTGGGCCCGAAGAAATGTCCCTGCGCACCCACCAGCACAATGTTCTCGTTCTTCGGGTCGACCCAGATGCAGCCGATATACCGTGTGTCGGCAAGACCCAGCGGCGTCCAATGCGCGCCGCCGTTGGTCGATTTGAAAACGCCGAGTCCCGCGGCAATGTCGTAGCGCGGCTCCGGCTGGCCCGTGCCGACATAAATCGTGTTCGGATTCGAAGGCGCCACCGCAAGCGCGCCGATCGAGGCGGCGGGCCCGTGCTGGAACTGCGGCTGCCAGGTCTGCCCCGCATCGTCCGTCTTCCAGATGCCGCCGCCGGCCGCGCCGAAATAGAAGGTATCTGGCTTCGAAGGCACGCCTTCGACGGCAGTCGCCCAGCCGCCGCGAAACGGCCCGAGCTCGCGCCAGTGGAGATCGCTGGTGAGCGCGGTCGCGAGCGGTTCCTGTGCCTGCGCCAACGCAACCGTCAAAATGAGCAACGCCGCAGCGCCGAAAATCCTGATCATAATCGCCCAACCGCCTGTGTGACGGCGCGGACGCTAGCCTTTTCAGCCGCGTGAAATCCAGTGGGCTACCACCCGGCTCGGCCGCCTATGTCCGTAACTGCAAGTTGCGCGTCAGGCGCAAGCGTCGGAGAAAGCAATGCGAGCAGCAACATTAGATTTTTCATGCGAATGACCGTGCCATTCGTCCCGCGCCGATAGTAGAGATTTTTCCGCATCCGGATGAGAAATACGCGTCCAACCGATCCGACAAAATACTGGCTCAGGTGAGCACCAAGAGTTTGGCTGTCTGCGCGACTCTACTGAGCGGTGATCTTATCGTCATCCACCCGAGTGGTCCCGTCGGTGATGGTTCAGGGCTTCGCGCTAGCTATGAGCGTCACAGCCCGGCCGGTCCGAAGCTTCGTTTGTATGTACATATTGCATATTGCGCAATTGGAAGACGTCAACTTGAACAACCGCTGACGCGCGACCTGATCAATCCACCGGCAAGCCGGGGGAAACTGTACGTTACCGAAGGGGTCACAAGCTTGAGTGAACCGCCGAAACACAGTATTGCTTGCTCAAGCCCTCGGGTCCGTCGGCTGATTTCTTGGAGCATTCCAAACATGTCGGCGCTTCGTGCATTGATCATGGCATTGCCCATTGCCGTCATGAGCATTCCGGCCGCAGCAGGCAGCGACTTCAGCGGCAGCTGGACTGTCACGCTCATGAACGCGCACCCGGCCAGCCTCGATGGGCAAAGCGCCTGCTTCGACTTCACCGAGACAGGCACCGTAGACAATCGGCAGGACAGCGGCACTTTTACGATCGCGGGTACGTCCGTCGCCGGGCAGTACTACCTCATCGACCGTGTGCTGATGGCATTCGCCTCGCTACCCAACAATGGCTATCTCGTTCTCACGGGCCGTTTTGATCCTACCCAAGACTCCCTCATGCATACCTCGTTTCTTGAAGTTGTGAGCGGCCAGATCAGCACTGCGACATTTACCGCTACCAGCGACTGCAGCTGATTTGAGCCTGAAGGCAATTGGCGCTGTTAATTGCTTTGGTGTTTCTGCTCTCAAAAGCGTTGCGCCGCTCTTGCTTTTTTTGGTCTGCTCCGGAAAGCAATCGGCAATTTCTCAAATGCGTCGACGAAACGGTCACGCCTCGCTTGAAGACCGACCGTTGCCGTGACCTTGTCGCCCCGCCGATTGAGCCCGACGAAGCCCGAATTCGCCCGCAGAAGTGCCCTGTTGCTCTGGGAGCCCATCCTGCGTATTTTCCCGGCGCACCGAAGCGCCTCGCTTCGGTCGGGCCGCCTTAGCTCAGCCGGTAGAGCACCGCATTCGTAATACAAATTGATGTCTGCTCATCGCTGCACATAGCTTCTCCTAAGTCTCTGAAACGATTGACTTTCCGTCTGGTGAAATTACCAGCGGAGAACATTCGTATTCACCGCTTCGCGCGCTACGCGCGAGACTATGGAGAGACTAATGCGACTCACAGATATGAGCGTCAAAGCGCTCAAAGCACCCGAGAAAGGTGTCATCTACTACACTGACGACGTGCTCTCTGGGTTCGGCGTTCGCGTGAGCGAAGGAGGCACCAAGAGCTTCGTTCTCACGCATGGATCGCGCCGACAGGAGACTGACCTGCCCTTTGCCGAAGGCGACATAAGTTGGGATGTATGAGAGGCCGCTCCAAACGCCGAGGACGGCGACATAGGCCCATTCGGAGCCGTCGAGCGCTGGGATGGTCGGAAAGAAGGCGAGAAGAATAGCCAGCGGGACAATGCCGATGACCTGACCCCAAAACAGGGTCTCGATACCGCCAAGCCTATCTATGGTCTTCTTCGCGAAGAAATCCGCAAAGCCCCAGCCGAGCATTCCGCCAAAGCCGGCGCCGATGGCGACCAGTATATCCCGCTGCATTTCCCCGGCCCGCTTCCTCGGCGGGCCAATCGAACCAAGGGGGCTTCCCCACATTCGCAAGGCAATGGGCAGCCGCCTTCAGGAACGCCCGTCCTGAACAGAATTGAGTGCGGGCTCAGGGGATCGACGCTACACTTTCGCGAAGTTTAGCTGCCGGCGTTTGAAAACCCAAGGTCTCTCGGGGTCTTTGATTTAGCCGCAGCGCAACCCGATTCAGTTCTGCCTGGCTATGGCGCGAGAGATCTGTGCCCTTAGGAAAATACTGCCGCAGTAGCCCATTGGTGTTTTCATTGCTGCCTCGCTGCCACGGGCTTTGCGGATCACAGAAGTAGACCTTCACATTTGTCGCCACAGTGAA
>JBEKDC010000208.1:0-6434 GCA_050014535.1 Rhizomicrobium sp.
TCCGATCTCGCGCTGGCGAAATTCGCGGAGGCTGCGAAATACGCACCGAACTGGGGACGGTTGCATCTCAAATGGGGCGAGGCGTTGCTGTGGTCCGGAAAGCGGGATGCTGCAAAGAAGCAATTCGACATTGCTGCCGCGCTCGATCTTTCGCCGTCCGAAAAATCCGAGTTGGCCCGCATGAGGAACGCGCATGGCTGAGGAAACCCACCCCGGCCGCGAGCCGCCTTCGCCGGATGCGGCGGCGTTCGGCGTGCTCGGCGCCGCAAGTCGCGCCGAGGCCGATGCCTATCTGAAGAGGCAACGCGATCTCGTCGACGAGCAGATTACGCTCACGCATCTGCAGGCCGAAGAGCTGCGACGCGAAGACAGTCTGCGGCATTGGTCGCTGCGCGTGCGCCACCTCAGCGACGTTCTCAAAATGTCGTTCGAACTCGCCATAGCGATAATTGCGCTTGCCGTCGTGGCATTCATCGCAAGCGCGATCTGGAACGCAGCAGAGGATCACGGGCTCGTCGTCGAAGCTTTCCAGGTGCCGCCCGAGCTCAGCCAGCGAGGCCTCACGGGCCAGGTGGTCGCAGCCCAGGTGCTCGACAAACTGGCGGCCATGCAAGCCGCAACGGCTTCAGACCGTCCCGCGCAGACCTATCAGACCAACTGGGGCGACGATCTCAAAGTCGAGATTCCGGAGACCGGCATCTCCATTTCCGACCTCAACCGCTTCCTCCGCCAATGGCTGGGGAATCAGACCCGCATCTCCGGCGAAGTCTTCCGCACGCAAGCCGGCCTGACGATCACGGCGAGGGTAGGCGCGAACGCCGGCGACAGCTTCTCAGGCACGGACGCCGATCTGGACCGGCTATTGCAACAATCCGCCGAAGCAATCTATCGACGCACCCAGCCCTATCGCCTGGCGGAATATCTATCTGAGCACGATCGTAGGGACGAGAGTCTGCGGATGTTCATCGCGCTTTCTGACGGACCTCCCGGCGAAGACCGAATCTGGGCGGACCACAACTTGCAATTCGCGCTCATGGACATGGGCGACGTACCCGGCGCGGTGGCGCGAGCCCAGGACGCCGTGCGCATAGCTCCCGACAGCGGGGCCGCGTGGGACGGTTTGGGCGAGACCGAACGCAGCCTTGGACATGACGAAGCTGCGTTGGCGGCGTTCGAGCATGCGCTCCCGCTATCGCGCCGCAATTCGGATGGCGAACCACCAGGCGTGGTGGCAGGCCTCGTAGCTTGGCAACAAGCCTACGCCGCGAGGTACCGCGGAGACTTCCGGATGGCGGCCCCGGAATTCGAGCGCGCGGCAGAAACAGATGCGTCTCTAGGCCTTACGCCGATCAGCCCTTTGACCGAATCGGTGAGAGACTTCGGGCTCGATCATGACGGGCCGGCCGCCGATGTCGCGGAGGTGGCTGTCCAATCGGCTATCCGGGCTGCGAGAGCGCGCTTCGGCGCGCCTATTACAAATTTGAATAGTTTGCCGCAGGCCGAGCTGGTCGCCGATATCGGTCTTGGTCGATGGCTTCAAGCGAGCGGCCCCGGCCAGGCGATACAAGCGCTCCTGGCCGAGCCGACGGCGCCATCGAAGGCGCCCGTGTCCGGCAAAGAGAGACTGAAGCGCAGCTTGGCGTACTTCGCCTACGCCAAAGCCATGACCGGAGACGCGTCGGACGCCGCGGCGATGATCCGGGCGACGCCGCTCGACTGCTACGACTGCGTTCGGATGCGCGGCAAAATTGCTGCCGCCGGTCGCGACTGGCTGGGCGCGGAGCGCTGGTTCGCCGCGGGCGTGCGCCAGGCGCCGGACATTCCCTTCGCTTATTCAGACTGGGGCGCGATGCTGATGGCGAAAGGCGATCTCGACGGCGCGATCGCGAAGTTCGAGTCTGCCAACGCCAAGGGCCCGCACTTCGCCGATCCATTGGAGATGTGGGGCGAGGCGCTGATGCTCAAGAACCGTTCCGATCTCGCGCTGGCGAAATTCGAAGAAGCAAACAAATACGCACCCAACTGGGGACGGCTGCATCTCAAATGGGGCGAGGCGCTCGGCTATGTCGGGCGCAAGGACGAAGCGCGAAAGCAATTCTTGATTGCCGCCGGTCTCGATCTTTCGGCAGTCGACAAAACCTCGCTCGCGAAATGGACGGCGCCGCATGTCTGAAGACGAGGCGACATCCGCTCGAAGCGAAACACCTTCCTCCGGGCCGGATGGAGCGGCCTGGTCCGTATTGGGCGCGGCCAGCCGCGAAAAGGCGGATGCCCTTGTGGACGAACAACGCGAGCTCACGCAGGAACAGAAGATTCTCGTCCGCCTGCAGGCGAAAGAGCTCGCGCATGAGCTTAACCTGCGCCGATGGTCGCACCGCGTTCATCATGTGAGCGATGTGCTGAAAGTCACGTTCGAACTCGCGGTTGCGGCGATTGCCGTAGCAGTTGTTGTCGCGATGGCAGCGGCCGTCTGGGCGGCGGCGCACGACGACGCGCTCGTGATCGAAGCGTTCGACGTGCCGGCCGACCTGACGGCGAAGGGCCTTTCCGGACAAGTCATTGCCACACAGGTGCAGGACCGGATTGCCTTTGTCCAATCGCACGCCGATACGATCCGCGCTGCCAGCACATTCCGGAACGACTGGGGAAACGACATCAAGGTGCAGATTCCCGACACCGGCGTTTCCGTCGGCGAAGCGTATCGCTTCCTTTCCTCCTGGCTCGGCCATCAGACGCGCGTGACGGGAGAAGTATGGCACGATGGAAACGGCATAGCCGTAAGCGCTCGGGCGGGCAACGGTGAGGCGAAGGTTTTCCGCGGGCCGGAAGGTAATCTCGACCGGCTCGTCGCTGCCGCGGCGGAATACGTTTACGGGCAGAATCAGTCCTATCGATACATCATGTTTCTCGAGCAGCACGACCGCGCCGCCGAAGCGGCGGCGGCAACGCGTTCCCTTGCGCTTTATGGCCCGGCGGAGGAGCGCGCCTGGGCCTACTCCCGATTCGGAACCTTGCTCGACAGCCAAGGTGAATTCCGCCGGGCCCTCGCCATGCAGCAAATGGCAGACCGGTTCGATCCCGATCTGGCGCACGTTCATGTCAACATGGCGGGAGACGGCAGCTTCCTCGGCCACAACGAAGATACGTTGCGGGAAACGATGCGTTCGCTCTCCCTTCTGCGAAACGGTGGGTCGGCCCACTACGCGCCAAACGCAGTGGCGATCGACATTGTCGAGGAATCGGTTGCTCTGGACGAGTCGCTTGGCGACTTTCGCGCCGCTGCATTGCGCGCACCGCAGGTCCAGTCGCAGGAGGACTACAGCGAGGCGCACTTGGCGATGCCGCTGGAGGCGAGCCACGATCTTGCGCTGGACCACGACATAGCCGGCTCGGAGGCAGCCGATCCCGAATACCCAAATGAGGACCGTGCAGCATTTGGGATACGCCTGGAGGACCTTTGGGGCTCGCCGCCGCTGCCGGAGGTCATGCGCGCAATCGCACTCGATCGATGGCAAGCGGCGCGCGACGCGCTTATCGCGATCGAGGGCTATCCCAATCTGCGTCAGACGGGAAATTGGGCTCTGTTGCCGGTCGCGACGCGTCCCTGGCTGGCTTACGCCGATGCACGGCTCGGCAATTTCTCTGACGCGAATGCGATCATCGCCAAGACGCCGGGCGATTGTTATCTCTGCGTGCGCATGCGCGGGAACATCGATGCGGCTCGGAAGAAATGGGACGCCGCCGCGTGGTGGTTTGACGATGCGGTAAGGCAAGCCCCATCAATTCCCTTTGCCTATGCCGATTGGGGCGCGATGCTGCTCGCGAAAGGCGATTACGACGGCGCCATCGCCAAGTTCAGGCTCGCGAACCTGAAAGGTCCCCACTTCGCCGACCCGCTGGAAATGTGGGGCGAGGCGCTGATCGCCAAGAACCGCTCCGATCTCGCGCTCGCGAAATTCGAAGAAGCCGACAAATACGCACCAAACTGGGGACGGCTGCATCTCAAATGGGGCGAGGCGTTGCTGTGGTCGGGTGACAGGATCGGCGCGCAAAAGCAGTTCGCCATCGCGTCAGGCCTCGATCTCGCGCCGTCCGAAGGCTCGGAACTCACCAGAATGCAGGTCGCTGATGGCTGAGGACATCGAGCGATCTTCCCTGACCGATGCCGGCGATCCGGCGGCCGTCGGGATTGCAATGCACGACGATGCGTCTGCCGAAGCGCGCGCTTACTTGCGCGAGCAGACCGAGCTTGCGCGGCTCCAGAAGCAGAATCTGTTCGAGCAGAACGCGTTCGAACTCTCCCATCTGCGTTTCCGCCGCTTCGGCGATTATGCGCGCTTTGCGCTGGAAATCGCGGCCGGGTTGATCGTACTCCTGATCGTCTGCGGTCTCGGCACGATGGTGTGGAATGCCGCCGAGGATCGCGATCTGGTGGTGGACGCATTCTCCGTGCCGCCGGACACGGCGCAATCGGGCATGACGGGGAGCGTGCTGGCCGGTCGCATACTCGATAACTTCGGTCGCATGCAGTCGTCCGTCGGTTCCGTCGTCCAGGGCGCGGGCTCCTATCACGCAGGAAATTCCGAAGAGGTGCGCGTTGAAATTCCGGAGACGGGAATTTCCATCGGCGAGCTCGATCGGTACCTTCGCGAATGGCTGGGTCACGAAACGCACGTCACCGGCGACTTGGTACGTACGGCGAAGGGCTACGCACTCACCATCCGCGCGGGCGGGCAGCCGGGCGCGACTAGCGAAGGCGAGGATCTGAATGCGCTGCTTCAGAAGGCGGCCGAGCATATGTTCGCCGCCGTTCGGCCTCTGCGCTACCTCGACTGGCTCGGGGCCAACAAGCGGGTACCCGAAGCGCTGGCTGCGGTCGTCCCCCTGACGAAGACCGGCGATGCGCATGATCGCGCCGTCGCCTACGCGGCCTGGGCCGGCCTTCTGGTGGGCTCCAACAACTTCGAAGCGGCGCTCGCCAAAGCACGCATTGCGGCGGCGCTCGACCCGCAAAATCCGACGGCGGTCGGCTGGCTCGCCAGCGTCGAGAATATTTTGGGTCACGACGAAGCCGCATGGCGTCTGTCTTCGCGCAATATCGGCCTTTGGCACGGAGCGGAGGTCGCCGACCTCGATCCCGGCCTGGTCGCTACCGCTCCGCTCTACTTCGCGTACCATAGGGACCGGCTTATGGGGGATTGGACCGCGGCCCTTGAGGCGGAGGACACATTCGTCGCAAACGGCAAGGACTATTCGGGGCCTCTTCCGCGCGCCGAGGAAGACGCCGCGGACCACGATGTGGCATCGGCCCGCACGTCTGCAAACTCCATTCCCCCGAAGTCGGACGCAGGTACGCCAAACCCGCAGATCGAAGAGGCGCGGATGCGGATCGCAGTGACGCAGGAGGACTGGAACGCTGCGGTCGCCGCCGGCCGGCAGGCGGAATTGCTTTACCTTGCCGATCCAACGCAGCGCGAATACGTGCGCAGATTCGTTTGGCCCGGTTACGCACTTGCGCTCGCGCATGCGGGCCGGTTCACGGACGCGGAGGGCATGATCGCCAAGACCGCGCCCGATTGTGACATCTGCATGCGCGCGCGCGCAAACATCGCCGCGGCGAAACACGCCTGGGCAGAAGCAGCGCAGATATTCTCCATCGTTTCCAAGCGCTCTCCAGACATTCCGTTCGCCAATACGGACTGGGGCACCATGCTGCTCGCGAAAGGCGATTACGACGGCGCCATTGCGAAATTCCAATCGGCTAACGCCAAGGGTCCCCACTTCGCTGATCCGCTGGAGATGTGGGGCGAGTCTTTGATCCGCGAGAACCGCTCCGACCTCGCGCTGGCGAAATTCGCGGAAGCCGACAAATACGCACCGAATTGGGGCCGCCTGCATCTCAAATGGGGCGAGGCGCTGGTGTGGGCCGGCAATTCGGCCGATGCGAAAAAGCAGTTCGAAGCCGCGGCCGGCTTCGAACTCACTCCTTCGGAGAAATCCGAACTCGGAAGGGTCACGCATGGCTGAAGAAGCGGACGACGCGCCTGCAGGCATCCAGCGCACCGGGGCGGCTGCGGAACCCCTCGCATTTGCGGGCGCGAGCCAGGCGAAGGCGGACGCCTATTTGGAAGAGCAGACGCGGCTTGCGAAACTGCAAAGCCAGAATCTCGTCGAGCAGAATGCGTTCGAGCTTTCGCATCTGCGTTGGCGCCGCTTCAACGACCAGATGAAGGGCGCGCTGCAGATCATGCTGGTCGCGGTCGGCGCCCTGATCGTCGTCCTCATCGGCGCTGTGATGTGGAATGCCAGCGAGGCCGACGGTCTCGTGGTCGAGGCATTCAGCGTTCCTCCCGATTTCATCCAGCGGGGGATGGGCGGCGATGTCGTGGCGGGCGACCTGATAGGCAAGATCGGCGCGGTCCGGCAATTCGGCC
>JBEKDC010000209.1:0-12385 GCA_050014535.1 Rhizomicrobium sp.
CGACACGTCGAATACGGTGCCCTCGTCGTATCCCACAAGTGTCCCAGCGTAACCTTCCTCGGTGCTGCCGGTGATGAGGTTAACTTTTGTCAAATCAATATTTTCGACCAAGGCTCCCGTCCCGATCGTCGCAAAAAGCCCAAGGCGCGCAGAACCTGAAGTGTTATCAATCGTGAGTTCTGAAATCGTATTTCCCAGCCCTTCGAACATGCCGGTGAACGTCACCGAGATCGGCGAGGTTGCGTATGTTCCGTCAGCGCTCGCATTGTAATCGTTGGCGAGTGCGTAGTAGCCGGACGGGCTGCTTTTGATATCGCTTGCCAGCGTCGCGATATTTCCGACGAGCGTGTAGACGTTGCCGTTGATTGCAAGTGCGCTCGACAGATTGTCGAAGACGACGTGGTCGTTGGCGCCGCCGAAGCTGAACGTGCCGCCTGTGCCGCCGTCATTGGTGATGAGGTCGAGGCCGCCGGCGCCTTTCACGGTCACAGCGGCATCGACCGCGATCGAATGATAGGCGTCTAATGTCAGCGTCCTGGCTTTCGACCAGGTGAGGTTGGAGGCAATCACGATATCGCCGGCCTGCGATCCGGTGCTTCCGGTCGTGATCTCGACATTGGCGAGATTGAGGGCATCCTTCAGCATCGTCACGTTCAGAATGGAGTTGTCCCCCGAAGGCGTGAACACCCCGCCGGAGAGCGAGCCGTTGGTGGTTGTGGCCGACGAGATCGTGACATTCTCCGGATCGAGCGACCAGCTGCCCGTCGTTCCGAACGCAGCCGAGGCGTCGATGCGCGCGCCCTGCGTGTCGATCACATGACCGGAAGTCTCGATGGAGCCACCGTTGCCGGATTGCGAACCGCCTCGCGCATACGCGACGCCTTCGAAGCTGATGTTTGTGGCAATTGCGGAGATCGCGCCGCCATTGCCGGCGGTGTGCGCGGATGCGCTCAGCACGCTCGCTTTGTCGACCGTGACAGAGTTCTCGTTCCAGCCGCCGAGTTGGATGCTGCCGCCGCCATTGGCAGCCGAGGCATAAAGCTTTGCGTTCGACACGGCGATATCGCCGCCATCGCCTGCGTCGAGCACAATGGTGCCGCCAACCTGACGCGCGGTCTGCGCGATGATCGTGCCGCTCATATTGACCACACCCGTCGCAAGCCCTTCCGCGGCGCGAGCCGTCAACGAAACGTTTGCGCCGACAAGCCTGCCGGTATTGCTCACGCTGGCGGGTCCGGTGCCTTGTGCTGCGAACGACACCAGACCGTCTCCTGAAAAATCGACGGTGAATGTGTTGGCGCCTCCCAGCGCGACCGTGCCGAACTTTGCGTTCACCGTGCCCGCATTCGTCACGCTTGGCGCGACGAGAGCGACGAGGCCGCCTTGCGAGGCGCGAATAGTCCCCTGGTTGACGACCGAAGCGGTCTGGTTGCCGGCCTGGGTAAACTTGCCTGCGAGAACGTCCGAGTCCGAACCTCCCGTCGAGGTCGCGACCAGCGAGCCGACGTTCACCTGCGAGCCCTGGCCGAACAGCATGCCGTTGCCGTTGATCAACACGATGCGGCCGTTCGCATCCAGTGTTCCGAGAATCTGAGACGGCGCGGCGCCGCCAATCCTGTTGACGGCGATGGCCTGCGCGTTGGGCTGCACGAATTGCGTCGTCTGGCCCGCGCCGACATTGAAGCTTGACCAGTCGATGACGACGTCTTCGCTCGTTTGATCGATCTGCGTCTTGTTCGACGATGTCGCAATCGACGCCGCGCCTGTCGAAACAGTGCCAATGCCCGGATTGGCGAATGCGGGAAACGCGCCAAGCGCCAGCAGCAGACCCGCTCCAACTCCGGACGCCACGCACCTCCAATCGAAAGAGGCGGAGCATTTCAGTGAACTGCGAAAATGGTTGGAAGTGCTGCCCATTGTGAAATTCCCCGCAGTGTCGAGTTTTGTCGCGGCGACCGGCAACAAGCCGATCGTTCAGACGGACGTATTTCCGCCGATCCCGATCATCGGAAGCGGAGTACCCTAACAGAGTTCTGCCGAGCCGGAAACGAATGGTTCCCTCAGTGTTCTTGCGGATTGGGCGGAATTTGAGCGCTCGACGGGCAGGCGGCTCGCGCCGCGAGTCGCTCGCAGCGTCAGGGAACTATTCTCGGTTCGAGGCGTTTTGATCTACGCAAATCAGGGGAATAGCCGCCATGCCGCTAGTCAATCTTGTCCTCATTCTGGTCGCGGTCGGCGTCGTGCTCTGGCTGGTCAACACCTATGTCCCGATGGACGGGAAGATTAAAGGCATTCTCAACGCGGTGGTTGTTATCGGCGTTGTGATCTGGCTTTTGCAGGTCTTCGGTTTGATGTCGACTCTCACCAATATCCACATCGGGCATTCATAACAGCCCCGTCCAGTAACCTGAATCGTTTCCCCTCGAGAGGGCCAAGCGCGCGCTGTGGACGACAGCGTCATGGTGGGCCATCCTATGGCCACACAGCCGTTCGAAGGGGGCACCGTGAAAACGCGCATCACAGAAATGTTCGGCATCCGGCATCCGATCATCCAGGGCGGAATGCATTTTGTCGGCTTTGCCGAAATGGCAGCGGCCGTCTCGAATGCAGGCGGGCTGGGCATTATCACCGGCCTCACGCAGCGCACGCCCGAGTTGCTCGCGAAGGAAATCGCGCGTTGCCGGGAGATGACGGACAAGCCGTTCGGCGTGAATCTCACATTCCTGCCCTCGGTCTCGCCGCCCGATTATCCGGCCTATGTGCGCGCGATCGTGGAAGGGGGCGTGAAGATCGTCGAGACGGCAGGCAACAACCCGGCCAAATGGCTGCCGGGACTAAAGGAACACGGAATCAAGGTCATCCACAAATGCACCTCGGTGCGCCACTCGCTCAAAGCCGAAGCGATCGGCTGCGATGCGGTGAGCGTGGACGGCTTCGAATGCGGCGGTCATCCGGGCGAGGACGACATCCCGAACATGATCCTGCTGCCGCGCGCAGCGGACGAACTCAAGATTCCGTTTGTCGCCTCCGGCGGCATGGCGGATGGACGTTCGCTGGTGGCCGCGCTGGCCATGGGCGCGGACGGCATGAACATGGGCACGCGCTTCATGGCGACGAAGGAAGCGCCCATTCATGAGCATGTGAAGCAGGCGATCGTTGCCGCATCCGAACTCGATACGCGCCTGATCATGCGTTCATTGCGCAACACGGAACGCGTGCTCGACAATCCCGCCGTCGAAAGGCTGCTGGCAAAAGAGAAAACGCTGGGCGCCAATATCAAATTCGAAGACATCATTCCAGAAGTGGCGGGCGTCTATCCCAAGATCATGATAGACGGCGATATGGCGGCAGGCGCGTGGTCCTGCGGCATGGTGGTGGGATTGATCAACGACGTGCCGACTTGCAAGGAACTGATCGACCGAATCATGGCGCAGGCGGAGAGCATTATCCGCGATAGGTTGGAGCGGTTCCTTTAGGTTGTGCGCGATCCCATATCTCTCCATGGCCGCCTTCCAAGGCAGCCAGCCAGTCAGCGAGCGTTCGCGAGCTGAATTATTCTTGGATGACATGACAGAGTCATTGGCCGCGTTGACACGCGGCCGCCGGGTGGCCGCCTCAAGGGCGGCCATGGTGAAATTAGGACGTCATCTCAATCCGTCCAAAATTTTTCCTTCGGTCGAGAGGTAATTGCGTTTGTAGTTGAAGCGGTCGGTGCCGGAGAAGAGCAGGTAGTAATACTTCATCTGCTCGGCCCACCAGTAGCCGGGGCACGCATCTCCCTGCCTCATGGGCTTCGCGGTGATGTCGTCGATGATCGTGTAGCCATAAGGCGCGCGACTGGTCGATTTCATATTTTCGTAGTGGATGCGCGCGAGCTCCTGCCAGCGTTCGTCGCCGCTATGCACGAACAGCGCGAGACAGGAATCGACGAATTCGGGACGCAACTCGTTGGTCGGCCGCGTTGCCTGGAATGTGCCGTAGTCAAAGCCTTCCGGCAGCACGCCGAAGCGCGTCTGCACATCGGCCCAGGAATCGAGATAGGCGCGCGCGTGTTCCATGTCGCCCGCTTTCGCGAGCAGGCCGGCATAGAACGCCGCGAGTTCGCTCTGATGGCGATCCATGCGCGCGCCGGTTTCGAAATCCACCTGCGTGAACCAGAGCCGGCCGTCAAGAATTTCGATCTGGTGCGCTGCGATGGCCTTCGCATGCACGTCGTACCAGTGTTTGAAATCCACATCGCCGAACAGCCGCCAGCCGCCATAGAGATATTCGAAATAGGAATCCGACGGCGGCCCGATGCTCGCACGCCGGCTGAGCCATTTCCCCGTTTCGATATCGATGTTGTCGGCCACGAGATCGATGGACGAGCGCCGGTCGAAACAGGCTTTCGCGGCCTTTTTCGCGGCGTCGTAGTAGCTGGTGTCGTTCACCGCGCGCGACAGCGTGCCGAATTCCGAAATGTAAGTGCCGATTTCGGCAGGATAACTCGCCGGATCGCGCGCCGCGCCCGTCCGCAGATTGACGAATCGATAGGGCATACCGGTCGGCGATTTCGCGAAGGCCGGCAGCAGGCGGTCGGCCAGATCGCGCGCCAGCTCGAGCAGATGCTTGTTCTTCGTGGCCAGCCAACCCGAGAGCAGCCCGCCCACCATGCGGATATTCGTCTCGAACACCTGTACTTCGGCGTCGATGTCGAAATGGAGATTGCCCTCGATCCAACGCACGCCTTCTTCGAGTTCGGCGTCGAGGCCTATTACATATAAAGTGTCGAGCGCCTCGACGATGGAAAGGCCGAGCCCGGGCCCACCGGGAATCAGGAACTCCTCGGCGGTTCCGCTCACGGGCTTGATCTGATCGTGGCCGAATGCCCGCTCGACATAATTGCGCCAGGCCCAAGCCATCTCGCCGCGCACATCAAGCGCGAGCCTGTGCCAATCAAAACCAGTCCGAGGCCGCGATGCCACCAGGGCAGGCGGCAATGAAATCAGCGCAGCCGCGGTGCCGATCGCGCTTAGAAGAGTTCGGCGTGCGATACGCGATCGTTCCGCCGTGCGACCACGCGACGTCACCTCGTTGCAATACATTTTGAAGTTCAACTCGCTCAAAGAAGTAAGTTCATTCAATGTTTTATCAGGGTGTTCTCACCCGGAAGATGAAGTTGCAGGCATGCTGCGCCGGTCTCCGCCAACAGGCAATCCGCAAACGGTTACGACCCCGCTGCGAATCGCGCCAACTCTTCGTTGAGTTCGTCCAGGAATTTCGTTTCTTCCGGACGGATCACTCCGTCGGCTTCGATCACGGCGCGGGCCGCCGCCAGGAGCGCCGCCATCTCGTCATGGCTTCCACGCTCAAGGAGCATCAATGCGGGATCGAGCTGCATCAGGCTCGGCCGGTAGCTCTCGATATATTCGACAAATTCGAGTGTGTCGGAGCCATCGAATTCCACACCCCGACTCTGCGCGAATGTCACGCAATGAGTGACAATCGCGTCGCGCTCTCTGGGATCGAAATCGCAGTCGGATCTCGCGATCAACACCAGCGGAATCAGGTGATGACCGATCGCCTCGCGCAGATGGTTGAGGCCGTCGGGAAAGGGTGGGACCGGCAGGGGGTCAGCCTGCGTTGTGTGCGTCTCGCGCACGAAATTGCCGAACCGACCAACCAGAAGCCCCAGAGACATGATCACCCGCATGGATTCGTATAAGGTGCCGACGCTAGGGAGCTAGGATGACAGATTCATGTCGGTTACGCTGCCCGGAGGCCGCACATCGGCGTCCGAATTCAAGATTTATATAAAAATCATATAGTTAGGCCATTCGGTTCCGCGCGCCGGAAGCGAAAGTTCCCCAGAATCCCAAGAATCTTCAACATATTCAATAGGAAGCCCCCAGCAATTCGCGTCCCGGCCGATTGCCTAGCTTTATATCGCGCTGATACGTTGCGGGCAGGTGTTGGCGGGTCCCTCCGCACACACGACGCTTTCTGGGGAAGCTGGTGGCCACGGGTTCAACTCTTCGAGAGCGGACATTGGGCCGAAGCATCGGCCTCGCGCTCACGATTCTGAGCGCGTCTTGCCTAATGTCTCTGCGCGCGTTTGCCGGGGATTTCGATTTCAGCGTTGAGGCGCCTCATCGCTCGCCGGTGCCGCGCGCGGTCGACGAGATCCGTTTCAAACTCGCCGATATCCGCGTGGTCGGCGCGACCACCTTGAGCCCGGACAGCTTCCGCCCGCTTTACGCGAGCCTGATCGGCAAGGATGTCTCGCTGGCGAATATCTACGATGTCGCCGATGCCATCGAGAATGCGTATCGCGCGGCCGGTTATCTTCTCGTGCGCGCCTATGTGCCGCCGCAGCATGTGAAGGACGGCATCTTCACCATTCGCGTGGTCGAAGGCTTCATCGAGGGTACTTCGGTGCAGGGCGGGGATGCGGCAACACAGGGCCAGATCAAAGCCTATCTGGCGCCGCTCGTGCGCGAGCATCCGTTGCGCCTCAAGTCGATCGAGCGTGCGCTGCTGCTGTCGAACGACATTCCCGGCGTGTCCGCCACCGGCGTGTTGCGGCCGTCGCCGAGTGTTGCGGGCGCGTCCGATCTCATCGTCACCGTCACGGTGCCTCCGCTGACAGGCGGGCTTTCATCGACCAATCGCGGTTCGCATTTCTCCGGCATCTGGACCGTGACCGGCACGGCTGCCTATGCCGGCCTTTTCGGCGGCGACGAACTCGATGCGACCGTCACGACGACACCCGGCAACCTGCGGCAACAGGATTCCGGCCAGCTGCGCTATCGCACTGAAATCGGCGACGACGGCCTGATGGGCACGCTCCTCGGCGCGGTCACCCATGGCGTGCCCGGAGGCTCGCTTGGCGCGGCCGATATTCTCACCGACAGCTGGGCGGTCGGGCCGCGTCTGACCTATCCGCTGATTCGCACGCGCGCTGACACGGTCACGCTCGACGGCGGCTTCACGGTTCAGGATGCGAATGTCGATATCCTCGGCGTGGGCATCAATCACGACCAGTGGCGCGTGCTCGACATGAGCGTCAGCTATGCGAGCAACGATTTGTTCTCCGGCGTATTCAGTTCCGCGTTCGATGTCGCCCAGGGCCTGCCGATTCTCGGCGCGACGCCGGACCATTCGCCGGAGCTTTCGTTGGACGGCCGCACCACCTTCACCAAGGCGACGGCGCTTGTCCATTACACAAACACATTCGCAGCACCGTTCAGCTTCGCGATCGCGGGGACCGGGCAATATGCGTTCGAGCCGATGATCACAGGCGAGCAGATTCTGTTCGGCGGCACGCAGATCGGGCGCGGTTACGATCCCGGCGCTATTACGGGCGACAGCGGTGCTGGCGGTTCATTCGAACTGCGCTATGACACGAAATATCCGGATTTCTGGATGCAGAACCTGCAACCCTATGCGTTCTTCGATTCTGCCAAGGTGTGGAACATGGCGCGGCCGCCGGCCGCCGGAATTCCGCTGGGCAATTTTTCGATCGCATCGACCGGCGCAGGTCTGCGATTCTGGTTTCCGTACAACATCTATCTCGACCTGGAAGGCGCGAGAACGTTGCGCGCCGTTCCTGGAAGCGACGGCGGCAAGGAAGCGACGAAGCTCCTGGTCGATGTCGCAATCACATTCTGAGGCGGGGGCCGAGGAAAAGGACTGAACGATGAGACCCACTGGTTCCGAGTTACTGCATACGATGCTGCTGGCGACAAGCGCGCTGGTCGCCTCGACGCTGCTTGCATCGACCGCGGCCATGGCCGGAGGACCGACGGGCGGCAAGGTGGCAGTCGGCAGCGCCACGATCACGACACCAAGTTCGACCCAGACCGTGGTCGACCAGACAAGTCAGAAAGCGCTGATCAACTGGAACAGTTTCTCGGTCCCGACCGGTTCCTCGATCACCTTCGAGCAGCCGAACGCGAGCTCTCTCACGGTCAATCGGGTGCTGGGCCCCGATGCGTCCACCATCGACGGGCAATTGCTCGCCAACGGCAATATCTGGCTGATCAATGCGAACGGTATTCTGTTCGGTCACGGTTCGCAGGTGAATGTCGGCGCGCTGCTGGCCACGACATCCGATCTCAGCGACGACGATTTCACCAATGGCCGCTATCGTTTCACCAAGGCCGGCAAGCCGGGTGCATCTGTCGTCAACCAGGGCGCGATCACGGCCGGGCAAGGCGGTTCGGTGGTGCTTTCCGGATCGCAGGTCTCCAACCAGGGCGTCATTCAGGCCAATCTCGGAACGGTCGTTCTCGGCGGCGCAAGCGAATTCACCGTCGATCTCAATGGCGACAATCTGCTTCGCTATCAAATCGTTGCGCCGGTCACGTCCGCGTCGAACGGCAACGCGGGTTCAGGCTCGGCGCTGGTCTCCAATTCCGGCACGATTGCGGCGGCGGGCGGCCGAATTCTCCTGACGGCGCGCGCGGCCCAAAATGTCCAGGACGACGTCATCAACAATACCGGCCAGATCGAAGCGACCAGTGTGTCGTCGCATGACGGCGAAATCGATTTCGACGCGGGTCCGGACGGAACCGTGAACGCGGGCGGCACGATCGACGCGTCGGGCCAAAGTGCGGGCCAAACCGGCGGCGCCATCAACGTGGCGGGCGGGACAGTGAACGTGACCAACGGCGCCACGATCAATGCGTCCGGCGATGCGGGCGGCGGAACGATCCAGATCGGCGGCGGATTGCACGGCAAGGGCACCATCGCCAATTCGAACGCGACCAATATCGGGAGCGCCACCATCAGCGCTAATGCGATCGTCAACGGGAATGGCGGCACGGTTGCGATCTGGTCGAACGGCACAACGAATTTCGCAGGCACCGTCAGCGCCACGGGCGGCGCACGAGGCGGCAATGGCGGCCTGGTCGAGACCTCGGGCGGCAATGTGCAAGTCGGCGCCGCCGGCAAGGTCATCACTTCGGCCGCCAAGGGCACGACGGGCGATTGGCTGCTCGACCCGACGAACATCGATATCGAAACCGACGGAACCGACGGCATTGGCGGATCGGATATCTCGCCGACCACGATCATCAACGCGCTCGGCTCGACCAATGTGACGCTCGAAGCGACGAACGACATCACCATCAGCAACGCCGTCGATTATTCGAGCTCGAACACCCTCAGCCTGCTTGCGAGCCAGGACATCATCGCCAATGCGAGCGTCCAGAACAGCGGCTCGGGCGCCATCAACCTGATCGCCGGCTGGGACGGCGTGACGACCAATCTTTCCCAGCTCACCAATCCCGGCGTTTACGGCAACAACAACGGCACGATCACAATCGGCGGCGAAAACGCGAACGGCGATGTCGCGATCGGTAGCGCAGGCGGCACGACGACGTTTGCGGCGGCCAATCTCACCGTCGAGTCCGATAGCGGCTATGCGCAGGCGGGTTATCACGGCGCAGGCGGTGGGGATATTGACGTCGACCTGACGGGAAATCTGACCATCAATGGCTATGGCGGTGACGGCAGTTACGCGATGGTCGGCAATGGTTCGCTTAATGGCGATGTGTCGGGCAGTATCACCGGAAATATCTCGATCAATGCTCCAGGCACCACGGTCATCAATGTCGGTGAAGGCGGCGGCAGCGCGTGGATCGGCAATTTCGCGGGCGAAGGCTCGATCGAATCTGGCAACGTCCAGCTCATCACGGGCTATGTGCAGGGTGATACCGGTCAGACCACGCTGGGGGACATGCTGGTTGCCGATCTCGGCACGACGTCGTCCGCAGGCAGCGGCGGCAATGTCACCTTCGGGCTGACGAATGCGCAGACGGATTTCATCAATACCTATCTCGGCGCTGAGCCCATCGAATACAACAGCCCGAACGCGCTGACGCTGCTGTCGACGGACAATCTCACGCTCCCCTATTCGATTCAGAATGACGGGACCGGAAACCTCACGATCCTTGCTGGGTGGAATGCGTCCGTAGCGCCTGCGAATGTTCTGACGACGCCGAATGCGTTCGGCCAAAACAACGAATTCGTCTGGATCGTCGGCGACACGGGCACTCTCGACGACTACAACCCGAATTCCGAAGGCGGCACATATGTCAACAGCGGCGCTGGTGTCGCGATCGGCAGCATGGGCGGCACGACGACGATCGGCGCGGCGCAGATCTATATCGAAGGTCTCTCGGGCTATGCGCAGATCGGCTATCACAACAGTGGCGGCACGGGCGCGATCGATGTCGTCGCCAACGGCGTGCCGGGCACCGGCCAACTGACGGGCATTAGTGCGTGCTTCGACGGCGACGCGAATATCTGCGTCATCGGCGGACGCGAAAACGCCAATAATACCGATAACGTAACAACCTACGCGCAGATCGGCGATCTGGGCTTCGGCGTGACCGGAACGTCTTCCGCCGATATCAATGTTTCCGCCACGGGCAATATCGCCGTTGCCGGCGGCGGCATCTACAACAATTCTCCCGACGGAGGTTCCGATCCCGAAGTTCCCAACGCCTACGGCATGATCGGAAACGGCGACGGCGCGCAGACCGTCGCGCAGACGGTCGGCGGCGCGATCACCGTCAACGTCACCGGACAGATGAATTTCGCCAGCAGCGCCGGCACGGGGTCCGACGCATGGCTCGGCAACCGGACGGGAACGGGCGGACTTTCATCCGGGAACCTTACCTTGATCGCCGGCTCGGAAAGCGACACCGGTCCCGTCGATTTCAGCGCCATGGTCGAATATGCGCTCGGAACGACAAGCGTTGCGGGCAGCGGCGGCGATGTCACGATCGGCGAAACCGAAGGAAGCATCGACCTCAAAAACGACAACGGCTTCCTCTACAACAGCCCCAACAGCCTGACCTTGCTCAGCGCGGACAACATCGATGTCGAGTCGTCCCTGATCAATTCCGGAACCGGCAATATCACCCTGGTCGCGGGTTGGAACCCGAGCGTTGCTCCAGCGAATATTTTCACCACATCGGGCTCCTATGGATTGAACAACGGGATTGTCGACGTCGGCGACAGCAGCGCCAACGGCAACGTTGCCGTGGGCAGCATGACGGGAACGACTACGGTCGCGGGTGCTGAAGTCGATGTTGCCGGTCTCCACGGTTACGCACAAATCGGATTTCCCGGCAACGGAGGGTCTGGCACGATCAATGTCTACGCCACGAGCAGCGCTGCGCCCGTTTACAATCAGGATTCCGCGCCGTGCCTGACCGGCTCCGGCAATGTATGTATCGCCAGCGGATCGAGCTCCGGCTTCTACGCACAAATCGGCAATGGCGGCTACGGCATGTCGGGCACGTCGTCCGGCAACATCAACGTCGCCGCTACCGGCAACGTCGTATTGATCGGCGGCGGTACATCGGTCAGCGACGGCATACTCGTCGCAGGCAACACGGTCGGCTCCTATGCCATGATCGGCAATGGCGACGGCTCGCAGATCAATGCGGCGACGATCGGCGGCGACATCAGCATCACCGCCGGGGGCGAAACCTATCTCGACAGCGGCAGCGATCCGTCCTCGCCGGCTTGGCTCGGCAATCTCACCGCGGGCGAGGGCAGCGAGCACGGAGCCTTCACGCTCATCACGGGCACCGAGAACGACCAGGGCAGTACCTCCTTCCGGCAGATGATCGAGAGCGATCTCGGTGCGGGAGACGGCACGGGCGGAGACGTCATCGTTGGGTTCACCGATCCCGACGACACGCTCAACATCGACAACAACGTGAGCTACACGAGTTCCAATTCGCTGACGATCCTGTCCATGTCGAACATCGTGTTCGACAGCAGTTTCCAAAACAGCGGCACCGGCGACATCACAGTCGTGGCGGGCTGGAACGGGACCACGCTTGGAACGGCGTCGCAGCTCGAAAGCGCAAACGCCTATGGCCTGAACGGCGCGACGGTTACGGTCGGCGGCACCGGTGCTTCCGGCGATGCGGCGGTGGGAACGGCAGGCGGTACGATGTCGGTTCTGACCGACAATCTCGACGTCGAATCCGACAACGGCATCGCGCAGATTGGTTATTCGGGCGCCGGCACGGGCAATATTAACGTCGCGGCGCTCGGTAACGTCACGGTCGATGCGCTCAACGGTCCTTACGCGCAAATCGGCAACGGCGGGGGCAATGTATCGGGCAACGTCGGCGGCGCGATTTCCGTGTCTTCGGGCGGCACGATCCTGGTTGAAAGCGACGCGCAGCAGAGCGATGCAGCCATCGGCAATATCGGCGGCGCGACCTCGTCCGAAAGCGGCGGCATCACAATCGGCGCGACTGCGCTCGACATCAACGCTGTGGGCGCGGGTGCGAATGCGTTCGTCGGAAATGGCTCAATCCTCGCATCGACAGGCGGCGCCACGGGCGATATCGGCATTACGTCCGGCGATGTCAGC
>JBEKDC010000210.1:0-6344 GCA_050014535.1 Rhizomicrobium sp.
GGGGTAACGAATCATTGGCGATACACGATGGCAGTCTACAGGTTTTAACGCTTGGAACGGTCGGGGCGCTGCTTCCGGTTTGACGATTGGGAGTGCGCGAACGATGCCGCCGCCCTTGACCGGGCAGTCACAATCGCCGACGCGCAAGCCGTGGAGGTGTGGTGCGAAAACCGACGCGTCGGCAATCGGGACCTCGCGAAAGTTACGACGACATGACGCGGATTCGCCTTCAGATCCAGCGAGCGCATATGTGCTGGATAGGTGTGCTGTCAGCCAGCCACATTCGGTGGTTAGCTACGCGCGTAAAGCGCGCCGCTCAATAATCTTGTCAAATCCAGCCAAAGCCTCGTTCTCCATGTCGAGGAAGTCCCTGGAGTTACGAATCTGTTCGATTGCGTTGTTAATGGTCGGCAGCAGGTCTCGATTTTCAGGCCTTACACTCACACATGCGTCGAATTTATCAAGCGGTTGATCGAATGCGATCCGAAACTTCTTTCTATGATCCTTTTCGGCGAGGAAATTTGCGCAAGCGAGACTGTCCATAATCACAACGTCATAGGTACCTTCCGTGAGATGATTCATAGTATCAAGCTGATGTCCGCCGATTAGCTTCACCACACGATTTTGTTCGCAGGCGTCCTTTAGCTCATCTTCTACGAACTCCCATCCCACTTCTCCATAGTACACAGCCACGCTCAAATTGCCTTCCCTGAGACCTTTAAGAATATCTCCTTGCTGGTCCCGCCTACAAATTCCCTGTAAGCCGATTTTGTAAACCGGCCTTGAAAATGCTACATGCTCGGCTCGCCGCGCGGTTTTGAACATACCAACGACCATATCCGGTATGCGGTCGCTTCCCTTGTAGAAATCCTCATATGAGAAAGGTTCACACGTTGCGGACTTGCCGAGCGAGCGCGCGACTTCGTGCGCAAGAACTACAAAAGGACCCGACGGCTCCAAGCCCCGCTGCGCCGGCCAATGGCTCAAAGGCGGATATTCGTAAATGCCGCAACGCCACACGGTCTTTGCCGCTCTGGTAACGACCGGCTTTAGGTCGGCTCGTAGCGCGCCCTCGGCCAACAATCGCTGCCGACGCGTTTCCAGCCAACCAAGCGTTGTCGGCACAAGGGCGGCCGCTCCTATCACGGCGGCGGCAACGCCCACTTCCGTCAACGTCGTTATGTCGAGCAAACCAGGCCCCCAGCTCCAGCCCAATGAAAGTGATAGTTTCCCTAAATTCGTTACAGAGCAAGTTGGAAAAGGACAAAACTACGGCGACACGATACAGATTCAGCCGCAGGTCCAGCAAGCGTACGTTTGGCGAATAGGTATACTGATGACCGATCTCCACCAGTCCCATGATGCGGGTGACGAAAAGATGTTGATATGAACGCAATGAATCGATTCCAAAATTTCGCCCGCTTATGCGCAAACTGGCTTTGGCGGGGCGACAGGACGCGTACGCCTTGGGTCCGGCGCACGCTTGCGATTGCCTTCGCGTTTCTCGTGCCCATTCCGATTCTGCTGATCCTACTGTTTCGCTTCGTGCCTGTGCCGGGCACGCCGCAGATGCTGAGCTGGCTCGTCGTAGGCGATCCCGTTCACTACCGATGGGTCTCCTACGAGAACATTTCGCCCGCGCTCGGCCGCGCAGTGATCGGCTCGGAGGATCAGAATTTCTGTTCGCACCACGGCTTCGATTGGAAGTCGATCGACAAGGCCCTCAAGGCGAATAAGCGCGGACGGCCTCTCCGCGGCGCCAGCACTATCAGCCAGCAGGTCGCGCGCACGATGTTTCTCCTGCCGGTGCGAAGCTGGGTGCGCAAAGGCGTCGAGGCCTATCTGACCGTGCTGATCGAAGCGCTGTGGCCCAAGAAGCGCATTCTCACGGCCTATCTCAATCTCGTCGATTGGGGCCACGGCAATTTCGGCGCGGAGGCGGCGTCGCAGGCCTATTTTCACAAGCCTGCGTCGCGCCTCACCTCGGCGGAAGCGGCGCGGCTCGCCGCCGTGCTGCCCGACCCGGAAAAATGGCACGCGGACACGCCGGGGCCCTATGTGGCGGGTCGCACCGACACGATCGTCGCGCGCATGGGCGAAGTCACCCGCGACGACCTGGATTCGTGCGTGCGCAAGTAGATCGCGACCCGCCTGCAAAATCAGCGTTAGCGAATCCTTACTTCGATCACCGCCGTCGCCCCCGGCGTTAAGTGTAATACCGACTTAACGAGCTTCGCTTATCGTCTGCAGGGCCGGGGGAATCGGCAGCGGGCCGCGCGGCAGTCGCGGCGGGGAACAGGGAATTGCGCGAGGACGGATCAACGCAATCGGGATATGCGGCGGTCGTTCTGGATGGGGACGGCGCGGTTCTGCATGTCTCGGGCGCCGGAACCGGCGAACGCTTTGTGCAGGCGCTGGCAATCGGCGACACCATCCTCACCCAAATCCATCCCGAAGACGCAGACGTCTTCGAACTCGTGCGAGCGCAGGCGCCGCAGCGCGCCGGCCGCAGCGCCACAATCGGATTGCGTTGGGCTCGGAGTGGCGGGAAGTGGTCGAAGCTGTTCGCCACCGTCGCCGCGCAGGACGACGGCACCGTGCGGCTTTCGCTTGTGGGCGACGAGGCGGCGGCGGCCCGCCGCGCCGAGGTGCAGATGCGCCGCGTCGTCGAAGGCTCGGCGCAAGGCATCATCGTTCGCACGCAGACGCAAGTGCTTTACATGAACAATTCCTTCGCGCGACTGGTGGGCTACGCCTCGGCGCGCGAATGCATGGCGTCCGAGATGAACGCGAACAGCATGATCCATCCCGACGACCTCGACCTCGTTGCCGACCGGGTGAAGGCGCGGCTCGCAGGCGAGGAAACGATTTCGAATTACGAGATCCGCCTTCTGCGCCGCGACGGCTCGCCCGTCTGGGTGGAAGCGCACGCGGCCCTCGTCAACTGGGACGGGCAAGCGGCATCGCTGTCCTGGCTCAACGATATTTCCCGGCGCAAGGCGATCGAGGCGGAACTGGTCCGCAGCAAGGACGCGGCGGAATTCGCGAACCGCACCAAGACCGAATTCCTCGCCAATATGAGCCACGAATTGCGCACGCCGCTGAACGCCATCCTGGGCTTCTCCGAGATGATCGGCTGCAAGATGTTCGGTCCCGTCGCCGACAAATATGTCGAGTATTCGCACGACATCCACCGCAGCGGCGAACATCTGCTCGCGCTCGTCAACGACGTGCTGGACCTGGCAAAGCTCGAAGCGGGGAAGCTCGAGCTGCGCGAAAGCGAAGTGTGCCTGGCCGAGCTGGTCGAGGAATGCCTGACGCTGGTGGGCAATCGCGCCCGCGAAGGCGGTGTCACGCTGCATGCGGAGTTGCCGGCGGGACTTCCGCTGCTGCGGGCAGACGGCCGCGCGGTGAAGCAATTGCTGCTGAACTTCCTGTCCAACGCCGTGAAGTTCACGCCGGCCGGCGGCCGTGTCACCGTCCGCGCGAACAGGTCCGCGGGCCGAGGCTTGAGTATTTCCGTCAGCGACACCGGCATCGGGATGAGCACGGCCGAGATCGAGGTGGCGCTCTCGCCGTTTGGCCAGGTCGATTCAAAACTGGCCCGAAAGCATCAGGGCACCGGCCTCGGATTGCCCATCTGCAAATCGCTGATGGAACTTCATGGCGGCGATCTGACGGTCGCGAGCCGGCCCAACCAGGGCACGACGCTGACGGCCCGTTTTCCGGCCGAGCGCGTTGTCGGTCGCGCCGCAGCTGTCGGCGTCTAAAGTCGTTTTGGAATGGATCGGATCGCGCGGCCCCCTTCCGCTTCGCTGCGCTCAGCACCTTCCCCCGCGAGCGGGGGAAGGTCAAAAAAAGAAGGGCTCGCCAAAACTTCTTAGCCTTCACCCCTTGCGGGGGAAGGTGTCGCGCGGCGCCAGCCCCGCGTGACGGAAGGGGGGCCGCGCCAGAAAATTCCGTGAAGCGCGAACGATTTGCCCTTGAGCCCCTAGGAGCGCGCGCGGCGCTTCTCTAGATTGCGTCCATGCGTCGCCTCGTCCAGCTCCTGCTTTCGCCCCCATCGCGTTTCGCGCGGCTGCTGATCGCCGAGAAGCGGCTCGCCTGCGATCTGGCAGCTCCCGAAGACCTGTTTGCGCATCTGCCGCTGTTCGTCGATCAGGACGGCACGCGCTGCGAAGGATTGTGGGCGATCGTCGATCACCTCGAAGGAACCTATCCGGACAACCCGCTCATGCCGGAAAACGCTTCCGCGCGGGCCGAGTCTCTGCGCTTGCTCGACTGGGCGATGGGTCCGTTCCAGGAGGCGGTGACGCGCAAGATCGTGTTCGAAAAGGCGTCGCAGCGTTTTACCGGCACACCCATTCACCGCGCGCCCGACATGCAGATCGTGCGCAACGGTCGCGAAGCGCTGGGCTCGGCGCTGACCATGCTGGGCCGGCTGGGAGAACAGAACGGCTATCTCGCCTGTCGCGATTGCACGCTCGGCGATCTCGCGGTGGCCGCGCATATTTCGGCAATCGATTATTTCGGCGAAGTGCCCTGGGCCGATTATCCCATCGCCGCCGAATGGTATGTGAAGATGAAATCGCGGCCTTCGTTCCGCACGCTGCTCGCCGATCGCGTGCCCGGCCAGCCGCCTGTGTCGCATTATGCCGAGCTCGACGCCTGAGGATTCGCGCGATTCCATCCGCGCCTTCGCACGCGACTGCGGTTTCGATGCCGTGAAGTTCACGCGCGCGGGTGATGCGGATCAGGCGGGGGAACATCTCGCGAAATTCCTCGCCGAAGGCCGGCACGGCACCATGGACTGGATGGCGCGGAACGCGGAACGCCGCGCTGCGCCTTGCGCCTTGTGGCCGGACGCGAAATCGGTCGTCGTGCTGGGCGCGAATTACGGACCCGTCGGCGATCCGCGCGATCAACTTGCGCGCAAAAGCAATGGCGCCATTTCCGTCTACGCACAAGGCGACGATTATCACGACGTGCTCAGGACGAAATTGAAGCGCCTGGCAGGCTTCATCGCCGAGCGCTTCGGCGCGGACGTAAAAGTGTTTATCGACACCGCACCCGTGATGGAAAAACCTCTGGCCCAACAGGCGGGCCTGGGCTGGCAAGGCAAGCACACCAATCTGGTCTCGCGCGAATGGGGATCGTGGCTGTTCATCGGTTCGGTTTTCACGACCTTGGAGATCGAACCTGATGCGCCGGAACAGGATCATTGCGGCGAATGCCGACGCTGTCTCGACGCCTGCCCCACCCAGGCCTTTACGGCGCCTTATCGCATCGATGCGCGGCGCTGCATTTCCTATCTGACCATCGAGCACAAGGGGCACATCCCGCACGAGTTTCGCGCCGCCATGGGCAACCGCATCTATGGCTGCGACGATTGCCTGGCGGTGTGTCCGTGGAACAAATTCGCCGGCGTCGCGCATGAGGCGCGGCTGCACGCGCGTGCGGAATTGCAGAACCCCCGCCTCGCCGATCTCGCGCGGCTGGACGACGCGTCATTCCGCGCCGTCTTCAAAGGTTCGCCCATCAAGCGCATCGGCCGCGATCGATTCGTGCGGAATGTCCTGATCGCCATCGGCAATTCGGGCGACGCAACGCTTGCAGGCGAAGCCGAACAGCTGCTCGGCGACCCCTCACCCCTCGTCCGCGCCGCGGCTGTGTGGGCGCTGAAGCAATTGTTGAGCGCAAGCGCGTTCGAGCAGCTCGCCGATCACCATCGCGCAGACGAAATCGACTCGGACGTTCGGCAAGAGTTCGCGCACGAATCTGCGATCTGAACGCCGCCGCTAGTGTCCGGTATTTGCCGCCGGCCCCGTCTCCGCCAGATGCGCGCGCGCGGCGGCGCCGGCGTCGCTGTCGGGTGCTTCGCGCAAGACCTGCTGCCAGTCGGCCGCGGCGCCGGCCTTGTCGCCTTGCTCGAATTTCATCACGCCGCGCTCGACCAGCGCCTCGGGGTAATCCGGATAGACGGACAGCGCGCGCGCGATATCGGCGTCGGCATCCGTCCTTCGGCCTTCCGCATGTCGTGCGCTCGCGCGCAGGACCAACGCGTCCGCCCGATTGGGATCGAGCGAGACGATAGCGGAAAGATCGGCATCGGCGCCGCTCCAATCCTTGCCCAGCGCCCGGGCCCGCGCGCGGTCGAACAGAAGATCCGCGTCGTTCGGCGAAAAGGCGAGCGCGCCGGACAGCGAGGCCACGGCCTTGTCCGCGCGGCCGGCCAACATCCAGGCATTGCCGGCCTGGTCGAGCAGTTCGGCACGCAAACTTGCGCTTCCGGCCATCGCCTCATGCGCGGCATCGTCGAGCTTCTGCGCCGCTTCCGGATAGCG
>JBEKDC010000211.1:0-6326 GCA_050014535.1 Rhizomicrobium sp.
GGAACGGGGTCTCGAGATTTCGAAACGATCCGACTTTCAGCCGCCGGTCTTGAGCGGGGCGAATGTGGCGGCCGGGCGCGGCGCCGGGTCGGCGGGACGCGTCATCGGTTGAGCCGCGGGGGCAACAGGGGCCACCGGCGCGACGGCCACGGGAGCGGCGACAGGCGCCACAGCAGCCGGCTTGAATTCCATTGTCTTGCGGCCGGCCTCTTCGGACAGCGGGTTGTCGGAGTGGCGGCAATTGCCTTCGAAGAACGCACCGGCCTCGACCGAGAAGGCTTCGTGCAGAATGTTGCCTTCGACATGGCAGGTCGAGCACAGGAGAACCTTGCGGGCGCGAATGCTGCCCTGGATGCGGCCGCGAACGGTCACGTCGTCCGCGAGAACTTCGCCTTGAATGAAAGCCTTGTCGCCGACGACGAGGCCCGTGCTGCGAACGTCCCCTTCGACGCGGCCGTCGATCTGGATGTCACCCGTCGAGGTGAGCGTGCCGCTCACCACCAGGTCGGCACTGATGATGGAGGGAGCCGACGAGCGGCCTGCGCGCTTCTGCTGCGGAACGGGCGGCATGGGCACAGATGCGGGCTCGGAATTCTTGGTCTTACTGGAGAACATGACGGCCTGCCTCGATGAACCTGCTCGGATCCCTTACGACGTCGGCCAGCCACACTTCGTAGTGCACATGCGGCCCCGTGCTCCGCCCAGTCGATCCGAGTTTTCCGATGGGCGTGCCTTTGTCCACTCTAGCGCCAACTCTCACCAAGATCGATGACAGATGACCGTAACGGGTGTGAAATCCGTAGCCATGGTCAATTTCTACCATATTGCCGTAGCCGCCCCGATCGCCGGCCCAGACGACGACACCGGGCGCAGTCGAAGCCACCACTGAACCCCAGGGGCCGCCGAAGTCGACGCCGGGATGAAAGGCAACGTGGCGGGTGAAGGGATCGACGCGCGCTCCAAACCCGCTGGTGAGTTCGAATTGCTGCCCATGGACGGGTGTGGTCAGCGGGACGTGGCGCAGGGCCGTGAACAATGTGTCGAGTTCTTTGACGTGGGCCGTCACCCCGGCATAGGCGCCGGTAAAGCGCTGATCCGCGATGCCATCGATGTGGAACGCGCTGATGGGGAGCAGGGGCCCGCCTACACCTTCGTCGGCAGCCTGTTGCTTTTCGAGGCCGTCGGGGTCGACGCCGACATGACGCAGAACTGTCTGCAGATCGCCGATCCGGCCTGCCACCTGCTGGTCGACGCCCACCAGCAATGCTGTCTCTTCGCCGCTCATATGCGCAATGCGATCGGTTTGCTCGGCGAGCAGCCGCAGCGCAGGCGGATCGACGAATTTTGCGGAAGCCGGTTGCACAAGTTTTGGATGGAACAATGCGCTTGCGAACCGGGTGACCGCATTGTCGAGGAAGCTTGCTTTGGTGGACTTGCCGGTGCGGGGCTGAGGTTCGACCGTCTGCGGCATCACACCGAGCTGCGAGCTGCCGCCGGGCGGCGCCATCGAGTTGCCTCCCGACGGAACCATGATGCCTTCGCCGCCTTCTGTGCCGCTGGTGATCGGAGCGTCGGCGCCGAGACTGTCGCTGGCGGCACCCGAGGCGCCGGCGGCGACGGGAATGTCGTTGTCATTGCCGCCCGCTTTCACGTCATGGGCGACTCCACCGGAATTGAGGCTGTTCAGCGTCTCGTCCACGGCTTGTTTGCGTCCAAGAAGCTTCGAGACCGTTTCCTGTTTGCGCTCGAGTTCGTCGGCGGTCGATTTGAAGCGGTCTTCGGCCGCCACCAGCGAGCCGTTCAATTCGTCGTAGGCCAGTTGCTGGTCTGCGACCCGGTTCTCATAGGTCGACTGCATCTGCTGATAGCGGTGATCCTTGGACGCGATAATGCGGTCCTTGAAGATCACATTGACGGACGCGAACGCGACCCAGCCGAGGAAGATCAGGGAGAGGCCCGCAAGCGTGGCCTGAAGGGTGGCGCCGAAGGTGAAGAATTGAACGCGGCCGTCGCTGCGAATGTACACCTGACGCTCAGGGAACGTCGCATGCAGCCACGCCCACACACGCTCGACGAGCGTTTCGGCCATGCCGGAACTTCCCTTTTGGGCGTCTTTTGCGCCGACCCCTGAAGTCACTATTTCACCTACTTCCGGTCGCTTGATCAAGCTCTTAGCCCAGAAAAAAGAACTTGAGGTTAACCGTGGTCGGAACGGCATTTCCCGGCCGTTCAAAGGGTTTTTGCCGCGGCAAGCACGGCCTCCACATGGCCCGGCACCTTCACTTTGCGCCAGATTTGTCGGATGACGCCTTTGGCGTCGACCAGGAACGTTGCCCGTTCCATTCCCATGTACTTTCGGCCGTATAGGCTCTTCTCGCCCCAGACGCCATAAGCATTGGCCGCAAGCAGTTCGGGATCGGAGGCCAGGGTTATTTTGAGCTTGTGCTTGGCCCTGAATTTTTCGTGCGACGCAACACTATCCTTGGAAATACCGATTACCGTGATATCGGCTGCATCGAATTTGCGCTTGGCTTCGGAAAACTCGATCGCCTCCTTGGTGCAGCCGGAGGTATCGTCTTTGGGATAAAAGTAGAGGACGAAGGCGTTACCTTTGAGGCTCGTCTTCGAAACTTCCTCTCCTGAGTCCGTTTTGAGCTTGAACGCGGGCGCCCGGTCGCCGGGCGCGAGGTCTGTTGCCATCTAGGTCTCCGGAAGGCTTGAAGAGGTCAAATCGTTTGGCGTTTACCAGTTGCAAGCATTAGGCGATAAGCTGATGCGCGGTCCGGCGCAAGAGGCTGGATGCCGGAAGCCCACAGGCTCTAGGCCTTGTATTAGTACGTCGGATAAGGTGTACATCCGTTGAAAGTTATCGCGTTCAATCCCCATCACTTGCGCCGAGTTGGCCTGGCCGCGGTGATCTTCTGCGCGGCGCTGGCGTTTTTCGTGTTCGGCATTCTGATCCGCGTCCTGATTGGGCCCGTGTCGCTGGGACCTTTCACCGGCAATCTGCGAGCGGCGCTGGACCAGACACTGCCGGGGCTCCAGGTCCGCTTCGATCACGCGGCGATCGAATGGTCGCGGGAGGAAGGCCGCGTCGATCTGGTCATCCTGGGCGCCAGGGTTTTCGACAGCAGTCAGCGGATCATCGCCCAGGCTCCCAAGGCGGAAGTCGGCCTCGCGGCCGGACCTTTTATCCGCGGCCACATTGTGGTGCGCCGCATCACGTTGGTGGGCGTTCAGCTGACCTTGGTCCATACCAAAGAGGGCCAATTGCGCCTGGGCCTCGAGGGAGACAAGAACCAAAGCGACGTGCTGGAGCGGATCAGGGAAGCGCTTTCGAAAAGCGGCAGCGGTGCGAGTTCGCTCAAGACGTTTGCGATCCATCGCGCCAGGCTCGCGTTCTATGAAGAGGCGACCGGCCTCTTTGTTGTCGCGCCGGAAGCCGATCTCGAAGTGTCGACCGGCCAGAACGACGTGGCGCAGCGCGGCGAGGTCATCGTCGCGAATCTCGATGCGCGCGTGGAGATCTCGGGCCGGCCGGCGCATATCAGGGCCCACGTCGACATCCCTCGCGATACAAGCCATGTCACCGGAGATCTGAGCGTCAACGGTCTCAGCCTCGGCGCGCTCGCTGCCAACGCCAAGTTCTATTCCTTCCTCACGCCGTTTGCGCTGACAACCGACATTTCGGGATCGTTCGCGCTCGATCACGGCCGGCGTCTGACCTTGTCGGATTTCGGCATCGACTCGTCCGGTGTCGTGAACGGACTCGGCAAGCCTCTGCACGTCAAGGATTTGCGTGTTGTGGGCCGCTATGACGGCGCGACGGGACGTCTGCTGATCGACGACGCGACTCTCGAAGGCGAGCAGGCGCACGCGCATCTGGAGGGCAACGGAAATCTTTCGTTCGACGATCGCGGCGCGCTGTCGAAAGCCACGCTCGATCTCGCCATGGACAAGATCGGCATCGATCTGCCCGGTGTGATGAAACAGGCCGTGACCTTGGGGCGTGCGGCGCTCACGGCCAGCTATATTCCGGCCGAGCGACTGATCGCGATCGATCGAGCCGTCGTTTTCGGCGGCCCGTTATCCGCGAACTTGACGGGCAAGTTCACCCTGGACGAAACGCAATCGCCCGGAGTCGACATCGACGGCAAGGTCAATGCCATCGCGCTGCGCGACCTGTTGCATTATTGGCCTTTGCAGATCGCGGGCGGCCCGCGCAACTGGATCGACACGCATATCTCTGCAGGCCGCATTGGGCCGATCGTGTTCCACACGGCCATTGCGCCAGGTGCATTGGATCTGCCGGCGCTGCCGGAAAATTCGGTCGCGGTGACGTTCGCAATCGCAGGCGCAACGATTTCCTATGTTCACGGGCTTACGCCGATGACCGGCGTCAACGGCAACGCCCTACTGACGGGAGACACCTTCAAGGCCGACATCGCATCGGCCTCCGTGGGCGCGCTCGCTTTGTCGAACGGTCATTTGACGATTCCGACCCTGCATTTGACCGGACCGATTGCCGCCATCTCCGGCCATGCGGTCGGCGCGGTGCCGGATCTGCTGGCGCTGATCGACGAAAAGCCGCTGCAATATCCGTCGAAATTTCATGTGAAAACGCAGGGTGCCAAGGGCATGGCATCCATCGATCTGGCCTTTCAGGTGCCGACGCGAAACAGCATCTCGATGGACGAGATCGGTGTTTCGGTGCATGCGAACCTGACGGGGCTCGCGCTCTCGGTAGGAGATCACACGAAGATCACCAACGGCACTGCCAATCTCGCAATCGACAACGCGTCGCTGCACGCCGTGGGAACCGTGACTCTCGGCACCACCAATGTCGGAATCGATTGGAACGAGCTCTTCAAGGCCCAGGGGCCGATCACGACCCGCATGACGGTGAAGGGAACGCTCGACGAAGCCGCGCGCGCCTCGCTCAATCTGCGCACCGGCGAGTATCTCACAGGTCCGATCGGCGCGGTCGCTTTGCTCGAAGGTCATCACGGGTCGATCCAGCACGCACAAGCCACGCTCGACCTCACCCCCGCTGCAATCAATTTCGACATTATCAATTTCAGGAAGGCGCCGGGCGTACCTGCTTCGGCGCAGATCACGGCTCGGCTCGACGACAACGGCAATCTTCGGTCGGAAGACGTTTCGCTTTCGGGCGCGGGCCTTTCGGCAAAAGGAACGGCAAACCTCGGCGTCGGCGGCGACCTCGAGCATCTCGATATTCCCGTGGCCCATATGGGGCCGGCCAACGATTTCGCGCTCGTCATGACGCGGACGCCGGCGACCGGGTTCGACTTGTCGATCACCGGCCGTTCGCTCGACGGCACGGCTTTGGGTCGGCGCGATCCCAATGCCAACGACGCGCCGGCGAACAACGCTGCCGCGAGCAACCCGTTTCATGTGACGATTCATGTCGACAAGCTCGTGCTGCGCGACGGGGTCGCGATGGCGCCTTTCGCTGCCGACGTCGCTGGCCAGGGCGACCGGCCGCGGACTTTGTCGCTGTCGGGAACATTGGCGAAAGGCATTCTGGCCACGGCGGGCATTGTGGAAATCGATGCCGGCCGCCGCGTGGCGATCGACACGAATGATGCCGGGCTCCTGCTGAAAGGGCTGTTCGGCCTCGAAGCGATGAAAGGCGGCAAACTCAATATCGCCGCCACCATGCCGCCGATGTCGGCCGCCATCGGCAAGGATCCCAATGCGATCGAATATACCGGCACGTTGACGATCGACAATTTCACCATCGTCAATCAACCGTTCTTGGCGCGAATATTCTCCTCCGGTTCCTTCGGCGGCATATCGGACCTGTTGCGCGGACAGGGCATCGTCATCGAAAAACTGCAATTGCCGTTTGCCGTTCACGGCGACGTCTTCGACATTCACGAAGCGCGCGCCTCGGGACCCTCGATCGGCGTGACGGCCGACGGCTACGTCGACCGCCGCAGCAATCAGCTCGCGCTCAAAGGCGCGCTGGCTCCGCTTTACGGCATCAACAGCGTGCTGGGAGCCATTCCAATCTTCGGCCAGGTGCTGGTGTCGCGGAAAGGCGAAGGCATTATCGGCATGACCTACAGCGCGACGGGAAACGCCGACGAACCGCAGGTGAATATGAATCCGCTGTCGGTCCTGACACCGGGAATCCTGCGCCGGATATTCCAAGGCTCGATCCCCGCCGCGCCACCCGCGCAAGCCAACACCGCACCACCACCGGCGGAGAAGGAACAGTGACGTGCATCAAACCGGCTTGACCAGCACGTGCTTCTTGCGCCCGACGGACAGTTTGATCACGCCTTCACCGGTGAGGTCGG
>JBEKDC010000212.1:0-6319 GCA_050014535.1 Rhizomicrobium sp.
ACTCGACAAGCACATAACCTTTGCACAAGCTTTTTCTTAAGATTCCAGGAGGAGCATCGGGAAGGGCGGACCTTAAGTAGAGGACAGCGAGAGCGGGGTAAGCGTCGTGTACAAGATTGACATGCAGTTGCGCGGATATCGGCTGACTACGGCTGAAATACTCTATCACATGCCAGACCATCCCAAGGTCTTGCAGAGCTTTCTCTGGCAGGAGTTGGACCTCGCGCCGAAATTCCCGGTGCTCAACAGATTTCTCCGCTTCTGGGAGGACAATATCGAAGGCAAGCTTCACTCCGTGCGCGTGGCCGCTCGTGGGTTGATATCGCCGACGGAAATGAAAAACGTCGGCACCGAGTTCACGTTGCACTGAAGGGCACGACCATCTGCTGTGCGGCGGCGCGCGCGATCAACCCGCCGTCTTCGCGCTCGAAATCGGCCTCCACCGCGATGAGGGCCTTCGAGGCCGACGTCACGCGCGCCTCGATCAAAAGCGGGTGAGCGCGGCCGATTTTGAAGAACTGGACGTTGAGATTGATCGTGCGAAACGCGCTGCCTTCGGGAACGATGGTCATCGCCGCGAAGGCCAGCATCTGATCGGCAAGCGCCGCGATGTAGCCGCCGAACATCGAACCGTCCGCGTTCAGCACATCTTCGCTGGGGGTCCAGCGCTTGAAGGCGCGGCCCTCGGACCATTCGTCGAGCGTCCCGAGTTGCAGGGTCCGGACGACAGGAGGCGGCTCGCCGCGTCCCTTCGTCAAATCGTCGAGGCGGTCGGTAAAGAAACTCATGCCGTCGCTCCCAATGTTTCGACAAAGCGAACCTTCTCGCCCTGCCCGCCCAGAACCAGCGCATGATCGCGCATGATCGTCCGTCCACGGATGATTGTCGCAACGGGCCAGCCGGTGGTTTCAATCCCGTCGAACGGTGTCCAGCCGCATTTCGAAGCGATCCAGCTGTTCTCGATGCGCCGAGTCTTCTTCAAATCGACGATGGTGAAATCCGCATCGAAGCCGCGCGCGATGCGGCCTTTGCCCGCAATGCCGAAAATCCGCGCAGCACCCGCGCTGGTCAGATCGACGAACCGCTCCAGCGTCATTCGCCCGGCATTCACATGATCGAGCAGTATCGTGACGAGGGTCTGAACCCCCGGCATGCCCGACGGCGTGGTCGGATACGTTTTAGCCTTCGCCTCGCGGGTGTGCGGCGCGTGATCCGATCCGATCACGTCGATCAGTCCTTCGCGGACCGCCTTCCACAGCGCGTCGCGATGCGAGGCTTCGCGAATCGGCGGATTCATCTGCGCATAGGTGCCGAACCGTTCGTAGCATTCGGGTGCCGCGAGCGTCAGATGCTGCGGCGTCGTCTCGACAGTCGCGAGATCGCGTGCAGCGGCAAGCAGCGGCAATTCGTCCGCCGTCGTTACGTGGAGAACGTGCAGACGCCGACCCGCCTTGCGCGCCAGTGCCAGAACGCGTTCGGTCGAGAGCCGTGCGGTCTCGACGTCGCGCCACACGGGATGGCTGCGCGGATCGCCGGCAATTGCGAAGTGCTTTCGCTCCTTGAGACGCGCCTCGTTCTCCGAATGAACCGCCATCCGGCGGCGCCCGCCTTTTAGCGCGGCCAGGATCGCGTCTTCCTCGTCCAGCAGCAATGTGCCCGTCGAGGAGCCGAGAAACGCCTTCACGCCTGCAATGCCGGGAATGCGCTCAAGCTCCGCGAGCGCGCCGACATTTTGCGGCGTCGCGCCGACATAGAACGCATAATCGCAATGCATCCGGTTTTTGGCGCGCGCGAACTTGTCCTCGATCGCAAGCCGCGTGGTGGTCGGCGGGTATGTATTCGGCATTTCGAAAACCGCCGTCACGCCGCCCAGCACGGCTGCGCGGCTGCCGCTTTCCAGATCCTCCTTGTGCTCGTTGCCCGGCTCGCGGAAATGAACCTGCGAGTCGATCGCACCCGGCAGCACGTGCAGACCCTTGGCGTCGAACGTTTCCGCCGCACTTGCGCCCGAAAGCGACCCAATCGACGCGATCCGCCCGTCTCTCACGCCCACATTCGCGGGCGCGATGCCCGACGGCGTGGCGCAGATGCCATTTACGATCAGAAGATCGAACTTTTCGCTCATTTGCGGTCTTTCAGGATGCGTTCGTAGAATGCCAACATATCGCGCACATAGACCTCTTTGGTGAATCGCGCTCCATACGACTTTCGCCCGCCTTCGACGATGCGCGTCCGAAGGTCTTTGTCGGCGATGACGCGGCCGATGGCGAGCGCCAGAGCCTCCGCGTCGTTTATGGGCACCAGCATGCCGTTCTTTTCGTCTTCGACATAGGCGCGAGGACCCTGGGCTGCGGCGGCCACAAGCGGCTTGTCCGCAGCCCACGCTTCGATGAGAACCGCGCCGAAGGATTCATAGCGTGACGGGACCACGCAGATATCGGCCGTCGCCAGTAACGCGTCCTTGTCTTCCCGCCAGCCGAGGAACCTCACCCGATCCGCGATGCCGAGCTGCGCCGCTTGCGCTACCAGCTTTTCCCGGTCCGATCCGTCGCCTGCGATCCAGAGATAGGCGCCCGGCAGTTTGGCCAGCGCATCGAGCAAGGTATCGAGCCCCTTCATCCAGTGCAGGCGCGCCAGCGCGAGGAGCAGCGGCGCACCATCGGGCGTCGAGAAGGTCTTGCGTACCAGCGGTGCGGCTGTGCGCCGCTCCGTGAAATTGTGCACGAGCGTCGTGTGCTCCGCCGCGACACCCTGGCTCTTAATGTGGCGCAACATATCCTGGGTGACGCCGAGAAATTCGGTGCAAGTCCGATAGTATTTGCGCTGGCGATAGCCGCCATACCAACCGACCTGAATCGCGTCCTTCGCGACCGCATAGCCGGCCGCGCGGCCCGTCCAGTATTGGACAATATCCGGCCGGAACTCGGCCGCAGTGCGGCGCATCATGCGTGCGGTCGGCCAGCGCCACCAGCTGTTGAAGTCGGCCGTTGCGACAGGGACCTCGGCCGCTTTTAGTCGTGCGAGATGGATCGGCATGTTGGGACGCACCACGCCGATTTGCGTAAGCCCGACGCCGGCAAGGGCCAGCACGCCATCATAGAAAAACATCTCGATGCCGCCGACCGGCCCGCCGGCCATGACCTGCATCACGCGCATGGGCATCCAGATCGTTCGTTCCGCCGGGGGAGCAGTAAGACCCAGCCTTCCACTTGGCAACCGAGGCTTGGCAATCGGGGCCGGGAGGATTACCTCCTCGCCATGACCGTCGCCCGCCTTGATGACCGAGCCGTCCTTGCCATATCGGGACCCGAAGCGCGAGATTTTTTGCAAGGCCTGATCACCAACGACATTACCCGCCTGACGGAGAGCGCGCCGCTCTATGCGGCGCTGCTCACGCCGCAGGGCAAAATCCTGTTCGATTTCCTTCTTTTTGCGGATGGAAGCGGGGTGCTGCTCGATTGCGCGGCCAGCGCGCAGGAAGCGCTCCGAAAGCGGCTTTCGATGTACCGCCTGCGCGCGAAAGTCGAGATCGCGGCGCGCGACGACCTCGCAGTCTTTGCCGGCTGGGGCAACAGCGATGCGTTGGTCGCTCCCGCCGATCCGCGTCTCGCGGCTCTCGGATCCCGCGCGATCCTGCCTGGCGATACCGCCACTCCGACCGGTGACGCCAAATCCTACCTGGCGCACCGTCTCGAGCTTGGTGTGCCGGAGGGTAGCGATTTCGGACAGGACAAGATCTTCGCGCTCGATGGCGATCTCGACGAGCTTCACGCCGTCGCGTTCGACAAAGGCTGCTACGTCGGCCAGGAATTGACCGCGCGGATGAAGCATCGCGGCACGGCGCGCAAACGGCTTCTGTCCGTTGCGGCCCTTGACGGAGCATTGCTGCCCGCAAATGACGCGAGCGTGACGGCCGACGGACGCGAGCTTGGAAATCTCACAATCGGTTATGGCGCATGCGGCTTTGCGCTGGTCCGGCTCGATCGGCTGGAAGACGCCGCGGGCGCACCCATCGAAATTGGAGGCGTGCCCGTACGATTGTCGAAGCAAACGTGGCTTTTCGCTTGACGCGCGCCGGGAATAGGTAAGATTCCGCGCGCCCCTCTAGGAGATTGCACTCATGCTTCATCACGTTTCCGTCGGCGTCGCCGATGTCGAGCGCGCGGCGAAGTTCTACGACGCCGTGCTTGGCGCGCTGGGTTATAAGCGCGTCATGGAATTCATGCCTTACGCGCTTGCTTACGGCGAAACAGCACCGAATTTCTGGATTGGGCTGCCGCACGATCAGAAGAGCGCCAGCGTCGGCAACGGCGCGCATGTCGGCTTCATGGCGCGCAGCAAGGATGCGGTTCACAAATTCCACGCTGCGGCGCTCGCCCATGGCGGCTCGGACAACGGCGCGCCGGGTCCACGTCCCGATTACGGTCCGGACTATTTCGGCGCATTCGTGATCGATATCGACGGCAACAAGATCGAAGCCACATTGCACAAACCGCCGAAAGCCGCGAAAGCGAAATCGGCTGCAAAACCCAAAGCGAAGGTCAAAGCGGCCGCTCCCAAACCCGCGAAGAAAAAGGCCAAACGCGCCGCGAAACCGGCCGAGCGCAAGGCCAAGAAGCGTTGAACGGCGCGCTCGTTCGCTGTCCCTGGCCGGGCGAGGACCCGCTTTACGTCGCATATCACGACGAGGAATGGGGCGTTCCGGAATTCGATTCCGCGGCGCTCTATGAAAAGTTGGTCCTCGACGGCTTTCAGGCCGGTCTGTCCTGGATCACCATCCTGCGCAAGCGGGAGAATTTTCGTCGCGCCTTCGACAATTTCGATCCGGCCAAAATCGCGCGCTACGGCGAGAAGCAGATCGGACGCTTGCTCAAGGACGAAGGTATTGTCCGCAGCCGCGCCAAGATCGAAGCGGCGATCAAAGGCGCAAAACTCTGGCTTGAGATCGAGGAAAAAGAACCCGGCGGCTTCAGGGAACTGATCTGGAAGCATGTCGACGGACGCCCGCGCGTCAACCGCTTCAAATCGACCAAGCAGGTTCCCGCGAAGACGCCGATGAGCGAGGGCTTGGCCAAGGAGTTGAAGCAGCGCGGTTTCAATTTCTGCGGCCCGGTGATCGTCTATGCTTTTGCGCAAGCCGTGGGGATGGTCAACGACCACGTCGTGAGCTGCCACCGACATAAGGCATGCGAGACGATGGCCGCCAAACACCGGTAGATTCGAGTTGGATCAGCCTCGTCCGCGATAGGACGCGACACCGGTCTCCGGCAGCCAGACATCCTTGGGCAGCTTTCCCGTCTGCCAGAAAATGTCGATGGGGATTCCGCCACGCGGATACCAATAGCCTGCTATGCGCAGGAATTTCGGCTTGATCGCGGCGGCGACGCGCTTGCCGATATGGATCGTGCAATCCTCGTGAAACGCCGCATGGTCGCGAAAGCTGGCGAGGAACAGCTTCAGCGATTTGGATTCGACGATTTTTCGGTCCGGGCAATAGTCGATGACGAAATGCGCGAAGTCCGGCTGACCCGTCACGGGGCACAGGCAGGTAAATTCGGGCGCGGTGAAGCGCACGACATAATCCACGTCGTCCTGCGGATTGGAGACGGCCTCCAGTTTCGCCTCATCCGGCGATGGCGGAACACAAACCTTGTGGCCGAGTTGGGTCAGCTTTTGCTTTGGCATCGACCTATAGCGGATGCTTCTCTCGCCATTTCTTCACGGCCGCCAATGCGATCTGGACATGCATGTCCGGGTTGAGATCTGTGTATTCCACCAGGATCTTGCCGTCCGGCGCGATGACATAGGAGGTACGGTTGGAATATTCGGGATGCGAGGGAAGAACCGCATCGTAGGATTTGATCACCGTTCCATCGGGATCGGCAGCCACGGCGAATTTGCTGCGGCATTCGCTGACGGAGAATTTGTCCAGCTTATCGATGGCATCGTGCGAAATGCCGATGACCGTCGCACCCATCGCGGCGAATTGATCGGTCGCCTCCGCAAATTCGTGGGCTTCGATGGTGCAACCGGTCGTGAACGCCGCTGGATAGAAATACAGCACGACCGGACCCTTCTTCAGCGCGTCGGCGAGCGAGAACGTGAACTCCTTGCCGCCGAGCGAGGCCTGCGCGGTGAAATCCGGCGCGGCCGTGCCGACCGAGAGCGTCGCATAGGCCGGGACGGCCAGAACGGCGCCACACAGCAGAATGCCGGCAAGAATTCGATTCATCGCAGAGTCTCCCAATGATCCGGCGTTTATCCTGACACACGGCCTGCCGATGTCGACCCGCGGCGCCTGCAATGGAGCCCGGACTTT
>JBEKDC010000213.1:0-6271 GCA_050014535.1 Rhizomicrobium sp.
AGTCGACCGATCAGCGCAGACGCAAGGCCATCGGCCGAGAAGGCTGTTGGAGTTGGTGCTCCGTAAGTCTCCCTGGAAATCCCCGGCAAACCAAATTCCGCGGGACTAGACTCGGTGCCTAAAGAGGGTGCGCCAGAAGCCAGCTGGTTGATCGAGTCGATTGCGGCAAGCTGTGACGCCGATCGCGTAGATAAATATGATGATATTTCAGAGGCGCTCGACAAGAGCGAATTTTGACTTGGCAAGAGTGTGGACAAGAAACTGTTATGTTGGGGCGCTTCAGCGCTCTGTGAAATTGCGCGAAAATCATTAGAAAATTCGTGCGATAAAATCGGATTTTCCGAGATGCCAGTCGGCAGGAAGCCGTCGAATTGAAGACCAGCGCTCGCCGGCAAAGTCCCATCTGCATTCGGTTGAGTTTGTACAGAAATCGCAGCGCCGTGTTCGACAAATTTCTCCGAATGGTGCGGAGCGGGCATTTCAGCGCCAAGACTTGCGGAGATGAATGACTCTTGCGTGCTATTGGTCGGCTGAATATTTTCCGGCAATAGAGTCAGCGCTAAATCATATTCCGCGTTAGGCACGAGCGACGAAAGCTCTTTGGTAGCCATATTTGCCCCCGAAAGCCCTGGTGGAAATGTCAGCGAGTTTCATCCGCCGGGAATCCCCGAATAGATTATTAGCATCGTTTGTTTATTAGGCAAATCGGGGCTGATTTGCTCGCGCGCGTTCGAAATTGCCGGCGCGCAGCTCGACGCACAATTTAGGCCTAAATTGTGGGGTGGCGCCGAGCAAGGCGAAATAAATTGTTAGTATTCAAACACTTGGTTTGCCCGTTCCGAGACACAGGTGACATTCCGTACCGGAGACATGGGTAACACTTTCCGCCTGATTAGGCAGGCGGGCGGCGGCGATGCCATGGAAAGCGAGTTCGGTTTTGGACGAGCGCCTGCGTTTCGTGGGCCGCCTTCTGGACGGCTAGCCGATGAGCCATATGTGCCGGGGGTTCGGCATCTCGCGGAAGACCGGCTACAAGATTTTCGAGCGCTACCTGGAACACGGCTTTGAGGCCCTGACCGACCGCTCGCGGCGGCCAGTGCGGTATGCCAATCAGCTGCCGTCGCCGATTTCGAACAGCGCACCCGGCGCCCACACGGGCAGATAGAGTATCGTTCCCTCGACCAGTTCCTTGTTGTCCATATTGCCGCCATTGATGGTCGGCGGGGTGCTGTCGTAGCGGCCGAACGCCGGCGGCGGCGCCACACCCATGCTGCCGAAAAAGGGATGCAGCGGGATGACCACACCCGGCGCGAACTCAGCCGTCATGTGCTCGCGATCCAGCGGAATGATCTTGGTGCGGGCATAGGGAAAGTCGTCCGTCAAAAGCCCCGCGCCATAGCGAAAGCCGTTATAGGCGTACGGAATGGCCAGGCCGATCCGCTTGATGTGGATCTCCAGCGTGTCGCCCGGCGCCGCGCCTTCGATATAAACCGGGCCCGTCAGAATGTGGCCGCCGGGACCGCGATCGGTGACGTGGTCGAACACATCGCGCAGACTCTTCTCCACCTGATCGGGAGGCACGCCGTTTTTCTCGAGCCCCGTCGGGCTGTTGGTCAACACGGTGTCGAAAATCACCGTATCGCCGGAATGAATCCGCAGCACCGGTTTGGCAGACGCATCGTAATTGCCCCAGACGACTGTCTGCGGCGTAACCTTGAGCGTGTAGGTGTGCGGTCCGTCCTGCGCGTTCGACGCAATCACCGATCCCGCAAACTCCAGCACTATCGAAAACGCCAAGAGCCAAAACCGTTTCAACATGATCGGAAAACCCTCCACTTCGGAATGATTTGGAATTGTTCGACCACGACGTTACCACACGTCGGCAAGCTCCCTTCGCTTCGCGGGGAGTTTACCAAGCCGCCGGTTGACAACGATGGAATGCCCCGACACGCTCGTGTGGGCTGGCGCGGTGCGCAAGATAGCCATCGGCGTGCTTCCGAGGAGTGCGAAGGAGGCGTGAGTGTTCAAGCGAATTATCAAAATCCTGGCGGCGATTTGCCTGACGACGGGTATCGCATGGGCGGCGCAAAGCCCCTTCATCGGCGAGTGGAAGCTCGATCCGTCGAAGACCAGAATGCCCGACGAGATGAAGGTTCAGAGCGAGGGCGGCAACAAATACGCGTTCGATTTTGGCGGAGGCGCCGTGACGATCGTGGTGGATGGGAGCGACCAGCCGGGGGGCTACGGCGGGACCCTGCTGTCGGTGAAGGCCGAAGCGCCCGACACCTGGATCGTCGAGCGCAAGAAAGACGGTCGATTGCTGCTCAAGGCGACGTGGAAGCTCTCGAAGGACGGCCGTACGCTCACGGACTATTTCCGCGAGTTCGTGTCCGACAGTTCGACATTCAGTGTGGATTACGTCTACCGGCGCACCGGTGGGGGATCGGGTTTCGCAGCAGACTGGCAGAGCATCAAGGAGACGATGAACTCGCCCTATCCGATTCAGGTGAAGGCGTTCCAGGACGACGGCCTCTCGTTCATCAAGCCGTTGGAAAACAAGACGCAAAACCTGAAGTTCGACCGCAAGGACTATCCTAACGGGGGGCCGAACGCGGGCCCGGGCACTTCCTCTTCGGCCCGGCGAGTGGACGAGCGCACTCTCGTCATTACCGACAAGACCGACGGGAAAGTGACGGATACCAGGGCGATCGGGCTCTCGGCCGATCTGAAGACCTTGACCATCACGGTGCACATTACCGGCCGCGACAAGCCGAACGTGATGGTGTTCGAGCGAAAGTAGCCGGACGAAGTGTTGGACAGGCAGGCCAATCGCGCCGCCGCGACCATCTCCGCGCGCTGCGCTTCGGTGGACGCGTCGGAGGGAAGCCTGATTAGCGTTACGGTGGGGTTCAAATCCTGCTAAGCGCGGTACGCGCGAAGCAGCATGGCGGATCGTCAAGGAGCGACTGCGGCCTTGGGCTACCACAATCTTCGCTTTGCAAATGCGTGTCCCGAACCCTGCTTCAAGTAAGCCTCAAACCGCTCGGCCTTTATCCTGTCGGAAAATGCGACGTAGGTTTTCAGTTCCCACGGTCTGAACTTGGATGTGTGCGGAGACTTTCCAGCATTGTGTTCTTTGAGCCGTTGCTTCAAGTCATCTGAAAGCCCGACGTACTTCTCGGCAGGCGATGAAATGCTTTGGATGAGGTAGACGTAATGCACCGGACACAGCCCTCCTTCGCCAAGGCTTCGGAGGGCATCCTGCTTCGCGTCATGGTGGGGTGCAAATCCTGCGAAGCGCGGTACGCGCGAAGCAGGATGGCGGACAGGGAGGGATTCGAACCCTCGAACGGCTTTCACCGTTACACACTTTCCAGGCGTGCGCCTTCAACCACTCGGCCACCTGTCCACGCGCCGGGCGGGCGCCCGGAAAGGGCCGGGACTATAGCGGCTTGCGCCCGTGCGGCAAGCCGCGACAGCGGCCAAATGCACCCTGCCCGCACCCTTGTGGCGCCGATAAGAGCGGCCATTCGGCGCAATGTGACGGACGGGTCGAGTTTCTTCGCGGCCATCGAATGCGCCGGCCGATTTCGGATCGTGCGGGATCGCCGCGTCGTTCTATTTCTTCAGACTCAGATCGAAGACCGTGCCGCAGTTGAGCTTGCCGGCGCCCGAGGTGCAGCCGGTGACTCCGCCGGACGTGGTTGCGCCGAAGAATTTTCCGGCCTTGTTTTGGATCAGCCCGAAGATGGGGTAACCGCCCGTGCCTTTCTTGCCGGAGAAGACATGCAGAATGGTGTCGCTGCCGCCGCGCTCTGCAACCTCGAAGGCCGTGCCGCAGCCTATGATCGGCTTGAACTTGATACCGCAATTGCCCGTGCCGCCGCCCGCGGCCGTGACGCCGTAGAGATTGTCGTCGCTGTCGGCGATCACGCCGGAGGTCGGATAGCCGCCATCGTTGCCGCCCTGAAAGGCGTAGAGCACGCTCTCGGTGCCGCCCTGCGCGACTTTGAAAACGGTGCCGCAGCCGTAAGGTCCCACGCCGCAATTTGCATCGCCGCCGCCGCCCACGGTCGTGCCATAGAGATCGCCGGCGCCGTCGAACATCAGCGCGCCTGTGGGATAAGCGCCGTCGCTGCCGCCGGTAAACGCATGCAGGATCGAAAGCGTGCCGTCGGTGGCAAGCTCGAACACGACGCCGCAACCGGCTCCGCTCAGGATACCGCAGCTGTCCGTGCCGCCGCCGGCCACCGTCGTGCCGTAGAGATTGCCTTGCGCGTCCGCGATGAGCGAACCGATCGGATAGGCGCCGTCGTCGCTGCCGCCGGCGAAGCGATGGAGAACGGATTCCTTGCCGGCGGATGTCACTTTGAAAATCGTTCCGCAGCCGGGCGCGTCCCTGTCGCCGCAGTGGTACGTACCGCCGCCGCCCATGGTCATCCCGTAGAGATTTCCTTTCTTGTCCATGAGCAGCCCGTCCGAAGGTCCCTGGCCGTCATTGCCGCTCTGGAATGCGTAAAGGACGGTCAGCGTCCCCGTCGATGTCAGCGAAAACACGGTGCCGCATCCAATTTTGCAATGCGTTTCGGCGACCCCGCCCTGTGCGGTCGCGCCGAAAAGCGTGCCGGCTGCGTTGTGGATCAGGCCGCCGACGGGCGACGCGCCGTCGCTTGAGTTCACACCCAAGAAGGTGTGAAGCACCAATTCGCTGCCGCTTGTCGTCACCTCGAACACCAGGCCGCAACCGGTGGGCGCGCTTTTTGTACCGGTCGCGCAACTCGTGGAGCCGCCGCTACCGGCGACGCCGTAGAGATTTCCTTCGCTGTCGGCCGACAGCAATCCGGTCGGATTGCCGCCGTCTGAGGACCCCATGAGGGTATAAAGTATCTTCTGAGTGTACGAGGCCTGCGCGGTGTCGAGCAAAAGCACTGCAGCCAGCGTCAGCGAGGCACACACAAGCAACCTGGACGTCTTCATGATTCCCACCCCCATGCGAAAGTCATTTTTACGTCTTGTTCAGATTTCAAACAAGGGTAGTGGGGTCGCGCCGCCGGCAAGCCCCAATCAAGGGATTAACAATACACGTCCCACGGCCTTGCGGCTCTCGATATAGGCATGCGCCTGCGCGGCCTCTGACAGGTTGAATGTGCGATCGATGACAACCTTCAGCATGCCGGTCGCCGCTTCGTCGACCATGCGCTGGATCATGTCGTGGACGCGGTCCGTTCCGATCTCCGCGCCCAGAAACACACCGCTCAGCGAACGGTTTCCGCCCATCAGCGAGGATACGTCCACAGTCATGGCCTCGCGCCCCGCCGCTCCCACCCTCGATACGCGGCCCCGATACGCGAGCGACACAATGCTGCCCTGATGAGTCGAGCCGCCGACAGGATCGACAACGAGATTCACGCCTTTGTTGTCGGTAAGGCGCATGACACTCTGAACGACATCCTGGGTCGCATAATTGATGCCGTGATCGAGGCCCAGCGGTTTCAGCTTCTCGAGTCTTTCGTCGCTGGACGCCGTCGCGAGCACGCGCGCTCCCGCGCGCTTGGCAAGCTGGATGGCGGCGACACCGACGCCGCTTGCACCCGCCTGCACCAGCACGGTCTCGCCCGCCTTGAGTCTACCGAACTCGAACAGGCAATCATGCGCGGTTCCGAACGGCACGGGAATCGCAGCCGCAATCTTGATGTCGCAACCGTCCGGCACGAGCCATGCATTGCGCGCGGGCACGGCACGCAGCGCCGCATGCGAGCCGTCGCCGTTGACGGTCGTCACTCTCTGGCCGATTTTCAGATGCTTCACTTCGGCGCCGACTTCGACGATCTCGCCGGCGGCCTGATAGCCGACGATATGCGGCCGCGACGTCAACGCGCCGCGCAAGCGATTGAGCGTATCGCCGCCTTCGATACTCACCGCCTCGACGCGGATCACGACACCCTTGGGATGACACACGGGATCTGGAACATCCTCATATTTGAGAACGCCGGGCGGGCCGTTTTCGTAATAGACAGCGGCTTTCATGTTCGCGTTCCTTCTACGGTGCGGATTCGAAGGTGTGGTCCGCGGCGCTCGCTTTCAGGGCTGCGCGCACGAGAATTGCCGTGACACGATCCGCGAACGAATGGGGGTTGGCAAGACCGAGGCGTGCAAGGCATTCGCGATCCTGCTGATCGGCGGATGCCGACATTCCGCTCAGAGCCAATCGAACCAGACCCCTTGCAGATGCCGACGCAGTCTCTAGAATTTCGAGCGCCGGGATCAGGCG
>JBEKDC010000214.1:0-6271 GCA_050014535.1 Rhizomicrobium sp.
CAGACCCTGATCGATCACGAGTTTCAAGCGACGCGGACCGTCGCTCTGATCTGAATTCATTTTCCGCGCGCACAACCGCAACCAAAAGGAATTGACCATGATCGTCCTCTACGGCTTCGGCCCCGCATTCGGTCTTCCCGATCCGAGCCCTTTCGTGATGAAAAGCGAAGTGCAGCTCAAGATGGCAGGTGTGCCTTATCGCTTCGAGCGGAGTGCGCCGCCCAACGCGCCGAAGGGAAAGATTCCCTATATCCAGGACGGTGAAGAACGTCTGGGCGATTCGACGTTCATCCGCGCTTATATCGAGAAAGAATATGCGTTCGATTTCGACCAAGGTCTTTCGGCCGAACAGCGCGCGCAGGCCTGGGCCATCGAGCGCATGCTGGAAGATCATCTCTATTTCGCGCTGATCCATGCGCGCTGGCTGAACGATGAGAATTTCGCCAAAGGTCCGGCACATTTCTTCGATGCGGTGCCGGCCGAGGCGCGAGAGGCCGCGCGGGCCCAGGGTCGGGAGCGCGTCCGCCAGAATCTGATTGCGCACGGACTTGGCCGCCATAGGGACGACGAGATCGTCGCGTTGGGAGCGCGCTCGTTGGCGGCTTTGTCCACTTTGCTCGGCGATAAGACCTATCTCTTCGGCGACATGCCATGCGGCGTGGACGCAACAGCCTTCGGCATGACATCGTCGATCCTCACGCCGTTTTTCGACGCGCCATTGCGCAGCCGCGCCGAGAGCCACGCGAATCTCGTCGCCTATTGCGACCGCATGGCGCGGCAATATTATCCGAAAGTCGCCAGCCACGCCGCGTGAGACGGCGGCGCATTTGGAACGGCCGATATGGGCCGCGCGAAGATTGCGCCGCCCATCATCGTGCCGTCGTCACTTGTCGTCCTGTGCATCCGAGTCATCACTCCGGACCTTTTGCGCGGACTCTGTCCTCTCGGCTTCCCGAGCCTGAAGCCTGACTTCCGCGCGCTTCAATGCTTCGTCCACGCGCACCCGGATCTTCACGTCGAGGTTCGCTTTGGCGAGTTCAGCGCGCGCTGCGGCCAATGCCCGGTCGATCTCCGGCCCCACGTCTTTCATCGCTTCGTCGATCTGCGGTTGCGCGTCTTTGACGGCCTGGTCGGCCTGTTCGCTGACTTTCGCTTCGGCAATCGCTTTTTCGATCTCGGGTCTCGCCCTGGCGATGGCTTCGCGAGCCTGGCGCTTCGCCTTGGTCACGATCATGCGGACGCGCCTTATCTCTTGGCCGTTGACGGTGCGCACGTCTTCGCTGACTTGAACGTTGGAACCGGCAGGAATGTCCGAGGACATCGCATCCGTCGATGGCGCGGGAGGTGTGGCCGGAGCAGGCGCCTCAGCCGGCGCGGGAGGCGCCGGCGGCGCAACAGCAACAGGCGGCGTTGACGGCGTTGCGGCGGCGGAGGACGCGGCGGGCGGCGTATCCTGCGCCAGCGAAGGTCGCGCCAGGAGCAGTGCGGTGGTCACCAGAAAGCCGGCGCAGGCGATTTTCAACATATCCATCTTCGTTACTCCCGATCGCTGTTGGGTTGGAGCCAGAACAGATTTCACGCGCGCTTCCAGGGCCGACGGCGCGGCCATGGAAATCGCCATCGCGGGCGAAACGCGGCGCGCACGGTATTCCGATGCGAGTTGCAGCAATTCGCCGGCGTAAGCGGAAGGCCTTGCGCCTGCCGTGAGCACGGCATCGTCGGCGGCCATCTCCGCATCGCGCCGCATGGCGCGTGCGCCGAGCCAGACAAGCGGATTGGGCCAATAGAGCGCACACGCGACGAGCGTCAGCGTCTGCGCGAGGCTATCATGCCGGCGGACATGGGCCATCTCGTGCCGGAGCACGAGTTCCAGACGCTCGCGCGGCCAGAAGACGGAACTCTTCGGAAGCAGAATAACAGGCCGCAGAAATCCCCACGTGACAGGCCCGCAGGATTCCTCCGCGCTGGAAATGCGCAAAGTGGATCGCGGCTCGATACCCGCCAGATCGCCGAAATCCTGCACCACGCTCCGCCGACGCAGTGCGCGCAGGCCGATGGCGGCGGCAAAGCTGCGCAATGCGATCATGCAGACACCCGCAAGCCAAAGCGCAGACACCGCCAGCGCCAGATTTGCGATGCTGAAGAAAGCCGGGCCCGAATCGGCGGGAGGCAGAACGGTCAATATCGCATTCGGGGCAGGAGCGACCGGAAAGTCTGGCGCGGCCATCGCGAGCCGAACGGCGGATGGCGCAAACGCAGCCAGCACAGGCAGCAGAAGAAGAACGGCGAAAGCAACAAGCCAGACGAGATGACGCCGGCTCGCCGCGTTGTCGAACGAAACCAAAGACGCCAGCGCCATGATCAGCGCCGAGGCGACGAGCATCTCGCCCACAAACAGCAATGCGCGCATCGCAAAGAACGTGCTCATCGTCCCTCCCGCTTGGCTTTTTCAATGAGTTGCGACAGCCGCTCGAGTTCCTCGCGCGACATTTCGGCCTCCTTGCGGCTCAGAAGCGCGGTGACCGCGAGTTCGACCGAATCGTCGAAGAATGTCTTCAGGAGCGAATCGATGGCGCGGCGGCCCATCTGCTCGCGCGCGACCAGCGGCTCGTAGATATAACGGGTGCCGTCGCTCAAATGCCGCACATGCCCTTTTTTCTCCAGGATCGTGAGCAGGGTGCGCACGGCAGTGTAGGTCGGCGGATCGGGTATGTGCTCGAGAATCTGCGCGGCCGACGCGCGGCCCAGCGAATAGAGCGCATCCATGATTTCGCGCTCGCGGCGGCTGAACGGCTCTTTCCCGCCGGACTTGTCGGAGCTTTTTCGCGCGCGCTTGGGACGACCGATCATGCCAAATTTTTGGCATGACTCTTTGCGCCTGTCAATCGGTGTGCTGTCACAGCGCCGTGAGAACGCTCCTGCCAAATCCTGTCAGCAGAATGGCAGAAGAGAGACTGCAATCCGCCCGCACACGCATTATATTACGGACATGGCGCACAATAACGGTTCCGGGTTTCGCCCCGTTCGGTCGGGTCTGGCAGAGGCGTCCGCGAAGTTCCGCGGCGCCGGCGTGACGGTGGCTGTGGCGCCTGCGGTCGCGCTGACCGGCGCAGAGATGACGGCTTTCGTGCCGCATCGCCCCACGCGGCCGGAGAAATCCGAAGGCGGCAGGACCTTCAAGCTGGTTTCCGAATACGAGCCCGCGGGCGACCAGCCGACCGCGATCAAGGAACTGATTTCCAGCATCGGCTCCAGCCCCAATGCGGGCGAACGCGACCAGGTGCTGCTGGGCGTCACCGGCTCCGGCAAAACCTTCACCATGGCGAAGGTGATCCAGATCCTGCAGCGCCCCGCTCTCATACTCGCGCCGAACAAGACCTTGGCCGCCCAGCTCTATGCCGAGATGAAGGGTTTCTTCCCGGAAAACGCGGTCGAGTATTTCGTCTCCTATTACGACTACTATCAGCCGGAAGCCTATATCCCGCGCACCGACACCTATATCGAAAAGGACTCCTCCATCAACGAGGAGATCGACCGCATGCGCCATTCGGCGACGCGCGCGATTCTCGAACGCGACGACGTGATCATCGTCGCCTCCGTCTCCTGCATCTACGGCATCGGCGCGGTGGAGACCTATTCCGGCACGGCCGTCACCTTGAAGCACGGTGTCAAGATCGACCGCATGGATTTGATGCGACAGCTGGCGGCGCTCCAATATCGCCGCAACGACGACAATTTCACCCGCGGCTCGTTTCGCGTGCGGGGCGACACGATCGATCTGTTCCCCGCGCATTACGAGGATCGCGCCTGGCGCATCGAATTGTTCGGCGACGATGTCGATTCGATCGTCGAATTCGATCCCCTGACGGGGAAAAAATCCGCCGCGCTGGAATCGGTGAAGGTCTATGCCAATTCGCATTATGTGACGCCGCGGCCGACTTTGGCGCAGGCGACCAAGGGCATCCGCTGGGAATTGGGCGAGCGGCTCGAATGGTACCGCCAGAACGGCAAGCTACTCGAAGCCCAGCGGCTGGAGCAGCGCACTCTGTTCGATCTCGAAATGATCGAAGCGACGGGCTCCTGCGCCGGCATCGAGAATTATTCGCGCTGGCTGACGGGCCGCAAACCCGGCGAGCCGCCGCCGACCTTGTTCGAATATCTGCCGGACGAGGCGCTGGTGTTCGTGGACGAAAGCCACGTCACCGTGCCGCAGATCGGCGGCATGTATCGCGGCGACTATCGCCGCAAGGCGACGCTCGCCGAATACGGCTTCCGCCTGCCCTCCTGCATCGACAACCGCCCGCTCAAATTCGAGGAATGGGACGCGATGCGGCCGCAGACGACTTACGTCTCGGCAACGCCGGGTCCCTGGGAGATGGAGCGCGTGGGCGGAGTGTTTGCCGAGCAGGTGATCCGTCCGACCGGCCTGATCGATCCGCCGGTGGAGATCCGCCCCGTCGAGCACCAGGTGGACGATCTGATCGCGGAATGCCGCATCATCGCCAAGCAGGGATATCGCGCGCTCGTCACCACGCTGACCAAGAAGATGGCGGAAGACCTGACGGAATATATGCACGAGCAGGGCATTCGCGTGCGCTACATGCATTCGGATGTGGAGACGCTGGAGCGCATCGAGATCATCCGCGACCTGCGGCTCGGCGCGTTCGACGTGCTGATCGGCATCAATCTGCTGCGCGAAGGCCTCGACATTCCCGAATGTGCGCTGGTTGCGATTCTCGATGCGGACAAGGAAGGATTTCTGCGCAGCGAAACCTCGCTGATCCAGACCATCGGACGCGCGGCCCGCAATATCGACGGCCGCGTGATCCTCTATGCCGACCGCATCACGGGCTCGATGGAGCGCGCGATGGCGGAAACCTCGCGTCGGCGCGAGAAGCAGGAAGCGTACAACACGGCCCACGGCATCACGCCGGCCAGCATCAAGAAGAATATTGGCGACATCATGGGCTCGATGTATGAGCGCGATCACGTGATGGTCGATGCGGGGCTCGCCGAAGATGGAAAAGAATTCATCGGCCACAACATCCGCGCCCATATAGCCGATCTCGAAAAGCGCATGCGCGAGGCGGCGGCCGATCTCGAGTTCGAAGAGGCGGCAAGGTTACGCGACGAGGTTAAGCGGTTAACGGTGACCGAGCTTGCGATCGCCGACGATCCGTTTGCACGCCAAAGTGCGGTCGAAGAAGCACAGGATGCAGCCCTTCGCGGCGAATCCGGTGGACGGCGGAAGAATTCCGCTTCACGACCGCAGGGGGAAACGGCTACAAAGGCGCAGGCGACCGGGGACGCCGATCGCGGCGCTTCGACAGGCTACGTCAAGCGGCGCACCGGCAAACGTCCCGGCAGGCCGAAGACATTTGGAAGCAGAAGCCGGTAATGGACAGCAGCCCGGGCAAGCCCGAATCGAATCGCAAGATCGCCGACATCCTGCACGATCATGGCGACGATCTTTCACGCGTGCGCGAGGTCGATCATTGGGCTTATTTCCCCAGCGACGAGGCGCGCGCCGCGTTCATCGCGAATTGCACGCCGCTCGGCATGACGGTCGCGCGCAAGATGGAGCCCGACGAACACAGCGCCCAGTTCGGCTTGATGTTCTTCCATGTCGATGCGCCGAACACCCGCCTGATGGACGACCTCACCGCGCGCCTGATTGCCTTTGCGCAAGCTGTCGGCGGCGAATATGACGGCTGGGAAACGCAGATTCTCGATTAGGCCAGCGCATAAGGCGAAGGTTGGGCCGACCGCGCAGTAGAGTGAGTGGACGACGAGGGCCAAACGCGGCATCATTTCCGCCAATAATACCATGGGGGGATGGCATGAATCACAACATGTTCGCCGGTCTCGCAGTGGCCGTGCTTGGAATGAGTTTCGGATTTGTGTCCGCGGCAACGGCACAATCGCCGCCACCCAAAAACAATTACGCCGACTCGAAAAACTGGCTCTGTTTGCCCGGACGCGCCGACGCGTGTTCCGTCGACGAAAGCGCCACGGTCGTCGCAGCCGACGGAACGACGACACACGAAGCATTCGCGCGCAACTCCAAGGCAAAAATCGACTGCTTCTATGTCTATCCCACCGTTTCGTTGGAACCCACCGGCAATTCCGACATGACTGCGGGGCCGGAGGAGAAAGCGGTCGTTGTCCAGCAATTCGCACGCTTCGGCGCGGTGTGCCGCACCTATGCGCCGCTGTATCGCCAGATCACGCTGACGGCGCTCGCCGCAATATTGGCCGGCAAGCCGATGCC
>JBEKDC010000215.1:0-6252 GCA_050014535.1 Rhizomicrobium sp.
ATGAGCCGCCATCGGGTCGTGGTGTGCGGGTCGACGGTTTCGGCTACGCGGGCTATCGCACCAGCGCGCGCTACGATTCGTTGTTGGCGAAGTTGATCGTGCACACGCCCGCGAGCACGCTCACCGAAGCCGCGAACAAGGCGTGGCGCGCGCTCGGCGAATTCAAGATCGAAGGCGCCCCCACCAACATTCCTTTCCTGCAAACGCTTCTGCGCCATCCGGACCTCGCGCAACAGCACACGCGGTTCGTGGAAGAGAATATTGGTTCGTTGCTGGGCGCCGGCGCGCACCGGAAATTCTTCTTCGAGCCTGCACGGGCCGCATCGTCACGGGCCGGCGTGAAAGTCGACAGCGCCGATCCCCTCGCCGTGCTCGCGCATGGCAAACGCGCCGGCGAAGGCGCTTCAACGCGCGAGTCGTCCGATGCGCCGGAAGGCACCACCGAACTGCGCGCGCCCCTGCAAGGCACCGTCATCAGCCTGACCGTGAAGCCCGGCGACAGCGTGCGCGCAGGCCAGCCCGTGCTCGTGATGGAAGCGATGAAGATGGAGCATGTGATCGAGGCCAATGTGGGCGGCGTCGTGCGCGAGCTTGCCGTGGCCGCGGGCGACACCGTGTTCGAAGATGCTCCACTTGCGTACATCGAAGAAAGCGAAGTGGGGGGAGCGCACGTCGCGGCCGGCGAAGACATCGATCTCGATGCGATCCGCCCCGACCTCCAGGCGCTTTACGACCGCAAGCGCTTTACACTCGACGAAGCGCGCCCCGACGCGGTCGCGCGCCGCCGCAAGACGGGCCAGCGCACCGCGCGCGAAAACATCGAGGATCTGTGCGATCCGGGATCGTTCACGGAATATGCCTCGCTGGTGGTGGCCGGGCGCCTGCGCCGCAACACGATGGAAGAGCTGATCGAGCGCACGCCGGCGGACGGCCTCGTGATGGGGCTTGGCCGCGTCAACGGCGACATGTTCCCCGACGAGCAATCGCGCATCGTCGCGATGTCCTACGACTACACCGTGCTGGCCGGCACGCAAGGCCTGCGCAATCACCAGAAGAAAGACCGCATGCTCCATATCGCGGAGAAGTGGCGGCTGCCCATCGTGTTCTTCACCGAAGGCGGCGGCGGCCGGCCCGGCGACACCGATGCGCAAAGCGCGGGCGGACTCAACACGACGACCTTCTGGATGTTCGCGAAACTGAGCGGCCTTGTGCCTCTCGTCGGCATCAATTCCGGACGCTGCTTCGCGGGCAATGCCGCGCTGCTCGGCTGCTGCGACGTGATCATCGCGACGGAAAATTCCTCCATCGGCATGGGTGGGCCCGCGATGATCGAAGGCGGAGGCCTCGGCGTGTTCCATCCCGACGAAGTGGGGCCCGTCTCGGTTCAGGCGCCCAACGGCGTGATCGACGTGGTGGTGAAGGACGAAGCGGAAGCGGTGGCGGCCACGAAGAAGTATATCGGCTATTTCCAGGGTGCGTTGCCCAAATGGGATTGCGCCGATCAGCGCCTGCTCCGCCGCGCGATTCCGGAGAATCGCCTTCGCGTCTATGACGTGCGCACTGTCATCGACACTCTGGCAGATATCGGTTCGGTGCTCGAGATCCGCAAGCAATTCGGCCCCGGCATGATCACGGCGCTCGCCCGCGTCGAAGGCCGGCCCATCGGAATCATCGCTAACAATCCCAAGCATCTGGGAGGCGCGATCGACCGCGACGGCTCCGACAAGGCCGCGCGCTTCATGCAGCTCTGCGACGGCTACGACATTCCGATCCTGATGCTCTGCGATACGCCGGGAAACATGGTGGGGCCGGAAGCGGAAAAGACCGGCCTCGTGCGCCACAACAGCCGGTTGTTCGTGATCGGCTCGAACGTCACCGTGCCTGTGTTCACCATCATCCTGCGCAAGGGTTATGGCCTTGGCGCGCAGGGCATGGCGGGTGCGAGTTTCGTGGCGCCGTTCTTCACTATCTCCTGGCCGACCGGCGAATTCGGCGGCATGGGCCTCGAAGGCGCCGTCAAGCTCGGCTATCGCAACGAACTCGCGGCCATCGTCAACCCCGTCGAGCGCAAGGCGAAATACGACGAGATGGTCGCGCGCTCCTACGAACGCGGCAAAGCGCTGAGCGCGGCCACCCTGTTCGAATTCGACGAAGTGATCGATCCGGCCGACACCCGCCGCTGGATCATGGCGGGGTTGCGTTCAGTGCCGACACCGCCGAAGCGTGAGAAAAAGAAACTGCCCTGGATCGATGCGTGGTGAAGACGTTCTTAAAATTCGGCTCGTTCGCATAACCCAAAATTCTCCATAGCCGGGCTTGACCCGGCCAGCCAGCCGCTGCGCGTCTGCGCAGCGAGTGAATCTTTGAATACGCCTCAGAATTAATCCAGCTCGCGGACGCTCGCCGACTGGGTGGCCGCCTCGGGGGGCGGCCATGGAGAGTTTTTTTCATTTCCTCTCCGCCTCTGCCTCGATCAGCAACGTCACCTCGTCGGAGACGAATCCCGTCCAGATCACATGCGTCAGCCCGAAATCGGAGCGCTTGATGGTGGCCGTGGCGTCGAAGCCGATGCGGTAGGGTTGCAGCGGCTCGCCCGTGCCGCGGCCGCCGTTGAAGGTGACGGCGAGCGTCACGGGTTTGGTCACGCCCGCGATGGTGAGATTGCCGGTCACCGTGCCGGTGTTGTCGCCCGTCTTCGCGATTGCCGTCGAAACGAAACCGGCCGTGGGAAATTTGTCGGCCTGGAACAGGGAATTCGGCACCGAGCTGTCGAGCTCCGGCACATGGGTGTCGATCGTGCTCGTGTCGATCTCGACGCGCAACGCGCTCTTTTCCGGCGCGGCCTGGTCGAAATCGATCGTGCCCGAAGCCTTGCCCAGCCGGCCGTAGAAAGTGGAAATGCCCATGTGCTTGATCGCAAACAGAATCTGGGTGTGCTGGGGATCGAGCGTATAGGCGCCTTTCGGCGCAATGCTCGCCGCAAACGCCGGCCCGATCACAAGACTCAGCAGCGCGACCGACAAAATCTTTGCGATGCACTGCATGGAGTCACTCCCTAATCGATGGAAACCGCGTTGTTCGTGTAAGCGGCGGCCATGATGCCGCCGTCGACCGGCAGGATCGCGCCCGTCACATAAGACGATGCGCGCGAGCAAAAGAAAATGGCCGCCCCGATCATATCGTCGTCATTGCCGATGCGCCGGCGCGGCACGCTTTCCTCCAGTTCCTTGCGGCGCGTGGCGAGAACGGGCGCCAGCATCTTGGTGTCGAAGGGTCCCGGCGCAATCGCGTTCACATTGATGTGACTCGCGGCCAGATGCTTGGCGAGATGATGAGTCAGGTGGTGGCAGCCCGCCTTGCTGGCGGAATAGGCATAGCTTTCGAGCGTGGGCGACAGGAAGCCGTCGATCGAGCCGATATTGACGACGCGCGCGGGATCGTCGTCGGTCGCTGCCGCGCGCAGCACAGGCAGAAGCGCCTGGGTGAGCGTGAACACGGCCTTGAGATTGAGATCGACCACTTTGTCCCAGCCGGATTCGCTGTAGCTGTCGACCGGCTCGGCCCAGGCCGCACCCGCATTGTTGATCAGGATGTGAAGTTTCTTTTCGCGCGCCTTCACTTCGTCGGCCAGCTTGTGCACTTCGGCCGTGCTTGCGAGATCGTGCGCCAGCGGAATGCATTCGCCGATCTTCGACAATTCCTTCGCCGCGCGCTCGCAGGCCTCCGCCTTGCGCGACGAGATATAAGTCTTGACGCCGGCTTCAACGAAACCGCGCGCGATCATCAGGCCAATGCCCCGCGACCCGCCGGTGACGAGCGCCGTCTTGCCCTTGATGTCGAACAACGAGGAAGCGGTCATGTGATATCTCCGGAATGTCGATCGTGCGGTCGCCTTTCTAGGGCAGGACTGAGTTCGGTTCAATCGCGCGCCGCTCGCCCGGGCGGTAATCCGCTTCGATATGACCCGCGAGTTGCGCGCGCGTAAACAGCACGGGCTTCGTTTTCATCGCGACGAAGAGCGGCGTCTGGTCGGCGTAATGCGGCGAGTGCGAATCGAGCGTGGCGGAGCCGAACTGGTGGACGCTTTCCGACGATAATTTCCCCGCTTTGTCCCAGGTTACGAACATGATGAAGGTGTCTCCCCCTCCGGCCATCAACGTGCCGTCGGGCTGCGGCGTGCCGTAAACGGCGCGATAGGTATCCGGTCCGCCATCGATGGCGAGATCGAGCGTGCCACGGCGGATACGATTGACTTCGCCCCAGCTGGGATCGAGCCGCCCGAAATGTTCCTTCAGGGTCTTGATCGCCGCCTGCAGCGAGACGAGCGGATCGATCGGCGTTTCCTTTTCCTCCCGCGCATGGAGCACAGGCTCGCCCGTCAGGATCGCAAGTGCTGTACCGCGATCCGCCACATTCGTCATGCGGTCCCAATGGCGCAATATGCCGAGCGCCTGTTTGAGATCCGCGTCGGTGCCGGGCTCGGTCGTCACGAGCCTCGCGACCAGATGCGCAATGTCTGAGCGCGTACTGTAGGCGAGATCGAATTTGTATTTGCGGAACGCGGCTGCCGTGATCGCGGTATCGGTGCCGAAATTCTCCAGCGCGCGATAAGCGCGGTTGGTCATGTCCGTCTGAATGCCCAGGGTCGGCGAGAAATCCTGCGGCTTCAGATCGTCGGCGGGCGCCGTCGCCTGAAACGGCGTGTTGTTGGAATTGAACACGAAGCCCGATTTCGGATTCCACAATTGCGGGACTTTGTCGAACGGCAGATAGCCGTGCCAGATCAGATCGGAGCGATCGCCCGGCAGCACATGCTTCCAGTCGATGCCTTTCTTGCGCACCGGAAACTGCCCGTTATAGACATAGCCGATATTCCCTTTCTCGTCGGCATAGACGTAATTGATGCTGGGCAACGCTTGCAGCGCCATCGCAGCACGCCATTGCTCGAGATTGCTCGCTTTGTTGAGCCGGTAATATTGCAGCATCTGGCGCACTTCGCCCATGCCCGCATAGCGGATCGCAAATACGCCGTGATCGGTTTTGAGCACCGGGCCTTGCGCGGAATAATAGACCGGGCGATGCACGGTCCAGATCAACGGACCGAAAATCTTCACGCGGATCGCGGCATCGGTCTTTTCGATGTCGCGCCATTTGCCGTCGAGCAGATATTGATTGTCGTTGGCCGGATTGATGGTCAGCTTGTAGACATTTGCAAGATTGGGCGCGTTGACCGTGTTTGCCCAGCCCAGATGCTCGTTGTGTCCGTGCAGCATGAAAGGCGTGCCGGGAAAAAATCCGCCTGCGACATGCCAACCTTCGTCGCTCTGCAGCACCGCCTCGTACCACGCGACCGGCCCCGTATAGGGCTGATGCGAATTGACGAGCAGGCGCGTGGCCCCGTCCGCCGAACGCGAAGGCGCTACCGCCGCGCCGTTCGAACCCACTTCCGGCCCACGCGCGGTGGAGGGCGGATCGTTGACCTCCTTCAATGTCTCGTCGAGGCCATAAAAGAACGGTGTCTTGAACACGAAGCCGGCCGCGATGTCCTTGCCGGTGAGCGGCAACAGGCCGGGCTTCACCTTGTCCGGATGAATGGCAGCATAATAGTTCACGCCGTCGGCATAGGCTTCGGCCACCGCGCGCACATCGGCCGGCAGATACTTTTCGTAGCGCGCATTGACTGTGTCCCAGACCCGCAGCAGATGGACGATATAGTCGGCCATCGCGGCCTTGACGCCTTCCGTCGCCGCGAGCTGCCCGCGAGTCGCCAGCGCCACATCCTGGATAGTCGCGAAATCGTCTTCCGAATGGGCGAACGCGAATCCGAACGCGACGTCGACGTCGCGGTGTCCGAATACATGCGGCACGCCGAAATTGTCGCGCACGATATGCACGTCGTAGCGCGCAGCCTTGGCGATGAGGATCGCGGGATCGGGCGGCGCGGGTTGCGCGATCCGGTCCGAAACGATGACAAATCCAAGCCCCGCCAGCACGATGACAAGCAACGCGATGCCGCCGATTTTCAGATAACGCATGCACTACCCTCAATGCGAACTGCGCGCAAGTTAGGGGTTGCTGGTGGCTGGGGCAATTCGGCGAGAGCGCCGTCCCTTCAATTGTCCCCGAATCCGCGCATACTCCCTCCATGAAAACCCGCGACCGAATCCTCGCCGTCCTGCTCCTGCTGAGCGCAATCGTCACCGTGCTCTATTGGATCAACTATTATTCCGGCGGCGACGTGCGCGTGTCGGA
>JBEKDC010000216.1:0-6251 GCA_050014535.1 Rhizomicrobium sp.
ACGACCGCGGGCCTGCCTTTCCGCAATGGCCTCTTCCAACCGGGCTACGAACGTGTCGGCGGAGTCCGCGATCCTTATGTCGCCGGCAAGATCGTTGAGGTTGGCCACCGCGCTCGACACCACGGGAACCCCTAGGCCTCGATAAACATAAAGCTTCAGCGGATTCATGTTCTCCGACATCGCCGAATGCGCATGGGGAATCATCGCGACGTCGAAACTCGCGATATAACGCAACGCCGTCTCGTACGGCAGCACGCCGATGGCGTGAACGTTCGGCCGCGCCGCAATATGCCGGTACCTGCCGTTGTTCGGAGGTTCTCCAATGATGACAAGCGACCAATCCGGCCGCTTATCCGCAATCTGGTCGATCAACTCCCAGTCGATTCGGTGAGACAGGTTGCCGGCGTAACCCACGATCGGCCGCTTTAAATGCGCCAGCTCGACGGGAGCCTGCCATTTTTCCACGTCGTGGCGGATGTCCATGCCGTTGGGGACGACGAATGTTTTCAGGCCCTCTGCCTCGAGCCATGCCCCAACCGGCTGGCAATTGGCAAACGCCACATTGGTTTGCGCAAAGGTCTCACTATAGTTTCTTTCGATTTGCCTCCTCCAGTCCAGGCGCATCGGCCATTGGCGCTGATCGTCGATCACGTCGGTAACGATAAACGAAAAACCCAGCCGCTTTTGAACTTCTGGAAAATACGGAACGACCGGGCACACCCAAGCCAGCACGTTCTCGGTCATGTCGAGTTCGCGCAGCCAGGTTTCGACGGCGTTGGGGAATGAGTGAATTTCCGGCAATTCCTGCCCGAACAGGACCGTCTCCTTGTCGCGATGGATGAGCGCGCGCCGATGGACGCGGCCGTCGTCCGAGGCGTGAAGGTGCCGGGCAATCGCGTTGGCCGCGACCAACCCGCCTTGATTGAATCCCCCGCCTGTATTCGACTTCACAAGCGAATGGAGCAGGTCCACCGAGATGGGCGCGTCGATATGCAGGATTTTCCGGATGTTGGACATGCCCGCAAATTGTTGCAGCAGCATGTCCTGGCGGCGGCCGAAGATGCCCGAGTCGTTCTGCTTCCAGAAGAAGACGAGGTTCACGTCCTTGTCCAATGTCCGAAGCTTGCCGATGCGCGGGCTTGCGCGAAGTACTCCCTTCATGACGGCGGTGCATTCCGGGCGCAATTGCCCCGGCATCAAGGCATCGATGTGCTCCAGCAATCGAAAGATTTCGGGAGGTACGGGGCCGTTTTTTTTGCGGGCGGCTTCGATCGCTTCGAGAGCGCGGTCGGCATTGGCTTGCGTCGTCAACTCGGCGCGAAAGAACGCGCGCCGCGCCGCGGCTGCTTCCGCTCCGCTGTGCCGGCCGGACAGCGCCAGGCGAAGCGCATCGACGAGGCCTTCCCGTTCGACGGCAACGATCCGACCTGGCTCCATCATATCGAGCAGAGGGGGGACCGGCGTCGCGAGCACGGTCGTTCCCGTGGCCAGCGCATCGGTCAGCTTCGCGGGAGTCTGCGCGCTCGCGATCGGATTTGAGGCGTCTTGCAAAATGCAAACGAGGTCGGCCATGGCATTCATCTCTGCCAGGCGGGAATACGGCTGATCCGGATACAACACGATTCGCGCAGAGCGAAGCGCCTCCAGCTCGTTCTTGAATGCCGCTTCAGGGATCGTCCCGACGACGCAGAGCACCGCGCTGGGATCCGCAAGCTCCTGGAGCGCCTTGGCGATTTCGAGAACACCCTTGTGCCTGCGCGGCGTTCCGAGAAACAGGACAACCTTGTCGGCGTCGGAGAATCCGAATTCGGCCCGCAACGCGGCGCGTTTCGCGACCGCATCGTCGAATGGTTCCGCGTCGCGCGCGTGCCGCACCAGAGTCCCGTCGAATTTCTGCTGCAGAACCGGGTTGCAAGCGGTGATGGCGTCGGCATAACCGATCATCGACGCGGCGAGCTGAGTCCAGCGTTTTGCAAACGGCTCCTTCCAGTCGGACGGCGCGTATTTCGCAAGAAACGCATCGAGCGACAGAGGCGCCTCACCGTTGACGAAGGCCAATTCATCGTCATCGATGTCGAGCACGATGGCGGCGCCATGAACGAGCTTGTAGAGGAAGCCGATCAGGAGACTCGGCAGACGCGGCTTCGACACCCAGGCCACGTCGCAGGGCTTTTCCGCGACCAGCCGGATGGCGCCTTCCATGAACGACGCGAACGAGTGAGCCTGTAACCCCCGGATATCGAAACGACGCACGCTGTCGCGCAAAGGCGCCCAGAGATCCTCGCCGTATTTCGTGAACATGGGCCCGACGATTTCGCAATCGGCGTGGTGCCGCGCCACTTCCGCCAAGGTCAATGCGCGGCCGACCGGGTTGTGCGTCAGATCCCAGGCAACGATGGCGACGCGGGGCCGGGACGATTTGGCGGGGTCCTCTGCTTCATCGCGCAACTCGGCAGGCCAATGGCGTATCTGGACGCCCAGAACGCGTTCGGTTTCGACGCGCCGTTTTTTGACTAAGCCTTGAAGCCTGTCCCGCGCAAAGCTCATCGACGAATCCAGCTCCAGTGCGGTCTCCAGCGCCTTTATGGCCCCGTCATAATCGCCGGTGGCATCGAGAATCTCCGACTGCCCGACATGGCCCCAGGGAAATTCACGATTGATGGCGATGGCCCGATCGTAGCAACTGCGCGCCTCGTCCACGCGGCCTGCCTCGATCGCAATTCCGCCCAGCTTGCAGAGGAGCGGCGCGCTATTGGGATCGCGTGAAAGCAACTCGCGGTAGATGGCCTCTGCCTCGACCAGCAGATGATTGGCCAGAAGATCGTTGGCATGCTCGAAGCGCCGCCGGAATGCGTCTTGCGCTTCGCGCGTATTGTTCAGCAGCCGCGCATCGGACAGGCCTTTTGTCAGCGTGGCGATCCGCTCGGCAATCCAGGGTGACCCCGGCGACAATTCGATCGCGTGCTTGTACTGATTCAGCGATGTTTCCAGGTCGCCGGTTTCCTCGGCGATCCTGCCCAGGCCGACATATCCCCAGGGCACGTTAGGGTTGATGGCGACAGCCCGCGAAAAGTAGTAGCTCGCGCCGTCCCTGTCGCCCAGCGCGAGGCGGATATCGCCGATACGGCACGCCGCTGCCGACGAAGTGGGATCGTCCTTCAGGAGTTCAAGATAGACGCTCTCCGCTTCCGGATAACGGCGCTCTTGCCATAGGCGGTTGGCGCCTTCGAAGCGGTCGCGAATAGACAAGGGCGATTTGATGCTTTGCGACAAACGCGGAATCCGCTCGGGTGATTTGGCCGCCCCATGGGCTATGCGCGAGGCTACAGGTCCCCCCTTGGAGCATCAACAAAAAATCATCGGCGATATCTCGCGCAACGCCGGTGCGCCGGGCAAATTGCTTAAGAACGGCTGCGCGAAAGGGCGAAGTTCTCGCAGACAAGCTCAAAAGGCTCGGATTGCCCCTCATCGCCTCCCTCGGCGAATGTGCGGACCCAAATACCGCTCTTGGATTTACCAAGCATTTCCGATATTTTACGGGTGCGTCGGGTGCGGGTCGCGGACGGTCCGGCCGCGCGTCGTTTTTCGGAGGCTTCAGTAAAATGAGCGATGTTCGCAACCGATATCTCTTGCTGGTGTTGGTGATCGGCGCGACATGCCTGCTGATGTACCTCGTGGGGATCTTCTATCAGAAGTTTTTGGATAATCCCTACGATCTGGTGGCTCTTATCTTCATTGTCGCATTTTACGTCGCGACGCTCTACTTTCATCTCCAGCGACCCGGGGGCCAGACCTGACCGACGCGGCACATGAGCAAGATCAGGTCCGCTTGTCGCACGAGGAGAAGAGCGCCGCCCCGAAACCCCCTCCGCAAACCGATCCCGAACAGCGGCTCCAGCGGCGCAGTCTGCGCCGGCGGCTTCACGCCGTCATGGAGGCAGGGCGCGGTTCCGGGCCGGTGGGGTTGGCCTTCGAGATTTTCCTGATCGTCCTGATCACGGCCAATGCGTTGGCGGTGACGATCGAAAGCATACCGGCGATCGGCAACGGTTACCGCGATCTGTTCAGCGCATTCGAAGTGGTGTCGGTCGCAATATTCACGATCGAATACATCCTGCGGATTTGGACCGCGCCCGAGGACCCGCGCTATTCCGGCGGCGCGATAAAAGGTCGGCTGCGGATGATGTTGCATCCCTACATGCTGATCGATCTGATCGCCATCGTTCCGGCCTACGCGGCGATATTCATGCCGACCGTCGATTTGCGAATATTGCGGTTGTTTCGGCTGTTCCGGCTCCTCAAGATCGCGCGCTATTCGCCCGCCGTGTCAACGCTCATGCACGTGCTGTCGTCCGAACGCAGGGCCCTGTTCGGCACTCTGCTTCTGATGCTTTGTGTGATGAGCATCATGGCCGAGTCTATGTACATCGCCGAGGGACGCGTGCAGCCGACAGTCTTCGGCGACCTACCCGAATGCATGTATTGGGCGATCGTGACGCTCACGACCGTGGGTTACGGCGACAAGGTTCCGATCACCGGAATCGGCAAGCTGATTGCGGGCATAACCGCCATTTTCGGCCTCGGCCTCTTCGCGCTGCCCGTGGGCATCATCGCGTCGGGCTTCATGGGTGAAATCCATCGCCGCGATTTCGTCGTCACCACCGCGATGTTGTCGCGAATCCCGGTATTCGCGAATCTCGATACGGAAGTGCTGGGCGAATTGATGATCGTGCTGCGCTCCCAGGTGGTGACGGAACACATGCCCGTCGTCGAGGCGGGCGAAACCGCCAACGCGATGTACTTCGTCGTCTCGGGGCAGGCCAAAGCCGAAGGCGGCGCGCGGGCCGCAATTCTGGGCCCCGGAGAGTTTTTCGGCGGCGATGCCGTCCTTACTTCCCAGCCTTACGACACCACGATTTTTGCGCACACGCCGATGCGGCTTCTCGCACTTTCGCGCCAGGATATGATCGTTCTGCTGCGCAAGTTTCCCAAGCTGAAACGCCATCTGGAGCGGGCATCGGCACGCATCGAGCGCAAGATCGCTGCTCGCAATGCGAAGGAACGCGAGATCGCTGCCGCCCGATCCGCCGCGGCTGCCGTCGAATAGCGCAAGGCGCGCATCGGCCGACGGAGCTCGCGGGTACGCGGCCGATCAAGTCAAATAGGCCCATCCCAGAAGCGCGAAGCCGACGGCTCCAAGACCAAGCGCGCCCAGCCAGGCGATGCGGCGCTTGGTGATGATCGCAACCGTCGAAATAGCGATTCCAATCTCGGTAATGGTCGCCGAACCCGTGAGCCAATCGTGCCTGCGCTCGTGGGCGCCGCTCTCCTTTACGAGATTGTCGCGATCGTTTTCCTTGTCCTTAGCCGCGGTTTTGATGCTGTCCTGCTTTTTGGCGTTGTCGTCGGCGGTTTTTTTATAATCCGCCGCGCGCGACCCGCCTCCGTTGGCCGCGATCGTGTACATGTGCCGCTTGAGGCTGTCTGCCTCATATTCGGTCCACGAATCGGTCGCCTGATCCTGCCGCAAGACCGCCTCGGCAGAGGCGGTGATGGCCTTGTCGCCCTCGATGGATTCCAGGCTTCCCGCCGCGGCTGCCAGCACGGCAAGCACCGCGATGGTGATCGAGACATTTGCGATAAACGGATCGCGGTCATGCGCCGCATGCTCGGCATGCTCGCTACTTTCATGCGCGTCGAGTGCCGGATCGTGAACCATGGATTTTTTACTCCTCATGGCCATAATTTGGCCCTGTGATTCTGGATTTTGCCTCGCGTTCCGGTCGGTTCCCGATCAGCGCGCCAAGGCAGCGGACGTGTTGTCTTATATGCGACTTCTATTGTTTGTACCCGCGATTGAAATGGAATTCCTATGCGGCCTGAACGTATGACCGGCCCTGCGTTCGCGGCCGTTGGGGGCGAGCCCGCTCGCGAAAGGCGTTTGGAGCACCCGATGAAAAGTTTCGATACAACCGGCTTGCAAATGACGGCCATCTACGAGCCGCAGGAACTCGTGCCGGAATCCTGGAAGCGCTTCGCGGCTGCGATGCTGATGGCGGCAGTGGCCCTGGTCGTGTTCGGTCTCGTCGTCGTGGCTCTGGCGCAGCTGCTGCCCCACCCGGGCACGATGTCGCATGCTGCCGCTTTGAATCCGTTGCCGCTCGCGCATTCGACGAGGACCTGACCGCGGCGCCGTCCGGAGAATTGCCGGCAGCGATTCGCGGCGTCTACCAATACTGCTTCATGATTTC
>JBEKDC010000217.1:0-6244 GCA_050014535.1 Rhizomicrobium sp.
TTCCTTCGACTTCGCCGTGATCTGCTTGAGGCCCTTGTCCAGATTGTGCGCGGACGAGGAGGCGTCGGCCCAATTCAAGGTGAGGATGAAGGTGGGAACAATCTCCGCATTGTAGCAGCGCGGATTGATTGCATATTTCCCGGTGCGGATTGGCTCCTGCCAGATGCCGCGATGGCCCGGCCGCACCAGCGAGCCGAATTTGAAATCGACTCCCGAGGTGTCTTCCGTCGCAAGCCCGACATAGGCCTTGATCACCGCCACCTCGCCCTGATTGACGACAAGCATGGGAACCAGCTCGACCGACACCAGGAACGGATTGAGGTTGTAGGCGCCGTACATCAGCGGATCGTGCTGGATGCCGATGCGTCCGCCGTGATCGAGGAAGGCCTGGAAGTCCTGATAATTGTTGTGCTCCTCGTTCTTGACCGAAAGGATCGCCTCGATCAGATCGCTGTCCTTGGTTGTCGGTTTCGCTTCCAGTTCCGCGATATCGCCGAAATCTCCTATGCGGTTCGCGATCGCGCCTTTGGGCAGCGGCGGGCCTTCATAGGTCGTGACGATGCCGATCATGTCGACGATCCTGCCGCCGTCGCTGACGGTCGGATCGATGTGCACCACCTGCAGCTTCGAATCGGACAGTCCGAACGAGGCGGGCTTCAGTCCGCCACGCGCTTCGAGGCGCGCATATTCCTCGTCGATGGGTACGCCGAACACGGTGCTGCGCGTGATCACGAGAAAACCCACGGGATGGATCGGCACGACGGTGCCGGGAGGCAGCACGGGGCGCTGCACGCCTTTCTGTCCGCCTTTCGACACGAATGTCGCGATGTCCTGGAAATTTCCGAATTCCGGTTTGTAGACGCCGGACTTGGCGCCGACCGGGAGCGACTCGCCCACCTGCGCGATCACAACGCCGATCTGATTTGCGGGAATCTGCACCATGGGATGCCGCGTGACGTCGAAAACGGGCCACAGTTTGAACTGCAATCCGGGATGCAACAGCTTCGCCTGATATCCTGCCTCGCCGTCGAACGCGACAGCGTTGCCGCCCGTCAGTTTGCGCACGCCGAACCGCTTGCGCACCAGCCCCACTTCCGTCGGTCCGATGTTCCGCGTCGATTTCATCAGAATAATGAGGAAAACGACCGCCACCGCGACGAGCAGAGTCTCGAGCAAGGTACTATGCGCAGCAATGTCATTCAGCCTGGACAAATCCACTTGGGCAGCCCTCCCTGGGGAATCCACTGGGGAAAGATATAGGCAGCGATAGGCGCGAAGTCATGCCGCAATGGAACAAACATTTTTCTTTGGACGGCTTGAATAGTGCGGCGCATATGACCAGAGCTGTCAAAAATGCCCCCACCCAATATCGCTTGGCGATTTCGAGCTCCCCGCGTTAGGGCAGCAAAAATTTCCCCTCTACCCCGAAGGGGGAGAGGGTCAGGGCGAGGGGGTGCTTATGCAGTGTACGTAACTTGAAAGATTTGACGCTGCTTGAGCACCCCCTCACCACTCGCTGTCGCTCGTTGCCTCTCCTCCGGTGGAGGAGAGGCGAGAAAAACAGCGCTCGCGGCGATAAGCACCAAGGTCCATTTATCCCCTTGATTCGTGTTTTTGCCTGAGCGCGCTCAGATAAGTCTGCCACTTCGAATCGTAGTGACTGCCGAGTTCGTGCAGATAATCCCAGCTGAACAATCCCGTGTCGTGTCCGTCGTCGAAGCGGATGCGCACGGCATAATTTCCGACCGGTTCGAGCGCCGCGATCTTCACGTGCCGCTTGCCGGGCACGATCTGCTTGTCGTCCGCGCGGTGGCCCTGCACTTCGGCGCTGGGCGATTCGACTCTCAGATATTCGGCCGCCAGCGCAAAGCGCTCGCCGGAATCGAATGCGACTGTGAGAATCGTCTTGCCCGGATCGAGCCGCAATTCCGTGGGCCAGGGCCGCGCGCTCATCGAAGTCTATTTCGCATCGCGTTCGGATTCGGAAAGCTCGCGCGCTTCGCCGGGCAACATGATCGGAACGCCGTTGCGGATGGGATAGGCGAGGCCCGCGATCCGGCTCACCAGTTCCTGGCGCTCGCGGTTGTAGATGAGCGGTCCTTTGGTCACGGGACACACGAGAACTTCCAGCAGCTTGGGATCCGGCTCCATCGTATCCATCAATTGAGCGTCGAGCCGCCGGGTGCGGGTGCGCCCGCCATTTCGAGCAACGCCACAAGTGTGTCCACACGCTCCGGCCAGCCCGGCGCTTCGAGCAGCGCCTGTTTTTCGGCCGGCGCGAAAGGACACAGCATGGCCAGCGCATTCACCAGCGTCTCCGCCGGCGCGCTCATCACCGAATGCCAATCCGCGTTGAGGTCGCGGCGCGAAAGATAATCCTTGAGCGCTGTGAGCAGGCGCTCGCGGGGAAAATCGTCGGACGGCGCGCTCGCGAGATCGTCCGCGAAAGGCGCATAATCCGCGCGCACGCGGCGGAACGGCGTTCCCGGCTTCAATTCTTCCGCCACGCGAAAACGGCAGAGGCCGGACAAGGTGATCAGATAGCGTCCGTCATCGGATTCCCGATAGGACGTGATGCGGCCTACGCAGCCCACGGCCGACAATGGGGGAGTCAATGTTTTGTCTTCCGCCTCCGTCGGCTGGATCATTCCGATCAGCCGGGTGCCGGACATCGCATCGTCGACCAGCGCCAGATAGCGCGGCTCGAACACATTGAGCGGCAATTGCCCGCGCGGCAGAAGGAGAGCACCGGACAGCGGGAAAATTCCCAGCACATGCGGAAGATCGTTCAGCGAATAAAAGCGCGCCATGGCTTTAGGAGAACAGCAGCGATGAGAGTTTGCGGCGCGCCGCAATGGTGCGCGGATCGGCCGGACCCATCGCCTCGAACAAGGTCACCAGATGCTTGCGCGCGCCGTCGTCGTTCCATTTGCGGTCGCGCCTGATCAGTTCCAGCAATTGCTCGATGGCGCCGTCGCGGTCGCCTTTGGCATCGAGCGCCAGCGCGAGATCGAAGCGCGCCTGATGATCGTTGGGATCGGCCGCGAGTTTCGCGAGCAACGGCGCGCTGTCGCCGGCCTGGGCCGCCTGCTCGCGCAATTTCAATTCCGCTTCCACGGTGCGGATCGCTTCGTCGGCGGCGCCGTCGGGACGCACGAGCCCGAGCGTGGAGCGTGCGCGTTCGAGATCGCCGCTTTGCAGATAGCAGCGCGCGAGCCCCGCCACCGCGCGAGGATGTCCCGGCTCTTCCTGCAGCACATGGCCATAACCTTGCGCCGCATTGCCGAGATCGCCGGCGGCAAACGCTTCGTCGGCCGCAGCGAGCACTTCATCGGCATGGCTTGCGCCCGCTTCTCCGCCCGTCAGTTGAGCCACGAACGCGCGCAACTGCGATTCCGGAACCGCGCCCATGAAGCCGTCGACCGGCTGGCCGTTCTTGAAAGCATAGACGGTCGGGATCGACTGGATGCGAAGCTGGCGCGCGATCTCCGGGTTCTCGTCGATGTTGACCTTGACCAGACGCACCGCGCCTTTGGCCTCCGTCACCACTTTCTCGAGCGCGGGGCCCAGCTGCTTGCAGGGGCCGCACCAGGGAGCCCAGAAGTCGACGATGACCGGCACATCGCGCGACGCTTCCAGCACGTCGGCCGCGAAGGTCTCCAGCGACACGTCCTTGATAAAGGCGCTCGCAGCACCCGCCGGTGCGGATGCTGCGGCGGCGGCAGGCGCCGCGCTCGAAACGGGCCGGCCGGTGGGACCGATCAATGGCATCAGCAGTCTTTCTCGTGTTCCAGGCCCAAAAGATGGGCGTTACGGCGGCGAAAGAAAAGACCCCAAGGGGCCAGCGCGGCCTGAGTAGAACTAAGCGGCGAAGGCGGCAAGCCGCGTCTCCAGCTGCGCCTTCACCTCCGGCCATTCCGCGGCCAGGATCGAGAAATAGGCCGAATCGCGGAAATAGCCCTGCGGCATCCACATATGGCCGCGCAGGATGCCTTCCTCCCTGGCGCCCAGCTTCCTGAGCGCTGCCCGCGAGCGCGCGTTTTTCGCGTCAGTCTTGAACTCGACGCGGTTGTAATCGGCCGCAAACGCGTTCGACAGCAACAGATATTTCGCTTCCGGATTGACGGCGCCGCCTTGCGCGCCGGCGACATACCAGGTGGAGCCGATTTCGACTTTCGCGTCCGCCGGTGTGATCGCCATGTAGGACGTCGAGCCGACGATAGCCTCGTCCGCAAGACGGCGCACCACAAACGTGATCTGGCGGCCCTTCGCCATCTCTTCGACGAACCAGGGCAAGCGGCTTGCAAAACCCTTGCTCGCGTCGATCGGAATGTATCGCCACAGATCTGGATCGGCGGCCGCACGAATGAGATCGGCGTGATGGCGATCCTCGAGAGGTTCGAGCGCGACGAACCTCCCGCGCAATGTTCTGGGACCAAGCGATGTCACAGGCTTCATAAGGCGCGCTCCGGAAGTATCGCGATCAGAGGTTCATGCCCCGTGGCGCGCAGGAAGCGCAACAGATCGTCCGGCGAAATCGCCGTCGTGCGGTCGTTGCGCAGGGGATGGAAATTGAGCGGATCGAGCGCCAGCATGCCCTCATCGAGCACGACGCGCACGCGGCCCTCGGAATCGTTGATGACCGCGAACGGCGTCACCGAGCCGGGCGGCACACCCAGCACCTCGAGCAGCAACTCGGCCGAGCCGAACGAGAAGCGTGGGCCATCCAGCTGCTTCGACAGTTCCTTCAGGTCGATCGCGAGATGCTCCCGCGCCACGACCAGCCACAGCCCCTCTTTCCTGTCCTTGAGGAACAGGTTCTTGGTATGGCCGCCCGCCAGATCGCCGCGCAGCGCCTTCGCCTCCTCCACCGTGAAGACGGGGGCATGCGACTGCGTTCCGTGGGCGATGCCCAGCGCATCGAGCCGGGCGAAAAGTTCGCTATCCGTGAGGGGAACGGGCATGAACCCCTCATAAGTTGGCCGGAAGTGCGATGCAACGCCGGCTCCTATGGACCGCGGGCGTCCCGCCCGCACTTCTTTGTCGACGACCCGCCGGGTTGGTGGACGACGGAATCCCGCTACCTTGATCGATCAAAGCCCAAGAAAGGCGGGCGAGGCCAGCCTTCGCCAAGGCTTCGGCTGGTCGAGGTGGCAAGTCCTCCGAAGCTGCGAAGCAGCGTAGGGGGAACGCCCGCGGTCCATCAGCGGCCGAGCCCTGTCCCGAAACCCTAATGTCCCACCGCTATTGAATCTTCCCGGCCGGTGGGCGATAAGCCCCGTCCTACTTGGATCGCGGGCGTAGCTCAGGGGTAGAGCATAACCTTGCCAAGGTTAGGGTCGGGCGTTCGAATCGCCTCGCCCGCTCCAGGTATTTTCCGATGCGCCCGCCGCGCCGGAAGCAATATCGACTCTGACCCCAATACTGCTGTCGCGGTCTGCTTATTGTTGGTGGGCCATTCGTGACTTTTCAGTGCGGCCTCTTGCAATACTAACAGGAACGAATATAGAACACTCAGTTTTGACTATGCGTCGAACCAAACACTTGGCATTGTTAGCAAATCTGGCGTCGCTGAGGGGACAGAGCACTATATGTTGAAGCGACGAAACATAGCTGCTGTGGACCTATTCGCTGGAGCGGGAGGCCTCAGCATCGGCGCCACTTGGGCGGGTTGCGAAGTGAGGGGGGTGGTGGAACTGGACGCCGTCGCCTGCCAAACCCTTCGTTTGAATCCAGAATATCACAGCGGGATATTTGAAGGGGACGTCGCTGATATTGACGGCAAAGGTATTAGAGCACTGGCAGGCATCGGCGCGCGCGATCCTTTAATTATTATGGGTGGCGCGCCGTGTCAGCCTTTTTCGAAAGCCGCCTATTGGACCGAGAAGGGCGACGAGTCCCGTTATCGGCAAGCTCGAGCGTCTGGCGTTAAAGCCGTGAGGCCTGCTGCGCCTACCGATGCGCGGCCCGATCAGCGGCGCGATTTGGTTTATCAATTCGCAAGGCTTGTCGTTGAAGCAAATCCCAGCGGGTTTGTGTTTGAGAATGTTCCGAGCATAAAACACCCCCGCAATCGTCCTGTTTTGGATGCATTCACCAATATGGTGCAAGCGGCGGGTTATGAGACTGTCGAAGTCACTGCGAATGCGGCCGAGTATGGTGTGGCGCAGACACGCGAACGTGTATTTGTGCTTGGAACAAAAAAACGCAAACCAAAAATACCAGCGCCAACACACGCGCTCAC
>JBEKDC010000218.1:0-6237 GCA_050014535.1 Rhizomicrobium sp.
TGATGATGTTGAGGATGTGGCTCATCATAGCGCCATCCTCAGCTGCGCAACCCAGGCCATGAAGGTGACGCTGCCTCCCAGCATGAACCAGGTGGCAAGCGTCACGACGCCCAGCAGCATCGCGAAGGCATATTGATAGACATAGCCGGATTGCAACTTCACAGCTTCGCGGGTCGCATCCGTCACGCGGGCCGCAATGCCGTCGGGGCCGAGCCCATCGATGATCTTGCCGTCGCCGAACTTCCACAGGAAGCGGCCGAGCTTTAGCGTCGGCTGCACGAACAGGAAGTCATAGAGCTCGTCGAAATACCATTTGTTGTAAAGGAATTCGTAGAGCAGCCCGCCGCGCGCAGCCATCTGCGGCGGAATTTCGGGGTGCAGGACGTAATAGTAGAACGCGATCGCGAAGCCGAGGATAGTCGCAACGAACGGCCCGAACTCGACCCACATGGGCACGCTTTCGAGCCCGCCGGCCGAATGCCCGGCGACAACGGCGACCGTGCCATGCCAGAATGTCTTCGCACCGTCACCGATGAAGATGCCGTCGAACAGCGCTCCCGCAAACAACGCGCCGACCGCGAGCACGGCGAGAGGAATAAGCATCGTCAGCGGCGCTTCGTGGACGTCGGACAATGCGATCGCATGCCCGTGTCCGTGATCGCCATGGCCATCATGCGCGTCCACTTGCGCGCCGCGATAGGGACCGAAGAACGTCATCAGGAACTGACGCCAGGAATAGAAGGACGTCATCAGGGCGGCGATCAGGACCAGGGTGAAGGCATACGTCCCGACCGGTGTGCCCGCGACATAGGCGGCGTTGATGATCGCGTCCTTGGAATAGAAGCCCGCGGCGCCGATGCCGAGGAGCGGAATGCCGACACCCGTCAGTGCGAGATTGCCGATCAGCATCATCGTGCCGGTGAACGGGATCTGCTTCCACAGACCACCCATCTTCCGCATATCCTGCTCGTGATGCATGGCGACGATTACCGCACCCGCGCTCAGGAACAGAAGCGCCTTGAAGAAGGCATGCGTGAACAGATGGAACATCGCGCCGCCATAAGCCGAGACACCGGCGGCCACGAACATGTAGCCCAGCTGCGAACAGGTCGAATAGGCGATCACGCGCTTGATGTCGTTCTGGAACAGGCCGACGGACGCCGCGAAGAACGCGGTCGTGGCGCCGATAAAAGTGACGAAGGCGAGCGCGTTCGGCGCCAGCTCGAACATCGGCGAGCAGCGGCAGACAAGGAACACGCCCGCCGTCACCATCGTGGCCGCATGGATGAGGGCAGAGACCGGTGTCGGACCTTCCATCGCGTCCGGCAACCAGGTGTGCAGGCCGATCTGCGCCGACTTGCCCATCGCGCCCACGAACAAGAGCAGGCACAGCGTCGTCAGGATATCGACCTGGTGACCCGCGAACAGGAAGGTCTTTCCGGCCATGGCGGGCGCGGCGGCGAACACATTGTCGAAGTCCAGTGTGTGGAAAATGAAGAACACGCCGAAAATGCCGAGCGCAAAACCAAAATCGCCGATGCGGTTGACGACGAACGCCTTGATGGCCGCAGCCACGGCCGAGGGGCGCGTATACCAGAAGCCTATCAGCAGATAGGACGAAAGCCCCACGCCTTCCCAGCCGAAGAACAGTTGAAGGAAGTTGTTGGCCGTCACCAGCATCAGCATCGCGAAAGTGAAAAGCGACAGGAACGCGAAGAAGCGCTGGCGGCTCGGGTCCTCCGCCATGTAGCCCACGGAATAAAGATGCACGAGCGAGGAGACGCCCGTCACCACCACGAGCATAACAGCAGTCAGCGCATCGACACGGATCGTCCAGTCGGCTTCGAACGTGCCGGACACGATCCATTCGGCGAGGCGCACGATCTGGGCATGGCCGAGGATCGCCACGTCGTAGAACGCGTAGCAGGACAACACAGCCGAAACGAACAGAAGCCCGGTCGTCACGATCTCGGACGAGCGCGCGCCGATGATGCGGCCCAGAAGACCCGCAATCAGAAAGCCCAGAAGCGGAAGGAAGACGATCGCCGTGTACACGCCTCAGCCTTTCATCAGGTTGACGTCTTCGACCGCGATCGTCCCGCGGTTGCGATAGTAGACGACGAGAATGGCGAGCCCGATGGCGGCTTCCGCGGCCGCGACCGTCAGCACGAACAGCGCAAACACCTGCCCCACCAGATCGCCGAGGAAGGCCGAGAACGCCACGAGATTGAGATTGACCGCGAGCAGGATCAGCTCGATCGACATCAGGATGATGATGATGTTCTTGCGGTTGAGGAAAATGCCGAACACGCCGATCGTGAAGATCATGGCGGCGACGATGAGGAAATGTCCGAGACCGACGGTCATATCAACTTCCTTGCCCCGGTAGGACGTCTTTCACTTCCATCGACATGGCCGGCGTGCGCGCGTTCTGGGCTTTGATCGACTGACGGCGTACACCCGGACGCCGGCGCAAGGTCAGCACGATGGCGCCGATCATCGCGACCAGCAGAACGAGGCCCGCAGTCTGGAAGTAATAGATATAGTCCGTGTAGAGGATGCTGCCGAGCGCCTCGGTGTTGGTGACATGCCGCGGCGTGGCATGCGCGAGCGATGCGGCCGACAGCGGCGCCGATTGCCACGCAAACAGGATGAGCGCGAGTTCGCAGGCGAGCAGGATACCGACTCCGGCGCCCAACAGCAGATAGTCCTGCACGCCGCGGCGCAATTGCGCGAAATCGATGTCGAGCATCATCACCACGAACAGGAACAGCACGACGACCGCGCCGACATAGACGAACAGCAGAACCAGCGCGAGGAACTCCGCGCCCAGAAGCACGAACAAGGCTGCGGCATTGAAGAAGGTCAGGATCAGGAACAGCACGGAATGCACGGGGTTGCGCGAGGCAACCACCATGAACGCCGCCGCGATCATGATCGCCGAAAACAGATAGAAGGCGATCGACGTCAACATGTCCCCGTTACCATCCCTCGATATAAGTCACGGCCACGCCTAGCGATAAGGCGCGTCCATTTCCAGAGCTTGTGCGATTTCCACTTCCCAGCGGTCGCCATTCGCGATCAGCCGGGCCTTGTCGTAATAGAGTTCTTCGCGCGTCTCCGTCGAGAACTCGAAATTCGGGCCTTCGACGATCGCGTCGACCGGGCACGCTTCCTGGCACAGCCCGCAATATATGCATTTGACCATGTCGATGTCGTAGCGCGTGGTGCGGCGGCTGCCGTCCTCGCGCGGTTCGGCCTCGATGGTGATGGCCTGAGCAGGACAGATCGCTTCGCACAATTTGCACGCGATACAGCGCTCTTCGCCGTTCGGGTAGCGGCGCAGCGCGTGCTCGCCGCGGAAACGCGGCGACAGCGGACCCTTCTCGAACGGATAGTTGAGCGTCACCTTGGGCGAGAAGAAATAGCGCATTGCAAGCACAAAGCTCTTGATGAATTCCCAGAAGAAGATCGAGCGCGCCGTACGGTCCAGATAAGCCATCAGACCCCTCCATGGCGGACGAATGTCAGCCATGCCGCCGTCAGCACGACCCAGAGCAACGAGGTCGGCAAGAAGACCTTCCAGCCCAAACGCATCAACTGGTCGTAGCGGTAGCGCGGCACGATCGCCTTCACCATCGCCATCATGAAGAATACGGCGAACAGCTTGCCGAGGAACCAGAAGATTCCGGGAATTTCGGTCAGCGGCCAAATCGGGATCGGCAGCCAGCCGCCCAGGAACAGCACCGTCATCATCGCGCACAACATGATCACGTTCATGTATTCGCCGAGGAAGAACAGCAGGAACGGCGTGGAGGAATATTCCACCATGAAGCCGGCCACGAGTTCCGATTCCGCTTCGAGCAGGTCGAAAGGCGGCCGCTGCGTTTCTGCCAGCGACGAGATGAAGAAAATGACGAGCATCGGAAAGAGCATGGTGAAGGCGAACCAGCAATGGGTCTGCGCAAGCACGATGGCCGACAAATTGAGCGAGCCCGCGAACAGAAGCACCGTGATCAGCACGAAGCCGATGGAGACTTCATAGGAGACCATCTGGGCCGCGGCGCGGAGCGAGGATAGGAATGCGTATTTCGAATTCGAGGCCCATCCCGCCACGATCACGCCGTAAACGCCCAAGGACGAGATCGCGAAAATGTAGAGAATGCCCACATTGATGTTGGCGACCACCCACCCCGCATTGAGAGGAACGACGGCCCAGGAGGCGAAGGCGAGCGTGGCGCTGATCAGAGGCGCCAGGATGAACAGCACCTTGTTGGCGCCTGCCGGAATGATCACTTCCTTGAAGAAGAATTTGAGCGCATCGGCAATCGTTTGAAGCAGACCGAAGGCGCCGACGACATTGGGTCCGCGCCGCAGATGTACGGCCGCCCAGATCTTGCGATCGGCGAGAATGAAAATGGCGACGGACAGCGCGAGCAGCAGCTGGAAGATGACGATGAGCGTGGCCTGGCTGAGCGTCCACGACCAGCCGTAAGGCAATTGAATGCCGAACACGTAATGGAATGCCCAGGTCCAGAAACCGATCAGCGCCATCGCCTACTCCGCCGCCATCTTGCTTGCGCCGGAGACGAACACCCTGCTGCATTCCGCCATGGTCAGGCTCGCGCGTGCGATCGGATTGGTCAGGTAGAAATCCACGATGGGCGAAGCGAGCGGCCGCGCTGCATCGATCGCGCCGTCCGCGCCGATGGCGCTCCAGATGGCGGTATCGGCGCCGGTTGGTTCTGGGACAGTTCCCGTTTCGCTGAAATGCGGTGCATCGGCAACGATCGCGCGTCGCAGCGTATCGCGCGTGTCATAAGGCAATCGCTTGCCCGCAACGTCGGAGAGCGCGCGCAGGATCGCCCAATCTTCCTTGGCGTCTCCCGGCGGGAACGCAGCCCGCTCCGCGCGCTGCACGCGGCCTTCGAAATTGACGTAGAGGCCTTCCTTCTCGGTATAGGCCGCCCCCGGCAGCACGACATCTGCCCGATGCGCGCCTGCGTCGCCATGGGTGCCCTGATAGACGACGAACGCCTTGCCCAACTTGTTCACGTCGAGTTCGTCGGCGCCGAGCAGATAGACGAATTCGATTTCGCCTTTGGACGCGCCATCGAGAATGCCGGCCACATCGCGGCCGCCCGCCCCCGGGACGAAGCCCAGATCGAGCGCGCCGACCCGAGAGGCGGCGATGTGCAGCACGTTGAATCCGTTCCAGCCGCCTTCGGCCGCGGTGCCTGCCGGGCCGATCATGCCGGTTTCGCCTGCGATGCGCGCTGCGAGCTTGAGGATCGCCGCGCCGTCGGCACGCGCAAACGCGCCGGGGCCGACGATGAGCATCGGCCGCTTGGCCTCCTTCAGCGCTTTTGCAAAATCGTGGCTGCCGTCGGCGATGGCCGAAAGCACCGCTGCGCTCGCACCTAGTTGCTGCACGGGATAGGTGAGTTCGTAGGCTTGGCCGACATTCGCTATTTTGAGACCACCCGTGAGCCAGGTCTTGCGGATGCGCGCATTGAGGATCGGTGCCTCCCAGCGCAGATTTGTTCCGATCAGCAGCAGCGCATCGGCCGCTTCCACACCGGCGATGGTCGTGTTGAACAGATAGGATTGCCGGGGAGCGTTCGAAAGCCTCGCGCCGTCCTGGCGGCAGTCGAGATTGGTGACGCCGAACGCGCCCATCAGATCCTTGAGCGCCTTGATCTCTTCCGTGGCGGCGAGATCGCCGACGATCGCGGCCATCGCGGCCGGCTTCGTCGCGGCCATACGCGCGGCAATCGCGGCAAACGCTTCGCCCCAGCTCGCAGGCAAGAGCTTACCGGACTTGCGGATATAAGGCGTGTCGAGGCGTTGGCGCCGCAAGCCGTCGCAGGCATGGCGCGCTTTATCCGCGATCCACTCTTCATTGACGTCTTCGTTGAGACGCGGCAGCACGCGCATCACTTCGGGCCCTCGCGCGTCGACGCGGATATTACAGCCTTGTGCATCCATCACGTCGATGGATTCCGTCTTGCGCAACTCCCAGGGTCGCGCATTGAACGCGTAAGGCTTGGACGTCAGCGCACCGACCGGGCAGATATCGACGACATTGCCCGACAGCTCGGAGGCAAATGCCTTTTCGAGATAGGTCGTGATCTCCATATCCTCGCCGCGGCCCGTGGCGCCCAGATCTGGAACGCCCGCGACCTCGGTCGCAAAGCGCACGCAGCGCGTGCACTGGATGCAGCGGGTCATGATCGT
>JBEKDC010000219.1:0-6229 GCA_050014535.1 Rhizomicrobium sp.
CCGTGGCGCCGGTACCGGCCCGAATGGCGCCTCCCACGACCGTCGCCGCGACCAAGCCGGCCGCACCGGCGCCGGTCGCTGTCAACAGCCCTCCGCCCGCGGTGACCCCAACTCCTGCCGCCGCAGCCGCCGCTCAGGCGGCCGGTTCGACCGCTCCCGGCGCGGCGCCTGCGGGTGTTCAGACCGCAGCCCTTCCTCCGGGGCAGGTCTACGGCCTCCAGAACCACAATCCGCGCGTTATTCTCCGTGTTCAGGCGACGACAAGCGTGCTGATCCAGGGGGCAGACGGGCGGGTTTTTCTGAACCGCGTGCTGCATCCGGGTGACAGCTACAACGTCCCCAATCTTGTCGGCGTCACATTGACGACGCAAAATGGCAGTGCCATCGCGTTGGAACTCGACGGCCAGCCGATGGGAACGGCCGGACATGGCGATAAGGTGACGGAAGCCGTATCGTTGGATCCGCAGGCAATCGTAGACCGCTACAATGGCGGCAACCCGGGGTAAGCCCGGCGTTAAGCAAGGAACAGCCGATGAGCGTTCGGGCATATCGCGATATCGCTAGACGCAAATCGCGGAAGATTCGCGTCGGCAAGGTGGAAGTGGGCGGCGACGCCCCGATCACCGTCCAGAGCATGACCAATACGGTCACCGCCGATATTCACGGCACCATCGCGCAGATTCGCGGGTTGGAAGAGGCCGGCGCGGACATCGTGCGCGTTTCGTGCCCCGACGAGGACGCGACCAAGGCGCTGCCGGCCATCGTCAAGGCCTCGCGCGTGCCGATCGTTGCCGACATTCACTTTCATTATAAGCGCGCAATCGAGGCGGCCAAGGCCGGCGCGGCGTGCCTGCGCATCAATCCCGGCAATATCGGTTCCACGCAGCGCGTGAAGGAAGTCGTGTCCGCCGCGAAGGATCACGGCTGCTCGATGCGCATCGGCGTCAATGCCGGATCGCTCGAAAAGGAATTGCTGGAACGCTATGGCGAGCCGTGCCCCGAAGCGATGGTGGAAAGCGCGCTGAATCACGCGCGCATTCTGGAAGACAACGACTTCCGGGAATTCAAGATCAGCGTGAAGGCGTCCGACGTGTTCCTCGCGGTCGCGGCGTATAACGGCCTGGCCGACGCCTGCGATTACCCGCTGCATCTGGGAGTCACGGAAGCGGGCGGCCTCATGTCGGGCACCGTCAAATCCGCCATCGGCATCGGTTCGCTTCTGTGGGCCGGTATCGGCGACACGATCCGCGTCTCGCTTTCGGCGGAGCCGGTGGAGGAGATTCGCGCGGGCTTCGACATCCTGAAATCGCTGGGCCTCAGGCATCGCGGCGTGAACATCATTTCGTGCCCGTCCTGCGCGCGGCAGGGTTACAACGTGATCGAGACCGTCGGCCTGCTGGAAAGCAGGCTGAAGCACATCTCGACTCCGATGACGCTCTCGATCATCGGCTGCGTGGTGAACGGCCCGGGCGAGGCGCGGGAGACCGATCTCGGCTTCACGGGGGGCGGCGCAGGTGGAAGCGCCGGAATGATTTATCTGAACGGCAAACCGGCCTACAAACTTGAAAATACCAAACTGGTCGATCACGTGGTCGAGCTGTGCGAGAAGAAGGCCGCCGAGATCGAAGCCGCAACCGCAAAAGCGATGGCGCTTGAGCCGGCCGAGTAGAGCACGGCATCTTTGCGTTCATGATTCCCGAGGCAAAGCTTTCCAGGCTCGTCGACCGTTATGCGGCCGTTGAGGCGGAGCTTGCGTCCGGCGGCTCGGGCGGTTCGGCCTATGTGAAGCTGTCCAAGGAGCATGCCGAACTCTCGCCGATCGTCGAGGCCGTACAGGCCTACCGCACGACCGAGCGCGAATTAAAGGAAGCGGAGGCGCTGGCCGGCGATCCCGCGGCGGATGCGGACATGCGCGCGATGGCGGAAGAAGAGCGCCAGAGCTTGCGCCAAACTCATGCCGCGCTGGAACTCGCGCTCAAGCTGCAGCTCCTTCCCAAGGATGCAGCGGACTCGTCCTCGGCCATCGTCGAAATCCGCGCCGGCACGGGCGGCGACGAAGCGGCGTTGTTCGCGGCCGACCTGCTGGGAATGTATCGGCGCTATGCGCAGCTTCAGGGTTGGAAGGTCGAGATTCTCAGCCTGAGCGACAGCGATCTCGGCGGCGTGCGCGAAGCGGTGATGGAAGTGGTCGGGCAGGGCGCCTATGCCAAGCTCAAATTCGAAAGCGGCGTGCATCGGGTGCAGCGCGTGCCTGTGACGGAAGCAGGCGGACGCATCCACACGTCGGCGGCCACGGTTGCCGTTCTTCCGGAGCCGGAGGAAGTCGACGTGCAGGTCGATGAAAAGGACCTGAAGATCGACGTTTATCGTTCCAGCGGCGCCGGCGGCCAGCACGTCAACAAGACGGAAAGTGCGGTGCGCATCACGCATCTGCCGAGCGGCATCGTGGTGGCGCAGCAGGAAGAAAAATCGCAGCACAAGAACCGCGCCAAGGCGATGAAGATCCTGAAGGCCAAACTGTTCGAGGCGGAACGCGAGCGGCAGGCCAGCGCGCGGGCAGCAGAACGCAAGGACCTTGTCGGGTCGGGCGACCGCTCCGAGCGCATCCGCACCTATAATTTTCCGCAAGGCCGCGTGACGGATCACCGCATCAATCTCACGCTCTACAAACTCGACCGCATTCTCTCCGGCGACGATCTGGGCGAAATCATCGAGGCGCTGATCACGGAAGATCAGGCAAACAGGCTCGCCACCTTGGAATCGTCGGACGCGATATGAATGCGGTGCGCGATGCGCTGACGCGCGGCGCGGCGCGCCTTGCCGCGGCAGGAATCGAGATGCCGCGCCTGGACGCACGCGTGCTGCTCGGCGCAGCGATGCAGGCTTCGCAGGAAGATCTGCTCGCGGCCAGAAACATGACGCAGGAACAACTGACGCGCTTCGAGGCGCTGGTATCGCGCCGCGAGCAGCGCGAACCGCTCGCTTATATCGTGGGCAGCAAGGAATTCTGGAGCCTCGATTTCGAGGTGGGACCCGGCGTGCTGGTTCCGCGTCCCGAAACCGAAACGCTGATCGAAGAAGCGTCGCGCGATCATCCCGATCGCTATGCCCCGCTCGTCGTGGCCGACTTCGGAACGGGTTCCGGCTGTTTGCTTATCGGCTTCCTCTCGAACTATCCCAATGCGAAGGGACTGGGTGTCGACCGCTCCGCCGAAGCGTTGTCCTGGGCACGGCGCAACGTCATGCGGCATGGCCTGGACGCGCGGTGCGTTTTGTCGCAGACCGACTGGACCGCCGTCACAGGGACCTTCGACATCGTATTCGCCAATCCCCCCTATGTGACCGAATCGGAGTTTGCCGCCGCGTCGCCCGAAATCGTGCGCCACGAGCCGAAAGTCGCGCTGGTCGGCGGGGAAGATGGGCTCAAAGCCTATCGGGAGTTGGCGCCTGTCGTCCTCCGGCATTTGCGGCCCGAAGGCCGGGCCTATCTCGAAATCGGCTCCACGCAGGCCGATTCCGTTCGAACCGTCCTGGAACGGGACGGCCTCGGGATCGTTCGGGTTACAGCGGATTTGGCCGGGCACCCGAGGGCCCTGGTGGCGGCGCAGAAAACAGTTGGAAAGCCCATGGCAAGCGGCTAGGTTCCGGCTTACATGGGGGATCGAGGGAGCCCGCCGTTAGAACGGCGGCCCGGACTTTTCGGGAAGATCGTGGGGACATTGAAAGCGCGCAGTACGGCGCTGTCCCCGTTGTAAGCGAAAGTCGAGCTCTGCGCTTTATGCGGCAACCAGGCGGACGCGCCATAAGGTGCGACTGATACGAACGATGCAACAGACCGCGCGCGTTCCCGTGCTTTTGGCGCATGGGCCTGTGGAACATGAGGACTGTCGAACAATGAAGGGGATCACGTGAAACGCTCTCGTGGACGCGGCCGCCGGCCGCAAAACAACAACAACAATGGTGGCGGCGGCGGCAACAACAACAATCCGAACCGGACCTTCGATTCCAGCGGGCCGGAGATCAAAATCCGCGGCTCCGCGGCCCATGTGTACGAGAAATATCTGCAGATGGCGCGCGATGCGAACTCGTCCGGCGACCGGGTCATGGCGGAGAACTATCTCCAGCATGCCGAGCACTATTTTCGCATCCTGAGCGCGGCCCAGCTGCAGCAGCAGCAATACCAGAACCCGAATCAGAATCAGGGCCAGCAGACCTATCACCAGAATGGCGCTCCCCGGCCGCAGCCAAATGGAAACGTCAACGGCAACGTGAATGGTGAGGCCTCGCTGCAGCCCAACGGCAGCACGCCGGTCTTCTCGCTGGCGGAAGCCTCCGACGACGGCGACGACGAAGGCGACGACGGCGACCGGCTGGAATAGCCGGCGATATTAGTGCTGTTCGAATTCGTTGGGATTCGATCGGCAGAATGCCTATTCGCCAAGCGGGATGTCACGGACCCGGAGGTGCATCCGCATACTGTCGCGGAAGTCCCGGCTATCGGAATGTTATCGGCCCCTACTCCAGGGCGGTTTTGGATTGAGCTGCCGCAGTCCCCTTTCTTCTCCATGGGCGGCCTTGAGCCGCCCACCCAGCCGCCGCGCGTCCGCGCGCGAAAGACTCTTTTGTTTGCCCCCCAACCCTAGCCCTCCCCCAGCCGACGCGCGTCCGCGCATCGGCTGGGGGAGGGGATGATTCCATCGACCGGCTGCCCCACCCGGAATACGGCGACGGCGGCTACGTTCCCCTCGAACCGGTCGCGCTTTGTCGCAAGACGTCGAGCCGCCAAGACTCGCGGCAATCGCCTGCATCGCAGAGACGGATACGGGAAGAATCCTGCGGCAATGCCTGCCACAAATGCCTCACCGGAAACGGCGCCGCAGACATCCTGTCCGGCGCGGTTGATATTATCCTCAAATTGGGATAATCATGGCGCGACAATCGACCGTTGGCGAAAAACCGCTGGCATGGGTGGGGTCGTCCAAGCGCGATTTCCTTGCGTTTCCCGAACCCGTGAAGGGCGAAATGGGAAATGCGTTGGGCGTTGCGCAGTTCGGCGGCAAGCATCCGTCGGCAAAGCCCTGGAAGGGACAAGGCTCCGGCGTCTTCGAAATCGTGGAGGATTTCGACGGCGACACCTATCGCGCAGTCTATACGGTTCGATTCCGGGAAGTCGTTTACGTCCTCCATGCGTTCCAGAAGAAGTCGCCAAAAGGCATTCGGACGGCCCGCGGCGACATCGAATTGGTGGAACGGCGTTTGCGGACCGCGCGGCAGGATTATGAGGCGAGCTATGGCAAGGAAACGTGAAGCGGAAGAAATCATTCACGGCACGACGAATGTCTTCGCCGATCTTGGTTACAAGGATGCCGAAGAACGGCAGACGAAGCTGCGGCTGGCTTATGCGATCAACCGGATTCTCGCGCAGCGCCAAGTGAACCAATCCGCGGCGGCCGGTATTCTCGGGGTCAACCAGCCCAAGATCTCCGCGCTGTTGCGCTACAAGCTCGAAGGTTTCTCCGCGGAGCGTCTGATGATCTTCCTCACCGCGCTCGACCGCGACGTGGAAATATCCATCCGGCAAAAGCCGCGCTCCCATCCCACCGGACGCATCAGTGTGGTCGCGCCGCGACCGGCGCGCGCGGCGGCAACGAGCCGTGAAGTGGCGAGAACAAAGCGCGGCGGGAGGTAGGGGCCATCATCTTGAATGGGTGCTTATGACTTGAAGCTGATTAGGCTTACGGGCCTCGCGTCTGCTACAATGTTAAGACATTCATTCGGAGGATCAGTTGAGCGGTTTTGAGGATGTTGCTGGTCCCTTCAGACTCAGCCAACTCGACTCCGATGCGCCTACTCGCGCGGCGGCCTTTGCGGAGGTTCGGAGGCTCTCAAAGATTCATGGCAATTTGAATTCGCAACATTTGGCCGCTGGTTTCCAATACGAAGGTGCACGAATCCCTTTCGTCAATCCGCAGCGCGGCATATTCAAGCCGCGACAAATGAAGAATCTGCTTTCAATCAAGACAGTATATCCGCGACCCGGCCGCCGCGTCTGGTACGACGATCAACGGGAAGTGCACCAACAGATTTTCAGCGGCGACGAAAGTGTCGATTACGCATTCATGGGCACAAACCCAGATGCCGCCGATAATCGCTGGCTTCGTGATGCGATGGACCTTCAGGTGCCGGTAATCTATTTCCTAGGCACAGCTCCTGGAATCTATCAGGCGGT
>JBEKDC010000220.1:0-6179 GCA_050014535.1 Rhizomicrobium sp.
GATCGTATCGGGAGCGGAGGGTGCGAGCGCAATGGCGCCGATCGAGCCCGCGGGCTCGCCGTCGAAGATCGGCTGCCAGGTGCGGCCCGCGTCGCCGGTCGCCCACACCCCGCCATCGACCGCGCCGAAGTAGAACTTGCGCGCGTCGCCAGCGATGCCCGCAACCGTCAACACCCGCCCGCCCCGGAACGGCCCGATCATCCGCCATTGCAAGTCCTGATACGCAGACGGATCGACAGCGGCCTCGGCGCTCAACGTGGCGCAAAGACCCAGAACCAGCACGGCAAGATGACGAAAGCGCAAGGCGGAACCCCAAGGCAGGAATGGCGAGCCGCGACATGTAGCACGCAAAGCGGTAAGCCGCTCAAGGAGGGGATGGCCCTCTTACAGCTCCTTACTTCATCGCCGGTAGAATGACGTTGGGGATCATATCCGTCTGGAATTTGTACCAGATGTCGAAGCGGCCGTAGTTCGCTGCGGTGATGAGGATGACGGTGTCGAGCGCGGGGACCACCGCGATGATCTGTCCGCCGTTCCCGCCGGCTTCATACTCGTCATAGACGCGGTCGCCGACCTTGAGTTTGAAAAGCCACCAATTGTAGCCATAGGTGCTGTCGTCGTGGATTTTGGCATGGGTCGCGGTCGAGGCGTCCACCCAGGCCTTGCTTACCACGCGTCTGCCGTTCCACACGCCGCCGTCGAGATAGAGTTGCCCGAATTTGAGCGCGTCGCGCGGCGCGATGAAAATTCCGCCGCCGCCATAGGCGTCTCCTGTCGGCGTGAGGTTCATGTCGTAGCGTTTGATATCGAGCGGTCGAGCCAGGTAGTCCGCGAACAGCTCCGGCACCCAGCGTCGCGTCGCATTGCGCAACGCGCCGTACACGACGTTCACGCCGCCGCTGCAATAGACGGCCTTCTCGCCCGGCGCGCGCACCATGGGAAGGTCGAGCGTGTATTTGTACCAGTCGGGTTCGGCCGTCTGGTTCTGCATCGTGTCTTCATTGCCCGGCGAGTTGTCGTCATCGTCGTCGCAGGCGAGCCCCGAACTCATCGTCAAAAGATTCTCGATGGTGATCTTGTCTTTACGGGGATCGGGATTGGCGAAAGGTCCCGAAAACCGCGACGTGACGGGAGTCGTCAGCGCAATTGGTGCACCGTGGTCGATGGCCGCGCCAAGCAGGATCGACGTGAGCGTCTTGCCGGCCGAGCGCAAAGTGTGGGGCGTATTCTTGTCGAAGCCGTCGAAATAATCTTCGAACACCAGCCGGCCGTGGCGCGCGATCAGCAATGCGTCGATATAGGGTGTCGCGCCGGCAGCGGCCTTGGTGTCGGCGATGCCGCGCGCGAGCGCATCGATGGCGTCCGCGTCGATATGGGCGTCCGCAAGCGAGCCGGTTTTCCAGCCGTCGTCGTCCACCGGCGGCGGCGTGTAAACAGTAGGCCGTTCCGGCGCGCGCTCGTTGAATCCCACTGCGGTCGCGGGATCGCTCCGCGTGAAGACGAAGCTGACATTCGAACCGCGAGTCGTGAGCGTCAGCGCGCCGGAATCGAATCTGCCGCTCATGATCGGGTTGTGGGTCTTGGTGTCTGTCAGCGTCACGTCGCTGCCCGATTGCGTCACGGTCAGCTCGTGGCCGCGCCCAAAGTTCATCTCAGGATTGCGCAGGAAGGCCGCGAGTTGCCCGTCTGCCCGCGGGTAAATCGACAGATAGACCGTCAGCCGGTCTGCGAGCGGCGCGACGGTGCCTGTCCAGCTGCCCTTTGTGCCGGCAAATGCGATCGGGCTCGCATATTCCACGCCCAACACGGGCGTGGCCGGCTGGATCCAAAACCCTTCGAGCGTGCTGTCGTGCAGCCGGCCTCGAAACTTGCCCTTGTTGTCGGGGAGTGCGAAGCGAAGATCTTCGCCCGCAATCGTCACCCGCGCGTGGGCGGCGCCGATCGTTGCCTCCAATCGCGACGGCGTGCGCGCGATCGTCAATGTCCCGGATATCTCCGGCCCGAAATTCTTCTCCCCGCCCCAGAGACCGATGAGGGGGTTGGGCTGCGTTTGCGAGAGTGCGGGCGGGACGCATAAAAGAAACAAGGCCAAACTCAGGGCAATCGAACGCATACGAATCTCCCTCGGGAATCCGCGATATTGCGTGTTTCCCAAGCGTCGTATTGTACGGAACAAACACTCACGTGATCGTGAGTTTGCGATATTCGCCCGGGGTCACGCCGAAGGCGCGCGCAAAACGCCTCGTGAAATGGCTCTGATCCGTGAAACCGCTCATGAGAGCCACTTCGGCGAGACTGCGCCGCGTGCGCGAGAGGAACTGTGCGGCCCGTTCCAGCCTTACGCTCCGGAGATATTCGCCGGGCGTGCAGCGAAAGAAGGCGCGGAACGAGCGCGTCAAATGGACCGGATGAACGCCAAGGCCGCGCGCCAGTTCGCCCATCGAAATGTCTTCCGTGCTTTGCTCCTCCAGCTTCTCGCGTGCGCGTTTGAGCCAGGCCGGCATCGCAGGTGTTATCGCTTCGGCGTTTTTGCCGGCCGCGCCGATCAGTTCAAGACACAGGCTTTCGACAGCGAGCGACGAATCCGGCGTCTCCCAGCATTCCAGCATCAGCTTGCGCGCAAGCCCACGCGCGGAGCGACCCCGCACGTGAACCGGTGCGTCGGGCAAACGCGCGCCTTCTTGCCAGTGACGTATCCGTTCGGCGGAAATCGAAATCGAGAAGAAGCTGCCGCGCCCGCCGGCGAAATGATCGCGATGGGCCGTGCCGACGGGATTGTAGACAAAAATAGGTTCGTCCTTGTGCGATATGTCATTGGCCGTCGTGACGTAATCGCCGCCCGTCACCCAGACGAAATGGGCGTCGTCATGGGTGTGATTTGTCACTTCGCCGGCTGCGATGCGATGCGCCAACGCCACGCCGGAAATATCGTGCTTGCGACGAATGGCGCCGAAGAATTCGCCGTGACCGAATTTTATATTTCCGTCCATTGCGGCGCTCTCAAATCCGGGGCCTGCCACGACTCTATCAGAAAATTGCCCGCTGCGTTTGTGCCGGCAGACCGCCTTGATCTATCGCAAACACCCACCGATCTGGTAGAGAATCGTCGGAGTTGGGCGACGGCGCCGGTCGAAGGGAAACGCGTGAAAAGGCTCTATTCGCTCGACGCGCTTCGGGGCATTGCCGCGCTCTCCGTGGTGATCTGGCATTGGCAGCATTTCTTCGCCATCAGCGGCACGTGGGCCGCAGGCTGGCGGCGCGAGTCGCAACCTTTATTCTGGCTGCTCAAACCCCTCTACGAGCAAGGCTGGATCGCGGTCGATCTGTTCTTCGCGCTGTCCGGTTTCGTGTTCTTCTGGCTCTACGGCGAAGCGATCCGCGAGCATCGCATGGGACCGGCGCGTTTCGCGTTGCTGCGGTTCTCGCGGCTCTATCCGCTTCATTTCGTGACGCTCATCGTCGTGGCCGTATTGCAGACCTTCTTTTTCCGCGCCACGGGAAAATTCTTCATCTTCGATGCGAACGACTGGCAGCATTTCATTCCGAGTCTGTTTCTGTCGCAGCAATGGCTGCCGCCGACCATCGATCAGTCGTTCAACGGACCCGCCTGGTCGGTCTCCATCGAGACGCTGCTCTACGGCGTGTTTTTTCTGTTCTGCCGGATCGGCTTGAAGGCGCCATGGTGGCGCATCGCCATTCCGCTGGCGGCGATTTTCCTGCTTCAATGGAACGAGTTCATCGCGCGCGGACTAATGGGGTTTTTCCTGGGTGGGTTCGCGCTGCAAGCCACCGAAGCGATCAAAGCGCGCACCGATGCGAAAGCGATTGCGATGGCCGTGGCATGCTTCGCGATGGCGATGTGGGGGCTCGTCTTTGCGTCGTTCTATGTCGGCGCATTTTCCGACGCGGCCGGTTGGCTCGCCGCACGCGCGCCGTTCGGCATTTCGCATTGGGGCGCGGACGACATTTACGAGTTCTTCCTGTGCGGGTTCATTTTCGTGGTAAGCCCCATCACGATCATGGCGCTTGCGCTGGACGAGCAGGTTCTGGGCGGGCGCTATGCGGGGCTCTCGTTCCTGGGCGACATCAGCTATTCGACCTACATGATTCATTTCCCCATGCAGCTCACCCTCGCACTCATGGCGCTCCGGCTGGGCTGGGTTCCGAAAACCTTTCAGTCGGTGGCCGTTCTGGCCGCGTTCTATGTCGTGCTGATCGCGCTCGGTCTCGCGTCCTATCACTTTTTCGAGCGTCCCTTACAGAATCTGATTCGGAAAATCTCAGGCGCGCGCGAGCACATGCCGGCTCCGGCGGAATAGCTGCGATATTTCGCGACAGTGATGACATTCATTTCATGAACGGGACATGCCCGTTCGTGGTTAAAAGTGCCATTGGGGCTACGCTGAACAGGGACCATCGAAATGAAGACGACACTCTTGAACCTCTCGTTGATCCTCACGCTCGCAAGCGCCGGTGCTGCTTTCGCGCAAGATCAGACCCAGATGCAGGGGCCGGCGGCAGGCGCACCGCAACACGGCGCCTTCAAAGCCGCCTGCGGCGCGGACTTGCAGACCTTTTGCGCGTCGGCGCAGACGAAGGACGATCGGCATGCTTGCGTGAAAGCGAACAAGGACAAGTTCTCCGACAGCTGCAAAGCGTTCATGGCGTCGCGCAAGCAAGGCAGCGGCCCGAGCGGGCAGTAAGAAAGTTTAGCTCACGCGCCTGTTGTTATTTCCCGCTGAGCAGATCGACGAGCGTCGTGCCCAACGCCGCCGGGTTCAACGACACGCGGATACCGGCGGATTTCATTGCTTCGATCTTGGAATCCGCTCCGCCTTTACCGCCGGAAATGATCGCGCCGGCGTGACCCATGCGCCGTCCCGGAGGGGCCGTGACACCGGCGATGAAGCCCACCATCGGCTTCTTCTTTTTCGACTGCTTGACGAATTCCGCCGCATCTTCCTCGGCCGAGCCGCCGATTTCGCCGATCATGATGATGGCGTCGGTCTCGTCGTCGGCGAGGAACATCTCCAGCACTTCGATATGCTCGGTGCCCTTCACGGGGTCACCGCCGATGCCGACGCAGCTCGATTGTCCGAGGCCAACGGCGGTCGTCTGGGCCACAGCTTCATAGGTCAGCGTACCGGAGCGCGAAACGATGCCCACGCGTCCGCGCCGGTGAATATGGCCCGGCATGATGCCGATCTTGCATTCGTCCGGCGTGATGACGCCGGGGCAATTGGGCCCCACCAGCCGCGTCTTCGAGCCCGACAGCGCGCGCTTCACCTTCACCATGTCGAGCACGGGAATGCCTTCGGTGATGCAGACGACGAGCGCAATCTCCGCATCGATCGCTTCCAGAATCGCATCGGCCGCGAACGCCGGCGGCACATAGATGACGCTCGCATCGCAACGCGTCGCGGCCTTTGCTTGCCGCACGGTCTCGAATACCGGCAGGCCCAGATGCGTCGAGCCGCCTTTGCCGGGCGAGGTGCCGCCCACCATCTTGGTGCCGTAGGCGATGGCCTGTTCCGAATGGAACGTGCCCTGATTGCCCGTAAAACCCTGGCAGATCACTTTGGTGTTCTTGTCGACGAGGATGGACATCGAAATTCACTTTCCGGTTGCAGAGCTGCCACCTCCCCCTGAAAGGGGGAGGTCGGAGCGCGCAGCGCTCCGGGTGGGGGTCAATTCCAACACGCGCGCGCCGATCGTGTCGAGAACGCCCTCGAGATTTTCCTTAAGATCGATGTTCCAGAATCGCAGCATCTGGATGCCCATCCGATTCAGGAATTTCGTTCTTGCCTCATCGTATTCGCGTTGTTGAGCATGTTGATCGCCGTCGAGCTCGATCGCAAGCTTGGCTGCGGAGCAATAAAAATCGAGAATATAGGGGCCGACGGGATGCTGGCGGCGAAACGCAACACCTTGCATCTGATCGCCGCGCAGATGCCGCCACAGCTTTTGTTCCCACGGAGTCGCGTCTCGACGCAATCTCTGCGCCCGCGCTGTTTTTTCCCGTGTGCGATTGAACCGTGTCGCCAATGGACCCCCACCCGGAACGCGTACCGCGTTCCGACCTCCCCCATTCAGGGGGAGGTGTTGTTCACGCCAATCTCGGATCCAGCTTCTTGCACGCGTCGATCAGGCCCATCACGGACTCGGCCGATTTCGCAAGT
>JBEKDC010000221.1:0-6131 GCA_050014535.1 Rhizomicrobium sp.
ATCAACGTTACAAACAGTGCCACCAGCACGAGCACGGTCACATGGCCGCCGGCATAGGCCGCGAAGCTCGGGATGGTGGCGACTGCAAACACAAACACGATCGTCAAGCCGGCAAGCAGGATGTTGAGCGCGATCTCGTTGGGGGTCTTTTGGCGTTCCGCGCCTTCGACCAGCGCAATCATGCGGTCGAGGAATGTGTGTCCCGGCGCGGCTGTAATCCGCACTTTGATCCAGTCGGAAATGACGGTCGTGCCGCCCGTGACGGCCGAGCGGTCGCCGCCCGATTCGCGAATGACGGGCGCCGATTCGCCGGTGATCGCGGCCTCGTTGACGGATGCCACGCCTTCGATCACATCGCCGTCGCTGGGCACCAGATCTCCCGCCTCGACCAGCACGATGTCACCCTGCTTCAAGGCGGTAGCCGGCACCGAACGCGGCTGGGCCGAACCCTTCTCGAGCAGCTTGGCGACCGCGTCGGTCTTGGTCTGGCGAAGCGCGGCGGCTTGCGCCTTGCCGCGGCCTTCGGCGACCGCTTCCGCGAAGTTGGCGAAAAACACCGTGAACCAGAGCCACAGATTGATCTGGAACGAAAAGCCGTAACCGCCGGCGCCGGTTGCGAGATCGCGCAGGAACAGGATGGTCGTCAGCGTGGCCACGACTTCGACCACGAACATGACCGGATTGCGGATCATGATTCGCGGATCGAGTTTCCGCACGGCGTCGCCGAGCGCGGGCACAAGAATGCCTGGGTCCAGCACTGTCGCCGCGGATGCGCGCTTGCGGGTCTTTTCGATCGCCGGAGATGCTGTCGCGTCCATGGTCCGAGACCTTTAGTAGAGTTTACCCGAACCCATCGCGAGATGTTCGACGATGGGACCGAGCGAAAGAGCGGGGAAATAGATGAGCCCGCCGACGATCAGGATGACGCCGATCAGCAGACCGACGAACAACCCGCTATCGGTCGGGAATGTGCCGGCGGACGGCGGCACGATCTTCTTCGCCGCAAGGTTGCCGGCAACGGCCAGCATCGGCACGATCATCAGGAAGCGGCCGATGAACATCGCGAGCCCCAATGTCGTGTTGAAGAACAGCGTGTTGGCGCTGATGCCCGCGAACGCACTGCCGTTGTTTCCCGTGGCCGAGACATAGGCATAGAGAACTTCGCTGAAGCCGTGCGGCCCGCTATTCGACATGCCCGCCAGTCCTGCCGGCAGTACGACCGCGAGGGCCGTGAACCCCAGCATCGACATCGGCAGCACGAGGATGGCGAGCATCGACATCTTCACGTCCTTCGATTCGATCTTCTTGCCGAGATATTCCGGCGTGCGTCCGACCATGAGGCCCGCAATGAACACGGCCAGGATTGCGAACAGCAGCATGCCGTAAAGACCGGAGCCGACGCCGCCGAAGATGATTTCGCCCAGCATGATATTGGCCAACGGCACCATGCCGGCAAGCGGCATCAGGCTGTCGTGCATGTTGTTAACCGCGCCACAGGACGCATCCGTCGTGATCGTGGTGAACAACGAGGAATTGGCGATGCCGAAGCGGACTTCCTTGCCTTCCATGTTGCCGCCGGGCTGCATCGCATTGGCCGTCTGGTCCACGTGGAATGCCGCGAATGCAGGATTGCCGGGCACTTCGTTGGCATAGACGATGACTACGCCGGCCAGAAAGAGCAGACCCATGACCGCAAAGACCGCCCAGCCCTGGCGCTGGTTGCCGACCATGCGGCCGAACAGATTCGTCAGCCCCGCACCCAGCGAGAAAATCAGGATGATCTGCACGAGATTCGTCACGGCGTTTGGATTCTCGAAGGGATGCGCCGAATTGGCGTTGAAGAATCCGCCGCCGTTCGTGCCCAGCATCTTGATCACTTCCTGGGAAGCGACCGGTCCCATGGCGATCGTTTGCTTGGCGCCTTCGAGCGTCGTGGCGCTCACATAGGCGTCGAGATTCTGCGGCATTCCCTGCCACACGAAAAAAAGACCCACGACGATGGAAACCGGAAGCAGAATGTAAAGCGTGCAGCGGGTCATATCGACCCAGAAATTGCCCACGCCTTTCGCCGAACGGCGCGCAAAACCCCGCACCAGGGCAACGGCGAGTGCAATACCCGTAGCGGCCGACACGAAATTGTGGACCGTCAAACCGGCCATCTGCACCAGATAGCTCATGGTGGTTTCTGGCGTATAGGATTGCCAGTTCGTGTTGGTGATGAAACTAACGGACGTGTTGAATGCGAGATGTTCGCCGACGGCCGGAAACTTCTGCGGATTGAACGGCAGCATCGCCTGCAGGCGCTGAAGGGCATAAAGCGTCACGAAGCCGGCCATGGTGAAAGCGAGCATCGCGATCGCATATGTCAGCCAGTGCTGATCTTCCTTTTCGTCCACGGCCGAGATGGCATAGAACGCGCGCTCGAGCGGACGCAGGACCGGCGAAAGCCATGTGCGTTCCCCGTTGAAGACGCGCGTCATGTAACCGCCAACGGGCTTCGTAATGGCGATGATGATCGCGCAATAGAGCGCAATCTGGATCCAGCCGTTGATTGTCATGGAAGCTCCTCAGAACCGCTCGGGGCGGATCAGCGCGTAGACGAGATAGATGAGCAAACCGACGGTGACGAGCGCGCCCAGGCCGTAGTCGATGATCATGGGTAATCCCTCAAAGCCGATCGCAGGCGGCGGCGTAGAGCATGGTTGCAGCGAGAAAAGCGAGGCCGATGGCTATGAACAGAATGTCGAGCATTAAAAAGGCTCCATGATCAGCACCCGAACATCGTGAAGAACGCATATAAATGCGAGGCTGTGTGCTGCGCCGCATCAATATAAATTCCATATAAAACCGGCGCGTATTCGACACCCGGAACTTAACGGTCCGACGCTGGATGGGTTTGATTTGGCGCAAGAACGCCAGAATTCAGGTCTGCGCTGCCGGCGGCGCGATCAACCCAAATGAAACATCTTCAGGGGAACGCTGAGCATCAGCACTGCAACGTCGATGAAGGCGACGACAGCAAGCGAGGTCCCGACCACGCTCGCCATTTCACCCAGCACCCTGTTTGGCGCATTTTCCCGGGCTTTTCTTGCATCAATCAGCTGCTGCTCGGGCCGCCGTTCGGAATCCGGGAACCAATCCCAGCTGGGACCGAGAAAATAACCAATGCCGGACATGCCATATCTCCTGCCGGCTTATGTCGCGCCGGATTTCGCCACGGAGAATGGCTATGCGTACGTATAGATTCGAGCGTTCCCGGAAGCTCAAACCAGATGAATTTCATATAGGAAAAGCGCAAAAGCATTTGCGGGCGAAGTGGCATCGGGAGTCACTTCTTAGGGCAAGACGCTCGCCTGAGCGGTCGAAAGCCGGGGCTGGTATCGCGTGTGCCGCGACCGGGCGCACTCAATCGTTCGAGACCGGACCGCACCAGCCTGGAAGGAAATTGGCGTCCGTGCTCTTTGCCAGATTCAGTGATTTTTTCAGGGCGCGTTCGAAATTCTTGTCGACGAATTCGCGCTTCATGCGGCGGCGCAGGAAATCGGCCCACAGGAATTCGCTGAACGGCGTGGTGTCTTTCGCGAAGCCGCCGCGGCGGCGCAACTCTCCCGCCAGCGAGCGATAGGGATCGTCCTTCATGCGACGGACGGATTTGGGAATGTCCTTGTAGCCGCGGCGTTTCCCTTTGTCGTCGAAAGGATGCATCCAGCCGCGGTTGTCGAGAAAGATCCAGAACGCGTCGGGCTCGAGCCTCGAAAGATCGGCGACGACGAGGATCAGCACCTCTTCGACACCTTCTTCGAGCAAGGCGAGTGCCAGGTGATGATGATCAATGATGTGATGGCGCCCTTTCGGCCCACGCACGACGGGAATCATGTGATGCCCAAGGAATTCCGCACCCTTCTTGCCGCTGTGACGGCGCCAGTTCTCGCGTTTGAGCGCCACTTCCCGCATGCCCACGGTGATCTGGGTCGGGCGCAGATCGTCGATGGCGACAGGGTTAAGACGCGGCTCGCGGACTGAGTGCATGGGGACGATCGGCGGGTTTGACGCCTGCGATCCTACACCCAAATAGACCCGCGGTCTTGCTGCACCGGTTCAAGCTTCAAATCCTCCGATACGCTATGCTGCCCATCCCGCCGTCGCAGGAACATCCGGATGGTCCAAGCCGCGTCTTCCAACAGACTGCCCGCAGCCGCCCCGCGCCGGCAGATATTCCGGTCGTTTGCCGGCTGGAGCAGCCGCGACCTACCCCGGGACGTCGCCGTGGGCCTCACTCTCGCGGCCATCGCCATCCCCGAACAGATGGCTAACGCGAGGCTCGCCGGATTTACGCCCGAGATCGGCCTTTACGCGTTCGCCGCGGCTTCGCTCGCTTTTGCGGTTCTAGGCGTGAATCGGTTCCTGTCCGTGGGCGCGGACTCCACGATCGCCCCGATATTCGCCGGCAGCCTCGCGCTCCTGGCGGCGTCGGGTTCGGCTCACTACGCAGCACTCGCGGCGGCGCTTGCACTGGCCGTGGGTGTCATCGTGGTCGGCGCCGGTTTGGCGCGGATGGGATGGATCGCCAACCTTCTGTCCGAGCCGGTGACGACCGGCTTTCTCGCGGGCATTGCAATTCACATCGCCGCATCGCAGCTGCCGGCGCTCCTCTCGGTCCCGGCGGGCGACGGCAATGTGCTGCACCGTCTCTTACATCTGGGCGCCAACGTCGAGGGCGCCAATCTCTGGACGGTCGCGATCGGGCTCGGCGTGTTGGCGATAACATTCGCGACGGAGAAATTGAATCCGCGCGTTCCGGGTGCGCTTGTCGGGCTCGTGGCAGCGACAGCCGCCGTCCTTGCCTTCGGTCTCGAGCATCGCGGCGTTGCCGTTCTCGGCGTCGTACCCGGCGGCTTGCCGAATGTCTCCGTGCCGGCTCTCGGCGCGGGCGATTTCCTGCGGATTGCCCCTCTCAGTTTGCTCGTTGCGATCGTGGTGATGGTGCAGACATCCGCCACGACACGCGGATTTACGCCTGCGAACGAAGAACCGGATATCAATCGCGACTTCATCGGAGTCGGTGCGGGAAGCATACTGGCGGGTTTCCTGGGTGCGTTCCCGGTCGATGCGAGCCCGCCCCGCACCGCGATCGTCTCGGAAGCGCATGGGCGTTCGCAGGCCACGGGCCTCGTCGCGGCCTGCGTCATTCTCGCGCTTGCGGTTTTCGGCCCGTCTCTGATGCGTCACGTTCCGGCCGCAGCCCTCGCCGGGATTCTGCTGTTCGTCGCGCTGCGCATCACGCGCGTATCGACCATGCATGCGGTCTTCCGGGAGAGCCCGGGAGAATTTGCCTTGATCGTGGCGACCATTGCCGCGATCACGGTGCTGCCAATTCAAACCGGCGTTGCGGTGGGAATCGCATTGTCGCTGCTGCATGGCCTGTATACGACGACGCGCGCACGCGTTCTCGAGCTCGCCCGTGTTCCCGGCACCTCGATCTGGTGGCCGCCGCAAAAGGAATTCGAAGGCGAAAGTCTCGAAGACGTGCGCGTCCTCGCGTTCCAGGCGCCGCTGTCGTTCCTGAACGCGTATGATTTCCGCCGCGGCGTCCATGCCGCGATTGCGCAAGGGCCGCAAAAGCCCACGCTGGTCGTACTCGAAGCAAGCAGCATCGTCGAAATCGACTATACCGCCGCCCAGGCCGTTGCACAGATCATCGAGCACTGCCGCGAAGCGAACATCGTTCTTGCCGTCGCGCGCCTCGAATCCGTGCGCGCCCAGGACGCCCTGCAACGCTTCGGGATCTTGAAGCAGCTGGGACAAAATCGCGTCTTTCACAGCGTCGACGAGGCGATCCGCGCGCTGAGACCGACGAAGTAGGTTCTATATCGCGCTTACTTTTCCCGCATGCCGTTGCGCAGCACCGCGCGGATGGGCTCGATGAAATAGTCGAGCGCGGTGTGCGCGCCCGTCTGCATCGCGACCTCGACCGGCATGCCCGGGATTATGCGTGCTTCGGGATAGGGCTTCAACGCCGCGCGATCCACGCTGATCAGCGCGTTGAAATAGGACTGTTCGGTGTGCGGATCGGTGATGCGGTCCGGAGAAATGCCGGTGACGGTGCCGAGGATCATGGGCAACCGCCTCTG
>JBEKDC010000222.1:0-7945 GCA_050014535.1 Rhizomicrobium sp.
TCGCCTCCGGGAATTGTCGAAGCAAGGCGATCTCGCCGCCACGACGACCTTGGCCGCGCGCCTGCTGGTCGGACGCGATGCGCCGACCGCGCCGGAGGAAGGCGTCGCCTTGCTCAGAGCCGCGCACGATGCGGGCGATGCGCAGGCGGCAAATCTTCTGGCCACGCTTGCCGGCGCTGGCGCCTGGACGGAGCAGAGCTGGCCGCAATCGCTCGATCTGCTGCGGCAGGCTGCCGAGCGCGGCTCGCACGATGCCGGGCTGCAGCTCACGCTTCTCGCAACGGACGAACAGCTCGTCGCGCGCGCGCGCCGCAATCCCGAACCCGACGACTGGAAGAGGCTGCGCGACAACATTGATCTCGAGAAGTGGATCGTGCCGCCGCCGGCCGTTTCGGTCTGCCAGAATCCGCGCATCTGGACCGCGGAGAATGTCGTCAAGCCGGAATTCTGCGACTGGATGGTGTCGCGCAGCCTCGGCAAATTCAAACGCGCCTTGATGTTCAACGGTCAGAAAGCGATTCTCGCGGCCAACCGCACCAACAGCGACTTCGTGTTCGACATCGTGGAGTCGGGCGTCTGCATGCTGCTGTTGCGCATTCGCGTCTCGCGGCTGGTGCAGCTGCCGATCCCCTATATGGAGCCGCCGCAGATTTTCCATTATGCGACCGGCGAGGAAATCGGAAATCACTATGATTTTCTGTTCGACGGCGAGCACGGTTACGGCCGGACGGGAAATTATACCGGCGACCGCCTTGCGACCTATCTCATGTGGCTGAACGACGGCTACGAAGGCGGCGATCTCGTTTTCCCGAAAGCGGATTTCCGCCACCGCGGCAAAAAAGGCGACGGGATCTTCTTTGCCAGCCAGAGGGACGGCAAACCCGACAAAATGAGCCTGCATGCGGCGCTGCCGGTGACCAAAGGCGAGAAATACATCCTGTCGCAGTGGATCCACGACCGCGCCTTCGAGGCTTAGCGTCCCGTTCCTTGGTTAACGAATTCGAAACGGCATCCCGGTCAGAATGGGATGATCCTGGCCGAGAACCCCATGACCAACGTCCTGATTGCCGTGACCTATGCGATGGCCTGCGCCACGGCCGCCGTGCTGCTTGCGATGACGCGGCTCACGAGCCCCGTCACCTGCATCCTGTTCGGAATTGTGCTGCTGATGCTGGCGGGACAGCTTCATGCGAGCGTGCTGCGTCGGCGCGAGAAGCGCAGGATGCGCAACGAGATCGCCGGCCTCAAGCGGATCGGCCAGGGTTTTTCGCTGGCGCTGGAAGACACCCACGCCAAGATCGAAAGCGTCAAGGCCACGATGGAGGCCAACGCCACGGCGCAAAGCCGCAAGATCGTGGCCGAGTTGCAATTGCTCGAAGGTTTGATGCGCGAATTCGCCGCCAGGATCACGGCCAAGGCGAAGGAAGTGCCGCCGCCGCAGGAAGATATTCTGCTCGAACGCCGCGCGACGGACACCGCACGCACTTATCTCGATACGCTGGGTGAGTCCGGCCTGCTCGAAACCATCCGCGCCTCGCTCGAGGAAAACCGCGTCGATCTCTATCTGCAGCCGATCGTGAGCCTGCCGCAGCGCAAGCTTCGTTTCTACGAAGCGCTGTCGCGCCTGCGCGCGGAGGACGGCTCCGTGATCATGCCGGCGCAATATATGAAAGTGGCGGCTCCCGTGGGCCTGATGTCGGTGGTCGACAATCTCCTCTTGTTCCGCTGCGTGCAGATCGTGCGCCGCCTCGTGCAGAAGAGCCGCGAGATCGGGGTCTTCTGCAACATCTCCGGCGATACGCTGACGGATGCGGAATTCTTTCCGCAATTCCTGGAATACATGCATCACAATCGCGACCTCTCCCACCAGATCGTTTTCGAATTCGGGCAGGACGCCGTGCTCAAGGCCGGTCCGCAGGGCGAAGAGAATCTGCTTTATCTCGCGAGCCTCGGGTTTGCGCTGTCGATGGATCACGTCGATACCCTGGCGCTGGATTTCGGACGCCTGAAGACGCTGGGCTTCCGCTACATGAAGGTGCGCGCAGATACGCTGATGAACGGCATGACGGGCGCCAATGCGTCGGTCGCCGCGGAAGACCTCAAAAAGCTCCTGGAGCGTCACGGCATGAACCTCATCGCCGAGCGCGTGGAGAATGAGAAGCAGGTCGTCCAGCTTCTCGATTACACGGTCGATTTCGGCCAGGGCTACCTGTTCGGCGAGCCGCGCGCGGTGCGCGAGGATTCGTTCAAGACCCCCGAAAAGGCCGAGCCGTCCGCACCCGTGATTCCGTTCCGCCGCGCGGGTTGATCGCACCCATTGACCGCGCGCCCGCGCGCATGCGACCGCTACCCCCGATGGCACATCTTCCCAGTTTGATCGGCGGTCTCGGCGAGATCGCCAAACGCTATGACGCGCTCATTTGCGACGTCTGGGGCGTGCTGCATGACGGCCATCGTGCCCATGCGCCTGCCGTCGAGGCGCTCCGGCGATTTCGCGCCGTCTTCGGGCCGGTTGTGCTGCTGTCGAATGCGCCACGCCCGGTGGAAGTGCTCGAAGAGCAGTTCGCGCGCATCGGCGTGCCGGCGGATTGCTACGACGCCATCGTCACATCCGGCGTGGCGACCCGCGACGCACTCGCGGAGCGCGCCAACAATCGCCGCCTCGCGATCCTCCATATCGGGCCCGTGCGCGACCGCGGCGTGTTCGACGGTCTTCCGATCGATTGCGTGGATGCGCCGAAAGCGTCTGCGATCCTGTGCACCGGACTATATGACGACGACACCGAGACTCCGGCGGATTACGCCGAAATGCTGGACGAATTGAAGCGTCGGGGCTTGACGCTGCTCTGCGCCAATCCCGATATCGTCGTGCAGCGGGGAGGCAAGCTTGTCTATTGCGCCGGCGCGCTCGCACGCGACTATGAGAAGATGGGCGGTCAGGTGGTTTACTACGGCAAACCGTACCGGCCCATTTACGACATGACGCTTGCCGCCGCGCGCAAGGCGGCACGGCGCGACATTGCGCGGCCGCTCGCCGTCGGAGACGGGATCGAAACCGATGTCAAAGGCGCGAATGGCGCGGGCCTCGATGCGCTTTTCATCGCCGACGGCATTCACGGCGAGGACATCCGCGAATTCTCCGCCGAGGCTCTCGCCGCGTTGTTTGCTAAATCCGGCGTCACGGCCCGGGCGGCAATGCGTGCGCTTGTCTGGTAGAGCCGAATGCCGATATGACACGAGTAACAGGCAAGGATCGACGCGAATGCCCTATTATATCGAGGACCTAAAGCCCGGCATGGCCGAGAGCTTTTCGAAGACCGTCACCGAGCGCGATATCGAGCTGTTCGGCGAAGTGAGCGGCGACGTGAACCCCGTCCATTTCGACGAGGACTTCGCCAAGGGCACGATCTTCAAGGGGCGCATCGCCCATGGCGTGTTGAGCTCGAGCTACATCTCGACGGTGCTGGGCATGAAGATGCCGGGACCCGGCACGATCTTCATGAGCCTCACGACGCGCTTCAAGGCGCCCGTGCGCATCGGAGACACGATCACCGCCACCTGCACCGTGCGCGAAGTGGTTGCGGACAAGCGCCGCGTGCTGTTCGATTGCGTCTGCAAGGTGGGTGATGTGACCGTCGTTGACGGTGAGGCGCTGGTGATGGCGCCTGCGCGCCCGAAAGCCTGACACATTTCATGAAGATATTCCGTCACCATCGCGACGTACCGGACGCCTATAAAGGCGCCATCGTCGCCGTGGGCAATTTCGACGGCGTGCATCGCGGCCACCAGGCGCTGATCGCGGAAGCGCGGCGCATTGCCGACGAACGCGGCGCGCCGCTGGGCGTGCTCGCCTTCGAGCCGCATCCGCAGGAATTTTTCCGTCCCTCGCCCGTATCGTTTCGTTTGACGCCTTTCCGCACCAAGGCGCGGCTGATCGCGGAGCAGGGGGCCGATGCGATGTATGCGCTCGCCTTCGATGCCGAGATGGCGGCGCGCAGCGCGCAGGATTTCGTCATGGAAGTGCTGGTGGAAAGCCTCAGCGTCGGCTGCGTGGTGGTGGGCGCCGATTTCCAGTTCGGCAAGGGCCGCGCCGGAAACGCGACCGTTCTTTCCTATATGGGCGAGATGGAAGGTTTCGGCGTCACGATTTTCGAGCCGGTCGCGGCCCAGGGTCACGACAAGATTTCCTCGACGCGCATCCGCGAGGCGTTGACGGCCGGTCGCCCGGCAGAAGCGGCGCGCCTGCTCGGCCATTGGTGGGCGGTCGAGGCGCGAGTCGAACACGGCAACAAGCGCGGCCGCACGATCGGATTCCCGACGGCGAACATGCATCTCGATCATTGCCTGAAGCCGGCCTATGGCGTCTATGCGGTGCGCGTCACGGTGTTCGACGACGAAAAGCTGGCGGGACGCTATGACGGCGTGGCCAATTTCGGCATTCGACCCATGTTCGAAACCGAGATTCCGCTGCTCGAATCCTTCCTGTTCGATTTCGACGGCGATCTCTACGGCAAGCACCTCTCGGTAGAGCTGGTCTCCTATCTGCGTCCCGAGGCGATGTTCTCCGGCCTCGACGCACTCAAGGCGCAGATCCAGCTGGACACCCAGGCGGCGCGGGCGGCGTTGGCGACGGTGGCGGGCGGCAGTGTTGCCGTTTGAAAACGCTCAATCGCGCCAATACGAAGCCCGGACTATTATTCCGGCTCCCATGACCAGAGCAAGCCCCAACACCAAGTAACCGGCCGTCGAAATCAAATCGACTTCGAGAGAGTATTGCGAGGGATAGGGGAGCCCGGTCAATTGAACGACTGCGCGGATAAGGCCAAAGAGCGCGTAAACGATAAACACCATTCCGCCTATGCGAATCGCTACGCCAAATAAATCTTTCGCAGTCATGGTTTCATCCCCTATATTATATTCGGGCCTCTACCGGTTGGAATTCTCAGGCGCCTTCATCCTACCAGATATTTGCGGGGGTTAAGAAGCGTCCGTGGTGCCTGTCGCATCGTGCCGGGCTTGGGACGGGGGTGGGCGCTTACTTAATTGGTCACCGCCTGCTTACGCGGTCTTAACACCCGACGGCGGAGTGCATTTCATTTCTGAGTTTCATATTGGAACGGATTCAAGGTCTTCGAACCAAACACTTCGAAATCGCGCACATTTCGTGTCACGACCGTAAGATTATGGATTTCGGCGGTAGCCGCGATCATGGCATCTTCGAGGAGGTCGTCGGAGCGGCGGTGAAAAAGCTGAGCCCAGCGGCGAAATGCCGACGTGTCCATCGGGATGACATTGTAGGCCTCCGCGACCTTGTCGATCCATATTTCGATCTCTGCGGCTTTAGCGGGATTGGTTTCGCGCGCGACTTCCACACCTGCTTGCAATTCACCAATCGTGACGGCGGATAGGCGCAATGACGCTGCCGGCGTGTCGCGCAGCCACGCGAGAACTGCGCCATGGGGACGAGCGCGGCGCAATTCCGAAACCACATTGGTGTCGAGCAAATACATCGCAGATCAGTCGAACGATGGCGGCGTTCGCCGGCGCAGCTCGCCACGCTTCGGGACGGGAATGTCCCCGCGGGCCTCGTCGCTGAGCAATAGATCTTTGAGCGACGGCCGCGCAGATTGCTGCAGGCGACGCCATTCCTTTGCGTCGACCAACACAGCCGTTTCAGTGCCGCGTTTGGTGACAACTTGTGGGCCGTCACGCAGACAAGTTTCGAGCAACTCGCTGAAGCGCGCCTTTGCATCCTGAACGGGCCATGATTTTTGCGTCATCGCGATAGCTCCATCCGTCTCCCTCGCTGTCATGGCCCGCGAAAGCGGGCCACCCAGCTGAAACCTGCTCACCGCAAAGGTGGTGCGCAAATTGCTCTTCGATCTCCAAAGCGTCACCTGGGTGGCCCGCTTTCGCGGGCCATGACAAATCGAAGATACGACTAGTCATATAACTAGTCTGTGTAGTCACATGCAATAGGGACTGCCGTCGCTGCTGGACGGTCCAGCCGGCCGCTGGTAGAAGGTGCGCCGCCGATTTGCAGGCATTTGCCATGGATTCGTTGGGTCTTGGGGGAGTTTTGCGAATTTGCGCGGCCGGGGGCATGACGCTCCTTCGCGGACGCCGGGAAAGCTTGTCCGCAACCCCCTGAAGGCCTGAGACCAATGACCGACAGCCAAGCCCCCGCACCGCGCGATTACCGCGCAACCGTGTTTCTGCCTTCGACCAGCTTTCCCATGAAAGCCGGCCTGCCTGAGGCCGAGCCCAAGTGGCTCGCGCGCTGGGAGGCGACGAACCTTTATGGCCGCATCCGCGCCGCCGCCAAAGGCCGCCCGCTTTTCATCCTGCATGACGGCCCTCCTTACGCGAACGGCGAGATCCATTCCGGCACGGGCTTGAACAAGGTGCTGAAGGACATCGTCGTGCGCTCGCGCGGGTTCCTGGGGTTCGACGCGCCTTATATCCCGGGCTGGGACTGTCACGGTCTGCCGATCGAATGGAAGATCGAGGAGAAATACCGCGCCGAAGGCAAATCGAAGGACGACGTTCCGATCGAGCAGCTGCGCCGCGACTGCCGCGACTTCGCCAATTACTGGATCGACGTGCAGCGCAACCAGTTCAAGCGGTTGGGCTGCATGGGCCAGTGGGACAAGCCCTATACGACGATGGATTATCGCGCCGAGGCTGTGATCGCGGGCGAGCTGCACAAATTCGTCGCCAACAAGCTTCTCTATCGCGGCTTCCGTCCGGTGATGTGGTCGCCGGTCGAGAAGACTGCCCTGGCCGAAGCGGAAGTCGAATATCGTGAGAAAGTCTCGCCCACGATCTATGTGAAGTTTCCCGTGGTCAAAGGCCCCGACGCGTTCCGCGATGCGAGCGTCGTGATCTGGACCACGACTCCCTGGACGATCCCCGGCAACCGCGCGATCGCGTTCTCGCCCACAATGGCGTATGGCCTGTACGAAGTGGCGGAAGAACGCGAAGGCGCGCTCCCGCATGCGGGCGGAATGCTTCTACTCGGCGACGAACTCGCGGCCCAGACCGCCAATCACGCCAAGCTCGTGCTGCGTCGCGTGGCCGACGTCGATCCGGCAGGACTTGTGTGCGCGCATCCGTTTCGCGGCAAGGGATTCGATTTCGACGTGCCGCTTCTGCCCGGCGAGCATGTGACCGCCGACACCGGCACGGGCTTTGTGCACACCGCTCCCGGCCATGGCGAAGAAGATTTCACGTTGATGATGGATTTGTTTCCCGGCTACGCCGCGAGCAATCCGGACGCGTTCGGCATCGTGAAAGAAGACGGTTCTTTCGCGGCCAACGTTCCGCTGTTCGCCGGTAAACGCATCCTCACGCCGGAAGGCAAGGATGGCGACGCCAATGGCGCGGTGATCCGCGAATTGATCGCGGCTGGTAAACTACTCGCCAAAGGCAGCTTGCGCCATTCCTATCCGCATAGCTGGCGTTCCAAGGCGCCGGTGATCTTCCGCGCCACGCCGCAATGGTTTGCGGCCATGGACAAGCCGATCACGAAGAATGCCGGCGACACGTTGCGCGCGCGCAGCATGAAGGCCATCGGCGACACCAGATGGTTTCCGCGCTCGGGCGAAAACCGCATGGCCGGAATGGTGAAGGATCGCCCCGACTGGGTGTTGTCGCGTCAGCGCGCCTGGGGTGTGCCGCTGGCGATTTTCGTCGACAGGCGGACGGACGAAATCCTCGACGATCCGGATGTGAACAAGCGCGTCGTGGACGCATTCCGCGCCGAGGGTGCGGATGCGTGGTACAATTCTCCTCCGGCGCGCTTTCTCGGCAACGACCGAAATCCGGACGATTACGAGCAGGTGAAAGACATTCTCGACGTCTGGTTCGATTCCGGCTCGACGCATGTCTTCACGGTGGAACAGCCGCTCGAGAAGGAATGGCCGCAGAAGGATCACGCCGATCT
>JBEKDC010000223.1:0-8468 GCA_050014535.1 Rhizomicrobium sp.
CCCTGCAGGATGTCGTTCGTGAACACGATCGGCATGTCGAGATTGCCGAGCAGATTGTTGAGGCCGTTGCGCAACGGCTTCGGCAACCAGAAGATATAGAAGCCGGCGACGGGCAATTCGACATAATGGTCGACCTTCTCGTCGAATCCGAACATCACGCGATTTATCGGTTCGAGCGGATCGTTGGCCGCAATCGACTCCGCGGATGTGCTCGCGCAACCGGCGAGCAAAAGCCCGCACATCGCAATCGCTGCTGCGCCAGATCCCCGCATCGACAATCGGCGCCTGTCGCGCCGCTTCTCCTTGAATAAGTGCCCCTCGCCGGTCCGGCGGACGCCACCCCTTGGGCCAGAATGGCATATTCCGCGGCGGCGGTCATGGGGAGGAAAATGCAGCGTCTTTGAAGCTTTGTCGGGCAGTTCTTTGTCTGCCTCAACCGAATGAACCGGAGGATCGAACGTCCGGATTATCCGAGAGTGCGCGCGATAGCATGCCGAAGCGCTTCCCGGTCGGCGGGTATGAGCGTGCCGAGCTTACGGCTGCCAAGGGATTGCTCAAGGGTGGCGAATACGGGTTTGACGGCGGACGGTTTAAGTGACCCTGCAGCCTTCCAGTCCTGAACCCAGATTTCGCCGCTGCCGGGGATGGGCGTAGTTGGCTTGTGACGGCCATGAGCACAACATCGGGTTTGGCGGCATTGTAGGCCCGAGAACTGACAACGATTGCGGGTCGCTTCTTGGAGGCTGTCTGACTGGTGAAGGGAAATGGCACTAGCACAACATCGCCAAACTCAAAGGGCATCGTAGGCGTCGTCGTCGGGATTGTTCCAGATTTTGGCGAATGCCGGCGCGCTAGCCGTCGCGGCGGAACGCGTCAGCGACCGATCTTGCGCGCGCGCCGCGATGAAATCGACGAAGTCCTCGACTTCGACGATGTGTTCATCGGGCAACGCCTTAATCTTCTCGATCAGCGATAGCGGTGCAGGCATAGGTTGCTCCTTGGGCGAAGCGATCTTATGCCGAGCGACGAGCGCAGGCCAGACGCTATCTATCAGAATTGCATATTCCGCGGCGGCAGTCATGGGCCGGTGAAATTGGCCGGTGAAATCGCGGAAAGGTCAGGTGCCGGCCAACCGGTCGCCCAACGCGGCAAACGCGTCCAGCCAATCCGGCAGATGCGCGAGCGTCACCGGCGCGAAACCCGCCGCGAACACGCCCAGAGCGAGCAATCGGATATCGCGCCAGCGGATGTTTAGCCCCGCGAGCTTCTCGTTGAGCCACAGGTCCATCTTTTCGCGGCGCTCGGGATCGTCGCGCCATTGCGCACGCAGATCGCGCTTCAGGACGTGAAAGGCCCAGACCAGCGCCAGCAGGATCGTGGCTTGAAAGAACAGATCGGCCGAAAACTGGATGATGTTGTCCCGCCCGAGCGCCAACGGAAACGCGATGATCTGGTAGAGCAGAAACAGCAGATAGAAAAACAGAACGGCGCGCGCCTGCTGCACATTGGCGGCTGCGATGCTGCCGTCGGAAAAATCGGGCAGTGGCGAAGTCGCGATCATCTGACGATAGAATGCGCGCACGCCGCGCACGTTCTTCGGCAATGTGAGGAACGCAAAAACGAGAATGCCGGCCAGCGCGAGCAGCCGGTTGCGACGCGCCGCTTCCGAATATTTCGAGACGGTTACGAACCGCTCGCGATGCGCGCGATAGGAGTTGTCGAAGGATTTGAGTCCCGCCGCGACAGGCTGCGGCAAGCTCGTCTTGGCCGCAACGACATTCGCTTGAGCGGGAATTGCAGCCGATGCAGCGGCACCGCTCGGCGAGGCGACGACCAGCCCCAGAATAATCGCTCCCATCAATATCGATATGCGCATTGCTCACCCCCCCTTTGGCCGCTAATCGCCGAAATGTCCTCGCGCTCTTTCTATCGATTGATATGCGTCGTGAACGGCGCGGCGCTTTTGATGCCCCAGAACGTATAGTTCAACGTGTAGTGTCCGTCGTTCACATACTTGGAAGCGGAAAGCGACACGGTCTGCGTCGCGGTGAAGGTGCCGTGCGCGTCGATCGGTTGGCGGACCGGCATGAAGATCATCGGACAGATTGCGCGGTCGTCGATGGTGTTTCCGGCCGCATCGCCGACCGTCCAGACATGCGACTGGCAGTCATTGGGTTTTTGAAGCACCACGGCGGACGAAGAATTGTTCGTGAGGGTGAGCTGCGCGGTCTCGGGCACGAACTGCTCACCGCCGGTCGCCGCTACCCGGTTGATCGTGACGTCCGCCGGAAATACGACAGAGAGCGTGATTGCGCTGGTTGCGACGGGCGGCGGCTGTGATGGTTGCGCGCCGGCGGTGCAGGCAGCCGCGATCCCGCAGCACAGCGCGACCGCATAGCTTAGCACACTTTCAATCCGCAAAGTTTCGATTTTCGTTCCAGGAATCTTTGCCTCGATCGAAATTTGCGCTTGCGTGGTTTGATCAAACGGCATATCAATTTCGTCATAACGGAAACATACGCCCGGGGCTCGAAACGAGCCGCCGGGCTTTTTGTTGGAAACTTCCCATCATGCCCAGGACAAAAAGCGACCTGGAGTCGCCGCAGCAATCCGCTGCCGAAAATCCCGAATCCACAAGCGATTCGGCCGTCGCAGCGCCGCCGGACGCCGCTCCCTTTCCGCGCGAATATTTGCTGAGCGTGGCGCAAGACACCACTGCGAGCGCCGCGCGGCGCGACGCGGCCGCAAAATCTCTCCTGCCCTATTTGTATCCGCGGGTCTCGCCGGTGGCGCCGGTGATCGAGAAAGACACGGAAGCGCAACGGCGCATGAAGGAGGCCAGCAATTCCCTCATTCGAAAAATGGCTGAGTTCCGAGCCGAATTTGACCCAAATTTTCGCAAGCCGACTGACAAAGGATGAAAGTGACGTTCTTTCCCGCACCTGGGAATACCGCGCCCGCGACGAGCAGCTCGCGCCGGAAGGCGACTGGACGACGTGGATTTATCTGGGCGGCCGCGGCGCGGGCAAGACGCGCGCCGGCGCCGAATGGATTCGGGCCCGTGTCGAGACCGGATCGCGACGCATAGCGATCGTCGGCGCCAACGCCAACGATGCGCGCTACGTAATGGTGGACGGCGAGTGCGGGCTGATGTCCGTCGCGTCGCCCTGGTGCCCCGCGCATTACGAGCCGTCGAAGCGCCTGATCACCTGGCAGAACGGCGCCATTGCCACGCTCTATTCGGCGGAAGAGCCCGACATGCTGCGCGGCCCGCAGCACGACGCGGCGTGGTGCGACGAACTCGCGAAATGGACCTATCTCGAAGCAGCCTGGGACAACCTCCAGCTCGGCCTGCGGCTCGGGCAACGCCCGCAGCAGATGGTGACCACCACGCCGCGCGCTCTGGCGGTGCTCAAATCGATCCTGCAGCGATCGGATTCCGTCGTCACCCGCAGCACGAGTTACGACAACCGGGATAATCTTCCGCCGGCGTTCTTCGCGCAGATCGTCCGCCGCTATGAAGGCACGCGCTTCGGGCGGCAGGAAATCGACGCCGAACTGCTCGACGAGATTCAAGGCGCGTTGTGGACGCGCGCCATGATCGACGACGCGCGCATGCCGCGCAATATCGTCCTGCCGAAGATGGTGCGTGTGGTGGTCGGCGTCGATCCGTCCGGCACGCGCGGCGAGGACGGTCGCGACAGCGTGGGAATCGTGGTGGCCGGCAAGGCCGTCGACGGTCGCTGCTATGTGATGGACGACTGGACCTGCTCGCTGTCGCCTGCCGGCTGGGGCCGCAGAGTTGCGGAAGCGGTCGCACGGCACGATGCCGATTGCGTGGTGGCCGAAGAGAATTTCGGCGGCGCGATGGTGGACCAGGTGTTGCGGACGGCCGATGTCGGCACACGCATCAAGATGGTGCACGCGTCGCATGGCAAGATCGCCCGCGCCGAGCCGATCTGCGCGCTCTATGAGCAGAAGCGCGTCGGCCATGCGCGCGCATTCGCGGAACTCGAAGACCAGTTCTGCGCGCTGACCCCCGACGGTTATGTCGGCAGGGGCTCGCCCGACCGCGCCGACGCCGCGATCTGGGCCCTGACCGAGCTGATGTTGTCGGATCGGAGCGAAGAAGGCTGGGAAAATCTCGCCGCTGAAGCCAGGGCCGCGATGGCTGTTGTGAATTAAGCGGCGCGGCCCCCTTTCCGCCTCGCTGCGCTCGGCACCTTCCCCCGCGACGGGGGAAGGCTAAGAAAAGGATGCGCGTCGCCCCTATATTCTAACCTTCCCCCCTCGCGGGGGAAGGTGGCGCGCGGCTTCAGCCGCGTGACGGAAGGGGGCCGCGCGTATCGAACATTTGAGAACATCACATGCCCGATGTTTCGACTGCGCGCGTGACCGAGATTCCGCCGTCGATGCTCGCGCGCGCCGCACAGGCCGTGCGCTATGTGATCTCCGGCGTCAAGCCGCAGACCTGGTTCGGACCGAGCCAGCCACTGGCGCCTTTCGCACCGCCGGAGACCGCCGGACGCGCGTTCGATTATCCGTTCGGTTACAACCTTCAATATTCGCCGCGAAGCTACGAGCCGACAAGCTTCGCCGATCTCCATGCGTTGGCCGACAATTGCGACATGATGCGGATCATCATCGAGTCCCGGAAGGACCAGATCGAAGGCCAGGAATGGGAAGTGCGACCGCGCAAGCGGGCCGACGGTACGCATCCGATGGCGAGCCAATTCGCGAGCGAAATCAGGGACGCCAAGGCCTTCTTCGAATATCCCGACAAGGAGCTCGCGCTGCCGCAATGGCTGCGCGCGATCGGCGAGGAGGTGTTCGTCACCGACGCGACCTCGATCTATGTGCGGCCCGACCGCAAGGGCCGCGTTTACGGTTTCGAAGTGCTGGACGGCTCGACGATCAGTCCCCGCATCGACGCGAACGGCCGCACGCCGCGGGCGCCGGATGTGGCGTACCAGCAGATTTTGCACGGCGTTCCGGCGGCGGATTTTGCGACCACGGATCTGATCTATTTCCCCCGCAACCGCCGGCCGGGACATGTCTATGGCTATTCGCCGGTGGAGCAGGTGATCGTGACGGTCAACACGCTCGTTCGGCGCAGCATGCACCAGCTCGCCTATTACACCGAAGGCAATCTGACCGACAGCCTGTTCACCTCGCCCCCGAACTGGGCGACGGAACAGATCAAGGGCTGGCAGCAATATTGGGATTCGCTGTTCGCCGGCAATCTGCAGGCGCGCCGGCGCGGCACCTGGGTGCCGAACGGAACCGAGGTCAAGGCGCTCAAGCAGCCGGACCTCAAGGATCCCTATGACGAGTTTCTCGCCCGCATCGTCTGCTTCTGCTTCAAGGTCTCGCCCCAGCCTTTCGTCTCGATGATGAACAAGGCGACGGCGGACACCGCGCACGACGCCGCGATCGAGGAGGGCCTGGTTCCGATCCTCAACTGGTACGAGGATCTGTTCCGCAAACTGTTCGACCGTATGGGCTGGCACGACATCGAGATGGTGACGGTCGACGACCGCGAAACCGATCCGTTGACCGCGGCCCAGATCGACGTGGCCGACGTGAAGGCCGGCATCCGCACCATCGACGAAGTCCGCGCCGGCCGCGGTCTGGACCCGATCCCCGGCGGGAACATCGCGATGGTGGAAACGGCGACGGGGTATGTGCGCATCGATGCGAATATTTCGTCGGGCGACGAGTCTGGAAGCCCGCAAGGTGTGAAAACCGGCGAGGGACCGGACGCGGCGGGACTGCGCTAAGCAGAATTTGTGCTGAACCCCGTTCCTCCTCACCCGCGTGCGGGGTAGCTGTCTCGCGCGCGACAGCGCGCGAGACAGAGGGGGCCTTTCGTTGACTCCCCCTTCGCCTCGCTTCGCTCGGCACTTCCCCCGCTCGCGGGGGAAGAGGATCGAGCAATGCAACAGATCTCGCAGTTGATGCTCTCTCGCCGGGCTAGTCATGGACAAGCGTTTCCCGCCGCCGACGAACGAGCAGTTGATGACGATCTATGCGCGCGCGGAAATCGCCTGCGAACTGGCGTTGATGGCTGCGGACAATCACGACTATCCGAGGTTTTGCGCCGCCAAATCGTGTCACGACCGACTGGTCCGCATCTTCGAAGCGATGCGGGAGCGCCAGCGCGGCGCGACGGTGCATTGAATATCCAAAGGAGTCCTTCGATGGACATGACGACTCTCAATCTCTTCGTGCCGCTCACCAAGGTCGATGTCGAGAAGCGCCTGGTCTACGGCACGATCGCGGAAGAGATCGCGGACCGTTCGGGCGAGATCATGGATTACGAGACGGCCAAGCCCGAATTCGCGAAATGGTCCGCCGACATCGCCAAGGCCAGCGACGGCAAGAGCGTGGGCAATCTGCGCTCGATGCACGGTTCTGTCGCGGCCGGCAAACTCGAATCGATCGCCTTCGACGACGCCGCCAAACGCATCGAGGCCTGCGGCAAGGTGATCGACGACGGCGAATGGACCAAGGTTCTCGAAGGCGTCTACACCGGCTTTTCTATGGGCGGGAAATATCTGAAACGCTGGCGCGATGCCGAGGAGCCCCACCTCACGCGCTACACTCCCCAACCCGCCGAAGTGAGCCTGGTCGACAATCCCTGCATTCCGACCGCGACGTTCGAAGTGGTGAAGGCGGATGGTTCGACGGAGCTGCGCAAATTCAAGACGCCGACGAATGTCGTGCCCGACGTGGAGCAGGGTTGGCGCGCGAAAGACGGCACGTTTCACGCCACGAAGGCTGCCGCGCTCAAGCATAATGCCGAAGGAGGTTCGGAGCTTTTCAAGATCGGCGCGCGCAATTCGGCCGATGACCTGGACCTTATCCAGAAGCTGCACGACACCGCCTGCGATCTCGGCGCGAAATGTTCGGAGCCCGGGAATGCGGACGATACCGACAAGCTCGCCTCCGGAGCACTCAACAATTTCGCTGCGGAAAACGCCGCACTGCGCAAAGCGCTGGGCGACATGGCGCCGAAGATCGATGCCGCGCTCGCCAGAATCGCCGAGCAGAATGCGCGCATTGCGGCGCTCGAGGCGCAACCCGCGTCCGGTGGCCCCGTCGTCAACGGCACGCGCCTGATCACGAAAGGCCAAGCTGCGCCGGATGATCCAGGCAAAGCCTTCCAGGAACATCTCGCCAAGCTGTCGCCCGACGAGCGCACGCTCGTGCTGATGAAAATGTCCCTCGCACAGCCGCTTGCCACCGCTCCCGATCCGCTGGGCGCGCGCGCGTAACACCCACATCGCAACCGATCGACCGGGTCGCGCCGGGAGATTGCGCGCACGCATCCGGAACGCTGCACCGGGCGCGCGAAAGACCCGCCGCTTCAGCAACGGCGCTACGTTCCATTCGAAAGGGAATTCGCGATGAACGTCACCAAACACACGATGGACCTGATGCGAGCGGCGCTTAAATCCGGCTCGCTCGCCAAGGCCATCACCACCGGCACGGGCCTGACCTATTACGATCTGCAGGCGCCGGCGAAGAACCTCTATCCCACCATCACCAAGCTCCGGAATCTCACGCCGCGCGTCGGCCGTCCGTCCGGCTACGGCACGCAGGCGAACTGGAAAATCGTCTCCGCGCTTACCGGCTCGGGCTTCGATGCAATGGGATGGATCCCGGAAGGCCAGCGCTCGGCCGCGATGTCCTACACGACTGCCAACGCATCGGCGCCTTACGTCACGCTCGGCGAGGAAGACTATCTCACCTTCGAAGCGGAAAGCGCGGGCGAGGGCTTTGAAGATATCAACGCCACGCTCTCCATGCGCCTGTTGCAGAAAACCATGCGCAAGGAAGAGAACGGACTCTTGGCCGGCAACGGCACGAGCTCCGGCGGTATCGCGCTCGGCACGCCTTCGACGCCGTCGCTGTCCGCCGTTGCCGACACATCTTCGACGCTGCCCTCGGCGACCTATTCCGTCATCGTCGTGGCGCTCACGGCCGAGGGTTATCTCAACTGCAAGGGCAATGCGGCCGTTGGCTTCACGCCTTCCAAGACCATCACCGGCATGGACGGGCAGACCTATACGCTGAACGGCGGCAACTCGAACAAATCGAGCAACGCCACGCAGGCGACGGTCTCCGGAACGTCCGGTCTCGGCTGCTCGGTCGCGCTGGTGAACGGCGCGGTCGCCTATGCCTGGTTTGTCGGCACGGCGGGCAACGAATCGCTGCAGGCGATCACAACCGTCAACACCGCGTATTTCAACGCGGCTTTGGCAAGTAGCCGGCAGCTGGCGACGACCGTCACCGCCGACAATTCGCAGAACGCGACCGCGTTCTCGGGTTACCTCAGCAATGCGTTCTCCGGCGGCACCGTGCAGTCGCAATCGACGCAGACGATTACCGCCGCGAATGCGGGGATCGGTACGCCGCTGACATCCTCAGGCCACGGCTCCGTCGTTGAGATCGGCACCATGCTC
>JBEKDC010000224.1:0-6017 GCA_050014535.1 Rhizomicrobium sp.
GGAAGGTGGCGCGCGGCGCCAGCCGCGTGACGGAAGGGGGTGCTGCGAAAGGACTCAGCCCACAAGCTGCCTGCGACCTTCGACAACCAGCGCCGCGGTCGCGGTTTCGATCCCCGTCTGCAATTCGCGCATGAACTCCGGCCGCTTCAATCCGGGCGGAATCGGCGGCAGGAATTCCACGACGATCGTTCCGCTCCGCTTGAGAAATCCGCCGGGCCCCGTCCAGAACAGGCCCGAATTGAGCGCAACGGGAACGCAGGGCGCGCCGAATTGGCTGTAAAGCATCGCCACGCCGGGCTTGTAATCGGGCGGTGCGCCGGGAGGCTGGCGATGACCTTCGGGAAAAATCATCACGGTGTCGCCTGCCGCGAACGCTTTTTTGGCATCGGCCGCCATCTGCCGCAACGCAGACGCATGACCCTCGCGATCGATCGAGATCACTCCCGCCCTGTGCGCATACCAGCCGTAAAACGGGATGTTCAGAAGTTCGCGCTTGAGCACGATCATGGGTGCATCGAGCAGCGTATAGAGCGCAAGCGTGTCCCACATGCTCATATGCTTCGACGCCACCAGAACGGCGCCGCGCGGCGGGGTGCCTCTCACTTCGAATCTCAGGCCTGCGAATATCCTGAGTCCCCACAAGGTCGCGGCGGCCCATGTCCTCCCCGCAATGACGGAGGCCCGCCGCGGCAGCAGCAGCGCGGGTAGGAAGCCCAGGTTCAGAACCACGGTCGCGAGCACGAACCAGACGAGAAACAGCGTCGAGCGGAAAACGGTCATGGAGTCACGATTTGTCGTGCGGTTCGCTGTGACGGCTTGCGGAAAGTCCGTTCGGGAAAAGTGTCGTCACCATAAGGCTTCCCAGATATTTGGCGTATTCGCCCTGCAGCACGCGAAACACGTGCCCGTTGCTCCACCAGCTCTGCGGATCGACGTCGGCCTGCTCGACGGGATAGGGCATCAACTTGACGTTCGGCATGACGTCCGCGAATTCGAGCAGGCTGCGGGGCATGTGATAATTCGACGTCACCACCACCAGGCTGCGATAATGATGATCGCGGGCCCAGTCGGCGGCTTCGAGCGCATTGCCGCGCGTGTTTGTCGCCTGGAAACCCATATCGGCGCAGCAGTCGAAACGCGGACCGCCATTGACGAGTTGTTTGATGTCCGCCTTGGTCGTGCCCGGGTGTACGCCCGAGATCAGCAATCGCTTTCCCACTTTGCCTTCGAACAGCGATTCCGCCGCCATCAGCCGCACGTCGCCTCCCGTCAGCGCGACGATGCCGTCGGCCTGGTCGATCCGTTTCATGTCGGTGGGAATGCGCGACACGAACACGACAAAGCCGAACCCGTACGCGGCGAGGAACACGAGCGCCGCGGTGAGCCAGGTTCTGCCCGGATGTGACCTTGCCGCTTCTGCCACTGGCGTTCTCGCTTCGCTTTCAGCCTTGAGTGTACATGGCGCGCGGCAGGTTCAATAGATTCGGCGCAAGGCGGCCAGCACTGAAAGCCTTGCGGTCGCCCAAGCGATGAAGGCCGAACTCAGGGGCACCACGATCAGCCAGCCCAGTTCGGCGGGCTGGAGCGACAATGGGGGCAGGAACGGGACCGGCTCGATCCCCACCGATTCGAGTCCGCCTGCGGCCAGGAAAAACGCCGCCGCCAGAATGCCTCCCACCGATGCGGCCAGAAGCGCCGAGATCAAATAATGCCATTCGAACGCGCGCGCGATGAACCCCGACCGCGCACCCATCTGATGCAGCAGCGAAACGATATCGTGATGCGCTTCGAGGCCGGCGCGGGTGGCGAACGCGACCGCCGACGCCGTTGCGATCGCGATCAGCGCCAGAATGCCGTAGGCAGACCAGATGACGGCATCGGCAACACCTTTGAGGCGTGCGATCCAGTGGCTGTGATCGTCGAGCGTGGAATCGGGAGCGGCTTGCTTGAGCCGTTGAGTCAGTGTCGCGAGATCGATGCGCGCTCCCGGCACCAATGTGGCATCGATCAATCGCGGCAAAGGCAGATCTGCGATCACGGCGCCAGAGCCGAGCCACGGTTCGACAAGCTTGAGCGTTTCTTCCTGCGAAACCTCATTGGCATGCACCACACCATCCGTGCTGCGCAGCACCGCGAGGGCCGCATCCGTTTCCTGTGCAAGCGCGGGATTGGGTGCGCCATGTTCCGGCGGAAGCACCTGCACTGTGAGACGGCCCGAGAGTCCCGCGCGCCAGCCTTCCGCCGCGCGATCCGCAACGAGCGAGGCGCCAAGCGCGAGAGCCGCGAGAAACGCCATCACACCGATGACGACATCGAGCGGTGCCGCGCCGGCCTCGCGCGGCAGGATACGTCCGCGTTTTCGTGCGGGAGCGCTCATGTGCGCGCCGCTCGCATTTCGACCAACCTTCCGTCGACCAATCTGATTTCGCGTGCGCGCGCATTTTCGATCAGCGAGCGGTCATGGGTGGCGATCAGCACGGTCGTTCCCAGCCGGTTGAGTTCGCCGAACAATCGGATCAATCGCTGGCCGATTTCCGCATCGACATTGCCGGTAGGCTCGTCGGCGAGAAGCAGGTCGGGACGGGCGACGACGGCGCGCGCGATGGCGACCCGCTGCTGCTCGCCGCCTGACAGCGTGGGGGGCCTGGCATGCAGACGGTCGGCGAGCCCCACCCAGCCCAGCAGTTCTTCCACGTCCTGGGTGTAATCGTCGGGACGGCCGCCGGCGAGCCGCAAGGGCAGCGCGACATTGTCGAAGGCCGAAAGATGATCGAGCAGCCGAAAGTCCTGGAACACCACCCCGATCCGCCGCCTGAGCGCCGCAAAGGCGGAGCGCTTGGTGGTCGCCAGATCGTTGCCGAACAGGGTGACAAGGCCGCGGGAAGGTGGCTCGGCCAGGAACATCAGCTTGAGCAGGGTCGACTTGCCGGCGCCCGAAGGCCCGGTGAGGAAGGTGAACGACCCGGCCTCCAGCACAAAAGTGACGTCGCGCAGGACTTCCGGCCCGGGGCCGTAGCGCATGCCGACATTTTCGAAGCGAACCATGGGCCGGGAACATAGTCAGAGATGGCGGACCTGACCATGCCGTCTAAAGCCTTGCGGCGCCTGCGTCATTGCGCCTATTTTCGCTCCCGATCCAGCGCGCGCGGCGGAATGATTCTCACCTGCCCTCAATGTGCAACCCGCTACCAGACGGATGCGGCGCTGTTCGCCCCGCCCGGCCGCAAGGTCAAGTGCGCTAAGTGCGCCCATGTCTGGATGCAGGCCGCGCCGCCGCCGGATCTCGAATTCGGCAATGAAGCGGTCGAGCCGGAACCGCCGCAGCCGGTCGAGGAGCCAGTGCCCCAGCGGGCCGCCTATGCGCCGCCGCGGGAAGCCTACGCACCCCCGACGCCCACGATTCCGGTCCAGACCCGGAACCCGCGGGCCCCCACGCCATGGTCCACTCGCCTGGGGCTTGCAGCGGGATGGCTGGGGCTTGCCCTCATCGTGCTCGTGATCGGCTGGTCGGCCGAAACCTATCGCCAGCAGATCGCGACCCTGTGGCCGCAATCGTCGTCGCTCTATTCCGCTCTCGGCCTCAAGGTGAATGCGCGCGGCATCGATATCGTCAATCCCGCAGACCGTGTCGAGAAGGAGGACGGCCAGTTCGTCCTCGTCGTCACCGGCCGGCTCGTGAACATCACGCAACGCGAACTGACCGTTCCCCCGCTCAGCGTCGTGCTGACCGACGACGACAAACGGTCGCTTTATCAATGGAGCTTTTCGCCCGGCGCATCGATTCTCAAACCCGGCGAAGGCGTCGATTTCCGCACGCGTCTGTCGAGCCCGCCTGCCGGCGTGAAGCATCTGGAAATCCGTTTCAGCGGATCCGACGGGTGAGAGCCGCGCCGATTCCGTTGTTCTCCGAAGGGGACATTGCCGCGCGCGTGAGCGCTTTGGCGAGTGCGATCGCGGCGGCGTCGCCCAAACCCGACATCGCGGCGCCGATCCTTGTCGGCGGATTTGTCTTTGCGGCCGATCTGCTGCGCGCGCTTTCGCATTACGGGCTCGATCTGCAGGTCGATATCCTCTGGCTGCGCAGTTACGGATCGAAACGCGAAAGCGGCGGAGACGTCTCGCTGATTCTGGGGCCGAGCGAAAATGCGCGCGGAAAAAACGTGCTCGTGATCGATGGCGTGCTCGATCACGGACGTACGTTGAAGAAGGCGCGCGAATTGTTTCTCGCCGCGGGTGCGGCATCGGTGACATCGGTTGTCGCCGTCGACAAAAGCCGCAAGGACGCGGTCCTGCGCGCCGACTATGCCGCCTTCGCCGGCGTCTCCGGCTTCATTGTGGGCTACGGCATGGACGACGCAGGAGCGGGACGCGGACTGCCTTATATCGGGGTAATGCCGTAGAGAATTTCGGAAGGTGGCAAGCACTTTTGGATTGCGACGACGATCTCGCTTGACCGCGAGGAAATGTGTTTTCAGTTTTTTCGCCTCTCTCACTTCGGGTTAACTATCGTGACAGCGGCAATGTTCCCTTTTCGGCGTGATGCACCCTGACGGCTAGGGAACGCTGCCGGTGTCACGTCGTTCGAGGAGAGAGCATAGGGCTTGCCATGAATAGCTCCGCCACCGCACGCTGCTGCCGGCATTTGCAGCGCGTGCGTCGATGACCTTCCCGCCGAAGCGGATAGACATTCCCGCCGCTTGGCGATCGGACGAATTGCGCGCGCACGCGTGGGTGCACACGCTCTCGCCGGCGGACGTCTCGGATGTCGAAGCCGCCGCGAAAGACCTGGTCGACCGTGGTGCGGATCTGGCGGCACTGACGGCTGACGATTTTCCGATTTCGCGACTTGCTCCAAGGCTGCGCGCCATTCTGCAAGGCGAAGTCCTTGGAGGAAGGGGCTTCACCGTCATTCGCGGTCTCGTTCCCGGGCGCCTGACGCGCGCGGAGAACGCTGCCGCGTTCATGGGGATCGGTGCGCATCTGGGTAGCCCTCGGCCGCAAAACGCCATGGGTCATCTGCTCGGCCATGTGAAAAACGTCGGTCGATCCGGCAACGATCCGACGGCGCGCCTGTACCAAACCAACGAACGGCAGACCTACCACACGGATTCGGCCGATGTGGTGGCGCTGTTGTGCCTGCAACCGGCAAAGCGGGGCGGTCGATCGAACGTGGTGAGCTCCGTTGCCATCTACAACGCCATGCGCGCACAGGCGCCTGAGCTCGCGCTCACGCTGTTCGGGCCGATCGAAACCGATCGGCGCGGTGAAGAGGCCCAGGGCGAGCGCGCCTATTTCACCATTCCCGTTTTCAACTGGTTCGAGGGCCATTTCGCCGGCATCTATCAGCGCCAGTACATCGAATCCGCGCGCAGATTCGAAGAGGTCGCGCCGCTGACGGCGAAGCAGCGCGCCGCGCTGGATATGCTCGACTCTTGCGCCAACGATCCGGCTTTCCATGTGGAGATCGACTTCCATCCCGGCGACATTCAGCTCGTCAACAATCACGTTCTGCTGCACGACCGCACGGCGTTCGAGGACTGGCCGGAGCCGGCGCGGCGGCGGCATTTGCTGCGGCTGTGGCTGGCGCCGCTTGGCGCCCAGCCGCTGCCGCCCATCTTCGCCGAGCGGTTCGGCTCGACAATCGCGGGCGCGCGCGGCGGCGTCAGCGTGCCGCGCGCAAATTGGAACGTTCCCCTCGACGCGGAATAGGTTTGCCGTCAGAACGGAGGTGCCGCTGACGAAATATCTCATCACGTCGGCACTCTCGATTGAGTCGAATCTGTCGCCCGGCGCGTAGCGGCCGCAAGCCCAAACGCCGAGAGCATCCGGTCTTGCCGTGATCCATCGCGAGAGTCTTGACTGCAACACATAACCTGTCGCCGCATTCGATAATGGATAAAGGTGATAAGTAAGTGTTACTTTGAACGGCGCTGTTCACCTGGGCGAAAAATTCGGAGCGCAGCATCAGCATCGAAAGAATTGTCCAATCGCTCCAAATCGGCCAGCGTGAGTTCAGT
>JBEKDC010000225.1:0-6001 GCA_050014535.1 Rhizomicrobium sp.
CCCGCGTCCGCCGCATCGATCTCGCCGATGCCCGTGACGTTCTCGGTCGGGACAAGCATCTGCTCGGCGAAAGAACCGTGATGATAAAACCGATGCAGCTTCAGGCCCGCTTCGCTCACTGCCGTCCAGCCCTGCAGGATCACGTCGGGATTGACGGCGTCGTCGCGCGAACGAACCGTCGGGTCGCAGAAGACCCAGTCGCCGACGGCGAGCTTCGTCGCGTCCGGCCCGGTCGCGCGCACCCGGCCGATGCCGCCGGGACCCGGCACGATGGGCAGCTCCAGCATGTAGTTGCGCGCGCCGGAGAAAACGCCGGCTGTGTAGCCGGCGACGCCGGCGGCAACAACATCGACAATGACCTCGCCGGTTCCGAGGACAGGGTCAGGGAGAGTCTGGATGGCGAGCGGAGCGCCGAACGCATTCAGGACAGCGGCTTTCATGGAATCCTCGCGCGAAGCTGAAGATCGGGGTTCAAGGTGAGACTACGCGAATTCGGTGACGGCCGCATCGTTGCGGAAAACACGGGGGAATGAATGATTTTTCCTATCGCGCGCGCTTGCGTAAGGAAAGCTTGGTTCCGCAGAGTTTCGGCGTCGGCGTAAGATCGTCCGAATCGCCGCTCCGGCCCCGATCTTAACGCGGTAATACGATCCGCGACCTCGCAGATCGGCCCAGACCGTTACTCGACATTTTTCGGGGGCGCAGTCCGAATATTCGGATCGACTCTGAAGCGATCAAAAGTGAACATCTTTTATTTCCGGTCCGGTCCATCGTTTTGCCGTCGCCGGTACGGCGAGCAAGGACGCCGATTTGTGCGTTCTCCACAAAATTGGCTGCGGCAGCAGGTTTGGTCTCCTGCGACCTGCCGAACCCGAAACGTCTGGCGCCGATAGCAGCGCGAGCGAGAGAAAGGGTGGCGGCAAAATGTCGGCGAGACGAACGATATTCATCGTCGATGACGATGAAGGGATGCGCTGCTCTCTACGCGCACTGTTGCAATCGGCCGATTTTCGGGTTCGGGATTATCCGTCCGCGTTGGCATTTCTGGACGAAAATATCACGATCGGGTGCTGCCTGATCGCCGATGTCCTGATGCCCGAAATGACCGGGTGGGAGCTGCAGGATGAGGTCGTCAGGCGCGCCATTTCGCTGCCCGTGATCTTCATCACGGGACATGGGGACGTTCCGCTCGCAGTTCGAGCGATGAGAGCGGGTGCACTCGATTTCATCGAGAAGCCTTTTGACGACGAACTGCTGCTCGCGAGCGTCAATCGAGCGCTGGAAATCGGTGCGGCAGGCCGCAACCGTTCTGCCGAAGCGCAGCATGCTCTTGAAGTCCTCTCCCGCCTGACCCCGCGAGAGCGTCAGGTGCTTGAGCAGCTGGTGTCGGGCCACTCGAACAAGGCGGCGGCTTTCGAACTCTCGATTTCGCCGCGAACCATCGAAATTCATCGTGCCCGCATTATGGACAAGTTGCATGCCGCGAGCATGGCGGATTTGGTGCGAACATCGTTGGCCGCCTCTTCGCCGCCGTTCGCAGTTCATTAGCGAGCAATCGCACGCAGTCGCCGGAAAGATCGCCGAAGGCGCGACTGGAATCTAAAGCTAAACGCTGGAAAACCGGTCTGGGCAATTTTTGCCGTCCGCGCTCGCGCGGATTTCGCAGCGCGTTTAACTGTGCCATGAATGGTGCGGGCATTGATGGGAGGTTCCCAGTACCCAAGAGGGCAGAAGCCCCTCGGTACTGTGGACAGACGGGACTGCGGTGTTAGGAAAACTATTCCTTTTCGCCTGTGTTTTGCTCCTGTTCGCCTGCGTGCTGCGTTCGAGCAACGCAAAGCCCACAGGCTTCGCGCAAGTCGATTTTGAAAACGCTCGCGCAACATTTCTTATCGACTTGGACAGGGTACGGGCGGATTTGAAATCCAGTGAGGCCGCAAGGCGATGATACAGGCTCAAACTGCACGTCAAGCCGCGTTGCATCTGCGCGAACTGGCACGCGATTCGGAACTACCGGGTTACGCCGAAATGTTGAGCAAAGCGGCGGACGATCTAGAAGCGCGCGCGAATGAATTGGCGATAACGCCGCAAGCAAGGTCCTGCGATTCGCTCGATCGACAGTCGGTACAAGGTCATGTGGCCGCCGACATCGAAGTGACGCACGACTTCCGGCTTGCAGCCATAGCCCGTCAAATATTCTCGTAGATCGCGCCGCGCGGTCAGTTACGCCGGGAGGACTGCGGACTCGTCGCAGCACAAGGTCCACACCCCAAGGCCTCCACATGAAAGCGACAAAGAGGGCACAGTGCTGACGCCGCGTCGGTAGCGGCTCACGAGAGCATTGGGGGCTTTTAAGATCAGGGGACACCAAACTAAATTCGGCAGAATTTAGCATTGTGTTTCCGTTACTTCGTGTAGCCGGCGAGGAGCACCGGGTCGCGCAACGTCTCGATGGCAAGCGGCGCGGCGAATGCGCTGAGGACAGCGGTTTTCATGGAAACCTCGCGGAGAGCCGACGGCTGCGCCCTCTCCCGCGCGATCAGCTCGGCGGATTCGCCAGAAGATACGGCAGCCCGCCATTGATCGACGGATCGCTGCCCCAGATTTTCGCACTGAACCCGCTCGGCAGGCCCGACTGGAATTGCGCCGTCGTCAATCCGGTGACTCCCGGCACATTCCCGTTGCCGACGCCCTGCGATGTGCCGCTCGTCGTCACATCCCAATAGTCTGCCGAGTCCGTCCCTGCGGATTGCCCTCCGATCAATCCGCCGAGCGAGCTGCTAGGGATTCCAGATTCAAATACCGATCCCGTCGCATAGTCCTGGTTCAGCGTCCAATTTCCGGCGCCGATCAGGCCACCCACAAAGCTGTCCTTTCCGCCGGTGACCGCGCCGGTGGCGAAGTCGTATTCGGCCTCGGCGGCAAACTCCGCCCAGCCGATCAATCCGCCGACATGGCTTTCGTTTCCGCCGGTGACCGCGCCGGTCGCATAGTCATAATCCGCTGCAACCGCGGCGTCGTCGGAGCCGATCAGGCCGCCGATCATGACATTGATACCGCCGGTGACTGTTGCAGCGCTGTGGGAATCGTCCACCGAACCGTAGGCCAACATCCCGACGAGTCCGCCGACGTTGGAACCGCCGCCTCCCTTTACGCGGCCGCTCGAGTAATCGTCGTAGACGGACCCAGTCGCAAGGCCGGCGAGCGCGCCGGTATACTGTTCCTCCCCCACACCGCCGACAATATCGGCATCGATCACGCCCAGGCCCGAAACCAGACCTCCGATTCCGATGTACGCGAAGAGGCCGGTGCCCTGGAACGCGTTCGGTGCATCGATTTTCAGATGCGAAATCGTATTTCCAAGGCCGTAAAACGTTCCGGTGAATGCCGTACCCTGGATCGGCGCCGACGTGTAGGTCCCGTCCGCCGTGGCATTATACGACAGACCCAGCACGAAATCGCCCGAGGGATCGGATGCGATATCCGAAGCGAGAGTCGAGATGTCATCGACAACGGTGTATCCCAAATTGTTGAGCGTGAACGACGTGCCGGTGGTATCGATGTCGATATGGCCGGTGCCCGCGAACGACAGGACTCCGCCCGTGTTGAGCGCGCCCGTGCCGTTGGCGTTGTTGATGCCGAATGAGAGGCAGCCGCCGTTTTCCACATTCATGGGCGCGTTGAAATCGATCGAATGATAGGAATAGAGATAGAGCATCGCGCCCGTGTTCCATGCAATCGGCGCGTCGATGACGATGTCGCCCTTGCCGTTCGACTGCGTGCCGGAGCCGGACGTCGTGGTGGCCGATGTTTCTTCCCACACGTCCGTACCTGCGTTGAGCGCGTTGCTGATCGTGTGCGCCGCCCCGGCGTAGATCGTCAGATTGTCGGGATCGGTTTTCCATTCGCCGCCCTGGCCGGCCGTTACGTGGCCCGTGACCAAGACCTGCGCACCCGACGTTTCGATATTTCCGCCGCCGGTTGTGCCGGCCGCATTGAGAACTCCTGTCGACGTCAGCGAACCGTCGCCCGCATCGAGCACGATCGTGCCGCCGACATTCTTCGCGGTTTGCGCGGTCATGAAACCGCTCATGGTGACGACACCGGTCGCCACGCCTTCCGCGGCATGGGCCGTCAGCGACACATTTGCGCCGACGAGCGAGCCCGTGTTGATCGCGCTCGCCTTGCCGTTCACGTCGCCCTGCGCCGCGAAGGAGACGAGCCCGTCGCCTGCGAAATCGACGGTGAATTTGTTGGCGGCTCCCACCGCAACCGTGCCGAATTTCGCATTGACCATGCTGGAATTCGTCACGTTCGGCGCGACGAGGGCAACGAGGCCGCCTTGCGCGGCGCGAATGACCCCCTGGTTGACGACCGATGCGTTCTGGTTGCCGGCCTGCGTGAAATTGCCCGCGAGAACATCCGAGTCCGACCCGTCGGTGGAGGTGGCAACGAGCGAACCGACATTCACTTGCGAACCTTTGCCGAACAGCATGCCATTGCCGTTGATCAGGACGATGCGGCCGTTCGCATCCAACGTGCCGAGAATTTGCGACGCGGAATTGCCGCCGATCCGGTTGACCGCGATGGCCTGCGCATTGGGCTGGACGAATTGCGTCGTCTGACCCGCACCGACATTGAAGCTCGACCAATCGATGACGACGTCTTCGCTCGACTGATCGATCGTCGTTTTGTTCGCCGACGAGGCGATCGACGCCGAGCCGGTCGTGACCGCGGCGCTCAACGGATTGCCGAGCGCGGGCCCGCCGAGGAGGACGAGCGTCGACCCCAGGCCGAACGCCGTGCTTTTCAGGTATGTTCTCGCGCCATTTCCCGATTTCATCGTCAAACCCTCTCGATTACGGCATTACGCCCCGGCTCTCGGTTCGACATTCCCGGATAAACTCAAGTTGGAGCGGACGGTAGCGCTTTTCCCGGGCAAAGAGATACCACGAATTCAGTCTATGAGGGCCAATCGCGCCGGCGCGAAGAATATTGCGCCAATAAAGCTCATTCGGCTCGATTTTCCCGGACGCCTTTTGCCGTGACGCTTTGCACAATCCCGGCATTTGGGCCGGAACCGGTTGAGTTTCATAGATCCGTTTGAAAGTCTCTCCAAACAACCGGCGCGGCGGTCTCCGCCATCCGAAACGCGACGTCGCGCGCATGCGTGACGATCTTGGCGAGTTCGGCTTCGGAGTGAGAATTCGCGCGAACTTCGCCGAAAGCCGATGATCCGACTCCGACGTCCGAACTTCCTTGGTGAGTTTGGAAACTGATCTGACGTCGCCGCATTCCTCTGTTTACTTTGTCACGACACACTGTGCGACGCCTGCGATGCCGCTCGGCGTGAATATGATCGCGCGATTCCCACTCCATGCAACGAAGAGGTCTTGGCCGATACTTTTCAAGTCAAATGCGGCACGCGGAAAGCGCGCGATTTCCTTGACTCGCCACGCGCCGCTGGCATCTCGGCGCAATTCGACTGCATAGCCGCTGCCGCCCGGACCGTTGTCTACCGTGACCGATTTGACTGACGGATCGGAACGGGACTCGACTTCCTCGTCGTAGGTAGTGTACGTGCCTCCGCTTCCGATGACCGCGACCGCTCCATCGCGACTTGGTTGTATTCCTTCGACATTTCCGTAGACCACAAACAGCGGCTTCGCCGGCGCGGATTCCCACTTTACTTCCCCGCCCCATTCGCCGCTGTCGCGGCCTATGAGGTTTCCGGCGCGGAGTCCGCCGCTCGCGTCAATATGAAGGGTCTTGCTCGTCTCACCCGGATCACCGAACTCGCGGCCCTTCCATGTCCACCTGCCGCTTTCACAGGGAGCAACATCGGGCGCGTTGGTGGCATCAACCTCGAACGAAATTTGGGGCGGGTATCCGAGCGTACCATCACTTGCAGTTGGTCGGCTTATGGCGCTGTTGAGAGTTTGCAACTCCGACACGACTTTTGCCGCTTCGTTTCTCACATCGCTAAGCCAATGAGTTCTCG
>JBEKDC010000226.1:0-5990 GCA_050014535.1 Rhizomicrobium sp.
AAGAATCGCGGCATCGTGCTGGCCGCCGTCAGCAAGAATGACGAGCAGACGGTGCGCGAGTTGTGGAAATATCCCGAGCATTATCCGCGCGATCGCCTGCTGACACCGGACGACTTCGTCACCTGCCGGGTCAATTGGACGGACAAGGTCGAGAACATCCGCGCGATCGCCCAGGAGCTGGGATTTGCGCTGTCGTCCTTCGTTTTTGTGGACGATAATCCGGTCGAACGTGAGCGCGTGCGCCAAAATCTCCCGGAAATCGAAATCTGGGGTGAAGATCTTTTCGCGCTGCGCCGCCTGCTGCTCGCCGATCCGCGGCTGCAGCTCCCCGCCGCGACGGAGGAATCGAAAACCCGCACGGAACTGGTCCGCGCGCAACTCGACCGCAACCGGCTGCAATCCGGCACGCAGGACGAACGGGCCTTTATTGAGTCGCTCGCCATCCGATGCGACATCCGCAAATTGCGGGACGCCGTTCAAATCGACCGCGTGCAGGAACTGTTCGCCCGCACGACCCAGTTCAACGCGACGGGACGCAAATTCAGCACGGCCGAATTGACGGGCTTTCTGGCGAGCGATTCGGCCGCGGTCTATGCGATAAGTGTCCGCGACCGCTTCGGCGACCAAGGCCTCGTCGGCGCGGCCGTGGCCTTCGACGGCGAGATCGTCGGCTTCGCGCTCAGCTGCCGTGTCATCGGACTGGGTGTCGAGCGCACATTCCTGGATGGAATCCTGTCCGACCTTTCCACGCGGCACAGCCATGTCACCGCGCGGATCGTCGAGACGCCCCGCAATCTCGCAGCACGCAATCTCTACCGCGATTACGGCTTTGCCTCGCAAGGCGCCGGACTTTGGCAACTTGCCCTTCGAGCGGCGGCCTAGGATGCAGCAGCTTCCGATGAATGCCCTCTCGATCGCGCCGAAGCTCGCGCGGCGCAAGACACACAATCCGTCTCCAGTTCATGTCCAACCTAGAGGTCTATGCCGTGTTCACAGCCACGCCGATTGCCGACGTAATATGCAGCGCAATTTCCGCGCAGGGTGACCGCTGATGTGCGGGATCGCGGTTGCGATAGATTGGGACGACGCGGAACAGGTCGTTGCGCGATTGATCGAGGGCCTCGTCCATCGCGGCGATGTGACCGACCCCGTCATCTCGCCCTGGCCGGATACGGCAATGGGTACGCGACGCTTGCGCATCGTTGACGGGGCGAATGCCGTCCAGCCGCAAATGTCGTTCGACGGCCGGATCTGCGTTTCGCTCAACGGCGAAATCTACAACCACGTGGAACTGCGCCGCGAGATGGAAGAGCTCGGCGTTCCATTCAAGACACAATCCGACACGGAAGTTCTCGCCAACGCCTTGCATGTCTGGGGGCTAAAGGCGCTGGAGCGGCTGTCCGGAATGTTCGCCTTCATCGCGATCGACACCAAAAACGGCGAGTTCCTGGCGGCGCGCGATCCGCTGGGCGTCAAGCCGCTTTATCTCATCCAATCCGAATCCGGCTATCTGTTCAGCTCCGAAATCCGTCCTCTGTTGAAGGCGGTCGAAACCGGCGACGTTCTGCTGCTCCCGCCCGGACATTTGCTGACGCGCGAGGGCTGCGCGCGATATACGACTCTGGCAAACCCGCTTTACGATTTCCTGTTGCCCGGTTCGGCGCGGGAACTCGATCGCCTGCTCTCGGAGGCCGTGCGCCTCAGACTGCCGCCAGACCTGCCCTTCGCGACTATGCTCAGCGGCGGAATCGACAGTACGCTCGTGGCCCACTATGCGCGGCGATACCGCCCCGAAGCTCCCGGCTATTTTCTGGGCGATAACACGGCGCCGGACTACGCCTTTGCCGCGCGTTTCGCAGAGACGAGCGGAATCGAACTGCGCATCGTCCCCTTCGACGTGGACAGTGCCGACACGATCGCTCTCATCGAGGATGTCGTGGATACGACTGAGGCTTTCGAACCTTCTGTGATCACGAGCGGCATCTGCACCTATGTGCTGGCCCGCAAAATCAGCCAGGACGGGTTTCGTGTCGCGTTGTGCGGCGAAGGCGCAGACGAGTTGTTCGCCGGCTATGCGACGCTCGAAACGGTCTTCTCGAAAGGCAACGCCATAGGCCGCCCCGTGCGCGAGGAGTGCCTGGGTTTGATGAACCGAACAAACCTGCAAAGGGTCGACCGCTGCTCCATGCGTTTCGGCGTGGAGACCCGCGAGCCGTTTCTCGATCGGTCCGTGGTCGCGTACGCGCTTAATCTCGACGCGGCCGCTCTCGTTCGCAATGTCGGCGGCGCACCGATGGGCAAGCTCCCGCTCCGCGCGCTGTACAATCTCTATCCCACTCAGTTGCCGGAAACGATCCGCGATCGCCAGAAGGTCCCGTTCGACGAAGGCGCTGGATTGGATACGGGACGTGCCGATTCCGCCTGGGCGACCTATTTCGACAACGCGATCTCCGACTCCGACTTGGCCGACGGCATTCGCGAATTCGGTCCCTACGACATTCACACCAAGGAAGAGCTTTATTACCTGCGCCGTCTGTCGCAGACCATGAACATCTCGCGCGTGCCGCATTTGTGCGGACGCGCCAGGGTCATGCTGCCGGTGGAAAACAGCGTGCCGAAAATCGAAAAGAAAGCTTCTGCCTGACGTATCTCGATCGCGCCGATCCCGATACGACTACTGAGCCTTCGATGTAGCGTCACCGGGGCTTTGCGCATTACCGCTCGGCGGATAGCTCGGCAGCGCGAAATGGCAATCGCCGAACTCGTCGCAAACTTGCCGCGAGTGGGGCACGGCGAAAGTGCCATTCGCGTGCCGGAAATATCCGGCAAGGCTGCAGTTTTCGCGCCAGTCGTCGCAACGCAGGCGCATGCACGCAGTCTTGTCGCATTGCATGACAAGAGCGTCGGCGAAGGCCGAGTTCGCCGCGAGCAGCAGGATCGTTCCGCCCAATAGTGCCAGGGTTCGTATCACCGCATTTGCTCCCGGTCCCGCAAATTGGAAACGCCCCAAAATGGCAGACGTCACACGCTCTTGCGCCGCCCGACGCGTGCGATAGTTAATAGCGCAAGCGTCAATGACCCGATTCGCACGGCGGATGAGGTTAATCGTGCCCTGTTACGTCTATGTGCTGGGAACCGCGGGACGCAAAACTCCGCGCACCTATGTCGGCTGGACGACCGATCTCGACGAGCGACTGGCGCGGCATAATGCGGGCACCGGCGCAAAGTCGACTCGCGGCCGCGCCTGGGTCCTGCTTTACGCCGAACGCTACAAGACTCGCGCCGCGGCCATGAGCCGGGAATGGCATCTCAAGCGCGACAAACCGTTCCGTAAAGCGCTGCGTTCGCCTGGGCTTTAGGCACTTCGGCTGCGGAACAAATGCGGTCCATCGGCGTTCTCATGGTGAGGAAGATTCCGCCATGACCGACAAAGCGAAAAAGGTCGAACCGAAAGCCGAAAACGGCGAGAAGAAAAAGGACATCGACCGCCAGAGCGAGGATTCGTTCCCGGCCAGCGATCCGCCCTCCTATGCCGGCGGCAAGCACATCGTCGGTGCACCGCCGCGCCCGGATAAAGCGTCGAAGACGCAGATTTGAACCGAACCGATTGAGGGAACTGCCATGCATGTCGGAACCATCGATATTCTCGTCATCCAGCCGCTGGTCGCGCTGATATTCGGCGTCCTGATTCTCGCAATCCCCCGCGCGCTGAACTATCTGGTGGCGATCTATTTGATCTTCATCGGCGTTGTGGGCCTGTGGCCGCATGTCTTCGGCCATCCTCTGATCGGGTAGCCTCGTCGCCGCTGTCCATGTAATCTGCTGCCTGGCTTTGGATTGGGGCAGACATGGATTATCGCGCAGCACTGAAGGATTACGCCTCTTTCGAATTCACCGACGGTCCCTGGACGCGCGAAGTGTTCCGCCGCGGGCAAGGCCCGGCCGTCATTATCATCCATGAAATGCCGGGCCTGCATCCGCTTGTCGTGCGCTTCGCCGATCATGTGGTCGCCGCCGGCATGACCGTGTTCATGCCCAGCCTGTTCGGCACGCCGGGCCGTCCCGTCACGGTCGGCTATGCGGTCGGCGAAATGATCAAGACCATCTGCATCCGGCGTGAGTTCAATGTGTGGTCCGCGGGACGCTCGAGCCCCATGGTCGACTGGCTGCGCGCGCTTGCGCGGGCGGCGCACGCCTCGTGCGGCGGCAAAGGGGTGGGCGCAGTGGGCATGTGTTTCACGGGCGGCTTCGCGCTCGCGATGATGACGGAACCTTCAGTGCTCGCGCCTGTGCTGTCGCAACCCTCCTTGCCCATGGCCGCGGGTTCCAAGACGCGCGCCGCCGGCATCGACGCATCGCCTGCGGAAATTGCGTGCGCCAAGTCGCGCTTCGAGAAGGAAGATCTCTCGTTGATCGGCCTGCGCTTCTTCGGCGACAATTTCGTGCCCGATGCGCGCTTCGACACGCTCAAGCAGACCTTCGGCGACAAATTCGAAGCGATCGAAATCGATCCCAAGGACTCAGCCCCCGGCATCGGCCCGCCGCATTCGGTGCTGACGATCAATCTCGACGATCGCCCCGGCACGCCCACAAAACTGGCCGAGGAACGCGTGATCGCGTTTTTCCGGGAGCGACTGGGCTTGTAGTCGGGGCAGCTATTCCGCCGCCTTTGCCTTGGCCGGACCTTTCGCCATGCGCTCTTCGGCGATGCGGTCGGCGATCTGGTTGGTGGGTAGTCCTTCAACATCGGCGCGGTGAAAAATTTCGCGCAGCGTATCGCCGATGGTCAGCACGCGGCGCTCGACCTCAGCATCGTTCCAGTCGTAGATCTGTGCCGCGACGCGGATGATGCCGCCGCCGTTGATGACGTAATCGGGAGCATAGAGAACGCCGCGGGCCCGCAGCATCTCGCCTTGCTCGTCGCGCTCGAGCTGGTTGTTGGCGGCTCCCGCAATCACACGCGCATGCAGGGCCGGGATCGTCACGTCGTTGAGGATCGCACCCATCGCATTGGGCGACAGCACATCGCAGTCCGCGGTCACGATCATATCGGGCGGCAGCACTTTGGCGCCGAACGCATCTTCCGCCTTGCGCGTCAGGGCCTCGTTCACGTCGGCGACGACCAGTCGCGCGCCTTCCGCATGCAGGCGCCGCGCGACATCCATGCCCACCTTGCCGAGGCCCTGCACCGCCACGATCAGATCTTTCGTGCTGTCCACACCCAGCCGGTGCTTCACGGCGGCCTTGAGGCCGATGAAAACGCCGAGAGCCGTCGGAGGTCCGGAATCTCCTCCCGCCTTGCCCGGCTGGTCGTAGCCCGCGATGAACTTCGTGCCGCGCGCGATGATCGGCATGTCCTTTGCGGTCATGCCCACATCCATTGCCGTGACATAGCGGCCGGCGAGCGTGTTGATGGCGTTGGCATAGGCGAGGAACAGCGCTTCGGTCTTGTCGCGCGCGGGATCGCCGATGATGACGGCCTTGCCGCCTCCGAGCGGCAGATTGGCGATCGCGCTCTTGTAGCTCATGCCGCGCGACAGGCGCAGCGCATCCATCAACGCATCGTCGGTGGTCGCATAACCGAACATGCGCGTGCCGCCGCAGGCGGGACCCAGCGCCGTCGAATGGATTGCAATGATGGCCCGCAGCCCGCTCGCCCTGTCGTCGAAATACGCCACCGCTTCGTGATGGTCGAAATCGGGGGCCTCGAACACGCTCATACCGGATGCTCCTGCTCGCAAAGGAGCGCAACATACTCCGCTACCCCCGCAATGGGCTGTCATTTTGGGCATGGCAGCCGCAACAGAGATGCAGGTTGCGGGCCTTTGCGGGCAACAATTCGTACCCCGAACGTGTTAAATAGAAGGAGTCGCACAGCCCTCAAGGGACGCAAGCACCGTGCCCACGCTCGATCAGTTGAGATCCCGGCATCCCGAAATCCGCGCCGATTTCACCATCGACCAGCATTGGGAGCGTTACGGCGCGGCCGA
>JBEKDC010000227.1:0-5961 GCA_050014535.1 Rhizomicrobium sp.
AGCCGAATCCGAAAGGCCAGCCGCGCACCGATATCTATCTGGGCAAGTTCGGCGGCCATCCGGTGGCGGTGACGGATATGAAGAGCGCCGACTTCGCGATTTTGCAGATCGTGCAGCAGGGCGAAGGTCATGCCCCCTGGGGCAAGCCTCTTGTGCCGTCGGAAAACTGGGGCACATATAATTATTACGGCAAGCGCACGGACGGCACTTACGGCCCGATCATCGGCACGCCGGCCGAATCGACGCATTTCATCAAGTTCCGGACGGTCGCTCTGGACACGGCCAATTTCCCGCCGACATCACCGATCGTTTCCAATCCCAAGATGGAGGACTTCACAAACCACGAGGCCCGACAGAAAGCGGAGGCGTTCGATATCGCTTACAGCGTGTTGTTGAAGGCGCTCGAAGCGACATTCCGCAAGCCGCCCCATCCGCTCTTCGGCGCGGGCGATCCCTATTTCGGTGTGGCCCTACCGCTCATGCACGACGTCATGCCGTCGCTGGCGCGCACGCTGATGTCCACGCCGGCATTCAAGAACGGCGATCCCGACGTCGGCCCATATGCGGCGCCCCTCTTCAGCTATCGCGACGACGCGGATCTCAAAAAGCTGCGCGCTTCCGTCAGCGCGACGATCGCGACTGTTTCGGAGTTGTCCGAACCCCAAGTATCGGGTGACCGCAACCGCGTTCAAAAGCCCGGACGCGACCGCAAACGCGACACGGACCGCGCCGAGGTGCGACGTGCAGACCTGCACTTGTTGTCGCGCGCTTCGGGGGCGATTGAAAAGCTCGGTGTGTCGTGAGCAGCCGCGCAAAGCCGCAGCGAGGGAAAGCCATGAGCAGCGAAGCCTTCAAGATATTTCCGCCGATTGGCGCCGCACGCGTCGGCAATGCACCGGAGAAATTCTATATCGGGCCGGAAGATTATCGCGGGCTTCCGACCAACCCCGACGGGACGAAATTCACGGACAAGGATTTTCGCGACAAATCCGGCGCGTTATGCCGTCAGGCTGCCCTGTTTCACGTCGCGCGCATCGGCAAGGACGGATCGGCGCGGGAAGTCGTGGCGGGCAAAAACGGGGTGAAATCGATTACCTGGTCGGTGCATTTGGCCAACAAGAAATCGAGCTGGTACGAGTTCAAGACATCGGAAGGAGAAAACGGCTACGCTCCCAATCATCCGTTGCGCAATCCGGACTTCGTCGGCAAGGACCGGCTGAAGCTGAACATCGATCCGGGTCCGCGCTCGATATCAGGCGCGAATAAAGGTCCGATCCGCTTCGACAAAAAGAGCGTTCCGCCGCACTACAAGGGTGCGAATTTCATCGAAGGCAAGCTCAACCCCACGGGACAATCGATCGACACGCTCGGCGATTTGCGCACCGACGCGCAGGGGCGGCTGCTGGTGCTGGGCGGATTGGGCGTCGCGGGCTCGCACAAGCGCGAACCCACGATCGTGGACTATGCGAACAATGACGACTGGTGGGACGACACGTCGGACGGTCCCGTGCGCGCCACGATCGTAATGGACGACGACTCGAAACACGAAGCAGCACCCGGCTGGGTGTTGGTGGGACCGCCTGCATACGCGCCGGAAATCGCCAATCTTGTTACGCTGTACGACACCATTTTCGACTCCAACGTGCGCACCGGCCGCCATCCCGAAATCTTCAGCCAGGGTTTTTGGAATTCCGGCCCGAAGGGGTACCGCCCGAACTTCCGCACCGAGATTGCTCCATTGCTCGAGCGCGCGACGCTCTATCCCTGGGTCGCCGCCATTCCGCCCAAGCCGCACACCTTCGATATGGCGATGCTGGGCCGGATGAAGCGCGTACGCGGCGAAAAGATCGGCGATCCCGGCTTCGCGGGATTGCGGAAATACATCCTGGATTTTGTCCGTCCGCCTTACAGCGAAAACGTGATCGTGGGCGAGCGGGGCGCCACTATGATGCCGTTCCTCGCGGGCGACAATTGCCTCAATGACGGTCACTCGATCGATCGCTATCTGCGGCTCACGGACACGCAGTATTTCTTCCTGCAGCAATGGGTGGCAGGCTGGTTCGTGAACGAAGCGCCGTCGGACGCGTGGCAGGACAGCATCACCCGCGGCGTGCTCGACAATCTGGTCGGCGGCGCATTCTCGCCCGGCATCGAGATGAGCTGGATATCGCGCAACCAGACTATCTATTCCGAACCGTTCCGCATCAAAGCGCGCCCGCCGACCCAAGGCCCGCTCGATCTCGGCTTCGATCCCGAAAAGGGCATGGAGGCCGGCGACGTCACGCGCTACATGGCCGTGCCGTGGCAGGCCGATTTCAACGAATGCGCAGCCCAGCCGCTCGGCGAGCGCACATTGTGGTGGTGGCCCGCGCAGCGACCGGAATATGTCTATGTCGATCCGCCGCCGAAGCCGCTGCGCTCGGTTCCGTCGCCGGACATCGACAGCGGCGTTCAAGTGCCGTGGGTCGGCATCGATTTCGACCAGCAGAATCCGGCTTACATGCAATTCGCTCTCGATATCGAGATGGTCGAGAAGTGGCCGCTGCTCGGCTTCATCGTCCGCAAGAAGGCGGAGGGCAAATTGAAGGAACGCTATGTCGAAGTCGAGCGCAAATTGCCGCGGGAAAAAGCGGACAAACATGCCGCGGACAAACAGTCGACGTGACCGATTTCGACGTTGTGATATTGGGCGCAGGACCCGCAGGATGTGCGACGGCGCTTGCCCTGCGCAAACGCGGTATCGAAAAAATCCTCATTGTCGATCGCGCGGCGCCGAAGCCCTTCATTCCCGGAGAGTCTGCGACACCCGATGTTGCGCCTCTTCTGCAGAGGCTGGGACTCGATGCCGATCTCGCCCGGTTCGGCCATCGACCCTATTTCGGCAATCTCGCGGCGTGGGGCGGGCCGCCGGCGCTCGCGTTGTTCGGACAGCGGGGACAGGGGTGGCATCTCGATCGCACGGCGTTTGAAATTCGACTGCGCAGGGAAACTGCCGCGCGCGGCGTTATGCTCGCGTGCCCGGCGCGATTGGGCACGATTTGCGCTATCGCAAGCGGATGGCAGATAGACGTGGAAGGTTTCGGAACTGCTACGGCGCGGGTGCTTGTGGACGCCGGCGGCCGTCGCGCACCTTTGGCCGCGCGCCTGGGTGCAAAAAGACAACGGCTCGACTCTCTCGTGGCGCTCGCGGTGCGCGTGCCCTGTGCTTCGGAAAGCGGGCTCGAGGGCTATTCCTTCGTGGAGTCGTTCGCCGACGGCTGGTGGTACGCGGCGCGGGTCCCGTCCGGCGACGCCGTGATCATGCTGATGACGGATCGCGATATCGCCGCGCATTATCGCGACGGCGATTCCTTCGCGCGCGCATGGCGCGACGCGCCCGAATTGAGCCGGCGCATCGCGGCGCCGGAAGAACGCACCTCGCCGCGAGTCTTTGCCGCGCACAGCGCGATCTCCGATCTGAGCGCGGGCGACGGCTGGATCGCCGTGGGTGACGCGCTGATGGCCCTCGATCCTCTGACTTCGTCGGGATTGTCCGGAGCGTTCAACGATGCAGTTGCCGCATCGGCGGTCATCGAGAGCATGTTGAACGGTGACGACTCGGGTCCGGTCTATGAGAATCGCGCGCGCGCAACGCTGCTCCGCTACTTGTCCCAGCGCGCTGCCTATTATCGCTTGGAAAAGCGCTGGCCCGAGCGCGCGTTCTGGGCAAGACGGTCCGGGCTGCCGACCGGGCAATCGACCGAAGGGTTCGCGAACAGACCGCTTCCTGTCGGCGTGATGCTCGACAGCCGACCGATCGCGTGAGCTCGCGCGATTCCGCCTGATCGACTGCAATTTGCCAGACGCTCGCAACCGGCATAAGCCGTGCCTCATGAACGAATTGTTCCGACGGTCACGATTGCGTCGGCTCGGCTCGTGAAACTTTTGTCTTGAACCCGAATCCGGCGAGACTCATCGGAATTGCGAATGGGCGGACGCCTCAGTGTCCTCGTTATCGGCGGCTACGGCACGTTCGGCGGGCGCCTTGTGGAATTGCTCGAGGGCGAGCCGCGCCTGACATTGATTGTCGCCGGTCGCTCGGCCGCGAAAGCCGCGGCGTTTTGCAAGTCGCGAGCGCACGCAAAGGCAACGCTTGTTCCTTCGGCGTTCGATCGCGACAGAGATTCGGACGCGCAACTCACTGCCCTTCGTCCCGACATCGTGGTCGATGCCAGCGGACCGTTCCAGGCCTATGGCGAGCGGCCCTATCGCGTCATCGAGGCCTGCATTGCGGGAGGAATCGACCATCTCGATCTGGCCGACGGTTCGGACTTCGTGGCGGGGGTGCGCGCCTTCGATGCATCGGCGCGGGCCGCGGGCCGGTACATACTCTCCGGCGTCTCAACCTGTCCCGTCCTCACCGCGGCGGTCACACGCCGCCTGTCGCGCGAGATGGTGCGCGTTGAATCCATTCGCGCGGGCATTTCGCCGTCGCCCTATTCTCCCGTCGGCGAAAATGTCGTTCGGGCGATTGCCGCTTATGCGGGCCGTCGCATCGCTCTGAGACGCAACGGCGAGTCGGGAACGGGCTATCCGTTCACGGAGCAGATGCGCTTTACGATCGCGCCACCGGGTCGTGTGCCGTTGCGCAGCACGCTCTTCTCGCTTGTCGATGTCCCGGACTTGCGCGCATTGCCGGAATTGTGGCCCGAGGCTGACAGCTTCTGGGTGGGCGCCGGCCCGGTATCGGCGGCGCTGCATCGCCTGTTGATCGGCCTCGCATGGCTGGTGCGCCTGGGATTGCTTCCGAGTGTATCGCCTTTCGCGACGCTGATGCATTTCGTGAGAAGTCATTTGCGCTGGGGCGAACATCGAGGCGGCATGTTTGTCGAAGTGGCAGGCGCCAATGCAGACGGCGCACAAATCAGGCGCTCATGGCATCTTTTGGCCGAAGGCGATGACGGGCCGTTCATTCCTGCGATGGCGGTGGCGGCGCTGGTGCGAAGAGCGCTCGACGGACGGACGCCTGTGCCCGGCGCGCGCGCGGCCGTGCGGGAACTGGAACTCGAGGATTACGAGCACCTGTTCTCCGGTCGCGCAATTGCGACAGGCATCAGGAACGATGCTCTATGCAACTCGACACCGTTATATGCGCGCATGCTGGGGACTGCATGGGACGAGCTGCCGGTCGAAATCCGTGCGATGCACAATGTCGAGCATGAAGCTTTGGCGGAAGGACGGGCAAGCGTTGAGCGCGGCAGAAGCGTGTTCGCGCGCTTTGCCGGCTGGATCGCGGGCTTCCCCGGAGCGGCGGCCGATACGCCGGTGACGGTGCGCTTCGATGTCGTGGACGGGGTGGAAACCTGGACGCGCAAATTCGGCAACGACTCTTTTTCCAGTCGTCAGTTCGCCGGACGCGGCCGGTGGGACAAATTGTTGTGCGAGCGATTCGGTCCGCTCGTCTTCGCCATGGCGCTGGTCCGCGACGGCGCAAAGCTCTCGCTCGTGCTGCGTGGCTGGAGTGTGTTCGGCGTGCGCCTGCCGATGTCGCTGTGTCTGCGCATGGAAGCTCATGAAACCGTCGAGGACGGCCGCTTTTGCTTTCATGTGGACGTCGGGCACAAGCTCACCGGCCCGATCGTCCGATACCGGGGCTGGCTGGTGCCGGTGCAATGTCCGTAGGCTAGCGAAATGCCCGTGAATGATGTATGATTAGCTCTCCAAGACTTGGAGGTCGCCATGGCACTCTTTCCGAAGGTCCAAAGCCCCTGTCCCTATAAAGGGCCGCTTTCGGCGATCATGGACGGAGAGACCTGCCGCCTGTGCAAACGGCAGGTCTTCGATCTCACCGCCATGAATGACGACGAGCGCGTGGCGTTCATGAAGGGCTGCACCGGCGAAGTGTGCGTCACCTACAAATTCCCCGTGCGTCCGGTATTGGCGGCGGCGGTCGTTGTCGCTGCGATGGCGGCGCCGGTAGCT
>JBEKDC010000228.1:0-7530 GCA_050014535.1 Rhizomicrobium sp.
TCGCGCCTGTCCATCTCTTCCTGCGCCACGAATTCCGCTTCGCCATGTTGAATCGTTTCGCCGGCGCCATGGGTGAGCTGCGTGTCCGTGCCGTGAGCGATATCGATCACGTGCAAATCGTCATCGCGGAGCGCGCCGACCTTGGTTCCGTCCGGCGACAATTGCGGCGCGATCCAGCCTTCGCCCGACAACGGCGTCACCTTGCCGTCGGGCCTCGCCAGCACGAACAGCCCCCCGCCCAGCGACAGCAGGACATGGCTTCCATCGCGCGACAGTGCGAACGCCGTAAAGCCGCGCACGCTGACACGGGCCCGCTCGCGCCGCGCTTTTTCTTCGGCACTCAAATGCTCCTGCCGGCCGCCGAGCAACGCGTCGGGTGTGACGAGTTCGCGCTCCCTGGCTGCGGCGACATCGTATTCGAAGAGTCGTTGAATCGTGTCGCGCGGGCCGCTGCGCAGATAGAGAACTTCCTTGCCGTCAGGCGTGGGCTCCGCGCCTACCGGCGTGCCCAGCGTGTAACCGCGCGTTGCGGCAACGTCATCGAAGCAATGCGTATTCGCTGCAAGCGCGGACGAGACCAGGCCAGCCGATGCAATGGCCGCGAACAGAACTTTGCGCTGCAGCGACATGAGATTTGTCCCCTTGAACTGCGCGATGCACGGCAATCGCGCGTATCGATCACTTTGCGCGTGGCATCAGATTTTCCATTCGGTGCCTTCGATGAGTGCCCGATAGAATTCAGGACCATAGGCTTCCTCGGGCTTCGCGCGGACCTGCTTATCCAGAAACTCCGCGTCCTTGCCCACGAGGATGCGCCACTTCTCCGCGCGCACGCCGTCGAGAATGATGGTCGCAGCTTGCGCCGCTGTCGTGGGGGCATTGTCCCGGAAAGCATCGGCTTGCGCTTGCACGAGGTCGCGCACCTGATCGTCGGTTAACGCCGATAAATCGGTCCCTTGCGCGGCAAGGGCCTTGCGCACGGCGGGCACGTCGATTGTCGTTGCGCTGCCGCTCAGAATCTTGCGCGAGTTCGCAACGATGTCGGTGCCGATGTGGCCGGGCATGACGACCGAACATTTGATGTGCGGTGCATTGAGCGCAAGGTCCGTCATGAGAGCCTCGGTGAATCCCTTCACCGCGAATTTCGCGGCACAATACGCCGTATGCGGGCGGCCCGGACCAATGGAAGCCCAGAAACCGTTGACGCTGCTCGTGTTGACGATGTGACCCTCATTCGCCTTCATCAGAAGCGGCAGGAAGGCACGCACGCAGTAATAGACGCCTCCCCAACAGACATTGAACGTCTTTTCCCATTGCGCGCGATCTCCGCCGACGACGCTCCCGCCGCCGCCGATACCGGCGTTGTTGAAGAGAAGGTGAATGTGATCGGTGTCGAGATCGCGCTTGACTACTTCAGTCCATGCGACGATCTGCTCTTCCTCGGATACGTCGGCGACATAGGTCGATACCCGGGTTCCCTGCGGCGCGCCGGCCATGCAGCGCCGTTTCGTCTCCGCCATATTTTCCGCGATGACGTCGCACATCGCCACGTTGCAGCCTTCGGCGACCAGTTGAATCGCCAGTTCCCGTCCCATTCCGGTGCCGCCGCCTGTGATGACCGCGGTCTTGCCTGCAAAATCCTTCATGTCGTTTCCCTGTTTTGTCGAACTTCGTTCGTGCATTTCCTGTCGATATCGATCGCTAATTTCTCGATCTGACGCGCGCGGCGACATTCAGCAATGCACGACCGCATACCGCTTCGGCCGGCACTCCGGTCGTCTTGCACAGCGCCTCGGTGTCCAGCAGCAGATCGAGCGCCTCTCCAAGTGCGGCCTCGTTCCAGCGCTGCATCTGCGCGCGGAAAGACGACGTGCGCTGGAAATGAACGGGGGGCCGCATCCGCTTGATCGCGGCATCGATGCTCTCTCCGCGAAGGAGCTGCGCCTTTGCAAGCGCGAGCCGCTGGAAATGCGACATCGCCATGCGAAGAATGGCAATCGCCGAGAAATCCGCGACCCAAAGCCGTTCGAGCGCGCGATCGAGCTTCGGCATATCGCCCTCCCCGGCCGCATCGCAGACCTCGTCTACTCTTGCTTCCGATTCGTCGCCGATGACGGCGCGAACATCCTCGATCGTCACCCGCTCCTTACCATGTGCATAGAGGGCGAGTTTCTCGATTTCACGTCGCGAAACCCCGCGATCGGCCCCCATGGACGCGGCTGCGAGATCGAGCGCTTCGGCCGCGATCGCGAGTCCTTCGGCTTTCAAAGCGCTTCGTATAATCTCGCTCAACCCCGCTTCGCCGTCCGCGTAGCACGGAATGGCCGCGCCGTTATCCGCGTCCTCGAATACTTCGCGCAGGGCCGCGCCTTTGGCGAGGTCCCCGCCTTCAACCACGACAAGCGCATCTCCGAGCGGCGGAGAAGCGAGAAAAGCTTCGAACAGCTTTGCGAGCCCGTTATTGGCGCCACGCACCCGTACCACGCGCCGCCCACCCATCATCGAAAGCGCAGAGGCTTCGTCGGAGAGCCGCGCGGGATCGCCGCTCAGCGAAGCCTCGTCCAACTCCGAGACGCGGAACGGATCTCTGAGATCCGGAACGATCGTTTTGGCGAGCCGCTCCGCGCGTTCCCGCACAAGGCCCTGGTCGGGGCCGTATACGAGAGCGGCGACGAGCCCGGCCGGCGGCCGCGCGACATAGCGATCCGCATCGGCCGATTTGACGTTCATTTCTGAGGCGCGTTGTTGGCGAAGTGCACGGCCAGTTCGACCTGGATGCGGGAAGCGATGTCGCGCGCGCCGGTCTTTTGCGCGTTGTGCTCGGCCACTTCGGTTGCATAGGGCGACGCAACCACGTCATACGGAGATATCGTGTTCTCGCTGCCTTTTACGATCGATTTTCCCGTCTTTCGGTCGGTCAATTCGTAGTTCGCATATAGACTGTAATTGTAGCGCGTGATCGACGCATCGTTTTCGATCGCAATGCTTTGAATCAGTTGCCTGATCGAAATCGTGAGGCGGTACTCGGCTTCCTCCGGTCTGTTGACCCCATGAAGCAGATCGATCAGCGAATTTCGCATCTCATAGCCGGCCACTTCGCCGTCGATCGGCTCCACATAGATCGATCGGAATATTTGTTGGCTGCCGCTATCGGGACCATAGTCGGCGTAAAGGGGGTGGAGACCGCAGCCGCAGAGCGCCGTCGACATCGCGACGGCGCAGGCAAGTCCCAGAAGACGCGATCTCATGCGACGACGTTCACGATGCGCTCGGGTACGACGATCACGCGGCGCGGCGGTTTCCCGTCCAGCGCACGAACCACGCCGTCCAGCGCCAGTGCCGCTGCCTCGACCGATTTCTGCTCCGCGTTGCGTGCAATCGTGATCTCGCCGCGGCGCTTGCCGTTCACCTGCACTGCGATGGTGATCATATCGGAATAGACCAACGCGGGATCAGCCTTCGGCCACGGCGTATCGACCACCAACTCGCTGTGGCCCAACGATTTCCAGCAGGTTTCGGCCAGATGCGGCATCATCGGTCCCGTCAACAATACCAACGCCTCCAGCGCTTCGCGCCTGACGGCGCCGGGCACGCCAGCGTCCGACGCCGCGATCGCGTTTGCAAGCTCGTATATGCGAGCGACCGCGCGGTTGAACCGCAGCGCCTCCAGATCCTCGGTAACGGCTGCGACAGCACGATGGGTGGCGCGGCGAAGCTCAAGGCTTGGACCATCCGTTTCGCCGATCGCCGCACCGGGCTGAGGCAACTCGCCCGCTTCCGTCACAAGGCGATAGACGCGTTGGGCAAAGCGCCAGCAGCTCTCCGCACCCGCTTCGGTCCAATCGATGTCCCGCTCGGGCGGCGTGTCGGACAACATGAACCAGCGGATCGTGTCCGCACCGTAAGCGTCGATGATCGGCTCCGGAGCGATCACATTCTTCTTCGACTTCGACATTTTCTCGGCCGGACCGACCTCGACCGGTACATCGGTGCCCTTGAGAAACGCCTTACCGTCGCGCTTTTCGACTTCGTCGGGTGTGTACCACGCGCCGCCATTGTGGCCGCGATAGGTTTCGAGACAGACCATGCCTTGCGTGAACAGGCCGGCGAACGGTTCGTCGAGGCTCGTATATCCCAGCTTTTTCAGTCCGCGTGTGAAGAACCGCGCATACAATAGATGCAGAATCGCATGCTCGATGCCGCCGATATATTGATCGACAGGCAGCCAATAATCCGCGGCCGCACGATCGACCGGCACGTCGGCCGTGGTATTGCAGAACCGCGCAAAATACCAGGACGAGTCGACAAACGTATCGAGCGTATCGGTATCGCGGCGCGCAGGCTTGCCGCAAGCCGGACATGGCACATTCTTCCAGGCTGCGTTCCGATCGAGCGGATTGCCGGCCGTGTTGAAGACAAGGTCTTCCGGAAGCTTGACCGGCAAATCGTTTTCCTTGACCGGCACGACGCCGCAATCGCCGCAATGCACCATTGGAATCGGACAGCCCCACGGGCGCTGGCGTGAGACCAGCCAATCGCGCAGGCGATAATTCACCGTACGCTGGCCGCGACCGGCCGCTTCGAGGCGCTTGGCCACTTCCGCTTTCGCGGCGGCCACGTCGAGGCCGTCGAGAAACCGCGAATTGGCGAGCACGCCTGGACCGATATATGCCTCGTTGCCGACATCGAAGTTTCTTGGGTCGGTTCCTTGCGGCACGACGACCGGCACGACCGACAAATGATATTTGTGTGCGAAATCGAGATCGCGCTGATCGTGGGCCGGACAACCGAAAATGGCGCCGGTGCCATAGCCCATCAGCACGAAGTTCGCGACATAAACAGGGAGCTGCCACGTGGGATCGAACGGATGCGCAGCCGTGAGACCCGTATCGTAGCCCTTCTTCTCGGCGGTCTCGATGGCGGCTTCGGCTGTGCCGACGCGGCGGCATTCGGCCACGAACGCTGTCAGCTTCGGATCGCGCTTCGCCAATTCCTCTGTGAGCGGATGATCGGGAGACAATGCGACGAAACTCGCGCCGAACAACGTGTCGGCCCGCGTCGAAAACACTTCGACGGTCGCCCCATTCGAAAGATCGAATGCGAATCGCATGCCTTCGGACCGGCCGATCCAGTTCTTCTGCATCAGCCGCACTTTTTCCGGCCACCGCTCCAAACGGTCGAGCGCACCGAGCAGATCGTCGGCATAATCCGTGATCTTGAAAAACCATTGCGCGAGCTTGCGACGCTCGACAGCCGCGCCGGAACGCCAGCCGAGACCGTCGATCACCTGCTCGTTGGCGAGCACGGTCTGATCGACAGGATCCCAGTTCACGTCTGCTTCCGAGCGATAGACGAGACCGGCGTTATAGAAGTCGATGAACAGTTTCTGTTGATGGCGGTAATATTCCGGATCGCAGGTCGCGAATTCGCGACTCCAGTCGATGGCGAGCCCCATCGCTTTGAGCTGTTCGCGCATCGTGGCGATGTTGGCGTAGGTCCACTCGAGCGGATTGACCCCTTTGTCGCGAGCGGCATTTTCGGCGGGCAGGCCGAACGCGTCCCACCCCATCGGATGCAGCACGTTGAAGCCCTGCGCACGACGGAACCGCGCGATAACATCGCCCATCGTGTAGTTGCGCACATGCCCGATGTGAATGCGCCCCGAAGGATACGGAAACATCTCAAGCACGTAGCACTTAGGGCGTCCGGGATCTGCGTGCGCGACGAAGCTTTGCCGCGCCGTCCAGACGGACTGCCAGTGAATTTCGGATTCTTTGGCGTTGTAGCGCGCCATCCCTGTCTCCATCCGCATCGCCTGCCGAGTGCTGCAGGCGGCGGTTGCGGATCACAAGGCCTTACAGCGCGTCGAGATTAACTTCCAGCACCTTCGCTCGCGAGCCGAAGCTCCCGAGCGCGGGTAAGGATCGCGTCCGATCCAGGATATAGATCGTCACCTTCATGCGCTCATTGGGGTCTTCCGGCGCCGAATACCAGTCGGTGATGATCACACCGCCAAACGGATCGGCCGACGCGAGCGGCATGAACCGCAGCGTGTCGAGCGACGCATGCCAAAGATAGGAATTGACGCCCAGCGTGACGTGGCCGGCTTCGCTCGAAATGGCAGTCGTGCCCGTGTCGACATCGGCCGACTCGCCGGACGACCCGCAGGCGGCCAGAAGTGTGCTGCACAGAATGACGGTCAAAACCCGCATCGGACTTTTCATCCTTCTTCGACGTCCCCGCCGACGTGACACCCCGCGGGGCTTATACTTGTCCCAATCTGGCGGCGCAACGGCACCGCGCGAGACTTGAGGACCAGTATTTTACTGATCTGGGAACAGGTTAACGGTCATGCGCCAGACCGCCGATGGCCGCGAAGCCCGCAAATGCAGCATTGGCGAGCCGTGCCGCATTTTTGGCGTCGATCCCTCCCAGCGCGTACAGGGGCAGCGGCGAAGCAAGCGCAATCGCCCTGGCACGGAATGCTCCCAGGTACGGGCCCTCGGGGTGACTCATCGTTGCAAAGACAGGCGCAAGGAAGGCAGCATCGGCATGCGCTGCATGCGAGCGGGCACAGGAACTGAGCGAATGTGCCGCACAGGTGATCAGCCAACGCGGTCGGCGCGCCCGCCAGCGCGCGGCGTCCCCGATGCGAATCTCGGGGAAATGGACGCCATGAGCGCCGCACCGGACGGCGAGCTCGGGATCGTCCGCGATTAACACGCGAATTCCACACGCGCGTGCAATTTCCATGAGTTTCGTCGCCATGGCTGCCCTACGAACCGAGTCCCGCGCCCGCAACACGACGAGACTGCCGTCCGGCAACGCACGTACTGCCGGGAGAGGGTCGGGGAGCCTGTCGTCATCCGTCATCAGCACAAGAGCGGGTAAAGCTTTCGAGGCGTTCGCTTGCACATTGAGACGCGCCGCCGCTCTTGCTAGCTTCGCCGTCACCGGATCATGTCCTCCACGCATTCATCGCGCGCTCCCGCCGACGCGCTCGCATCCATCCTCGCGCGCATCGACGCCGCAAGGAAGACCGCTCTTGCGCCCGCTCCGGAGACACGATTGGTCGCGGTCTCCAAGACACACCCTGCAGAGCGTATTCGCCTGGTGCTCGAGGCCGGCCACCGAATCTTTGGGGAAAATCGTGTCCAGGAGGCCAAGGCGAAATGGCCGCAGCTCCGGGCGGAATTCTCCGGCATCGAGCTTCACCTGATCGGTCCGCTTCAAAGCAACAAGGTGCGCGAAGCAATCGAATTGTTCGATGTCATTCACTCGCTCGACCGGTCCAGGCTGGCAGAAGCGCTTCGCGCAGAGATCGATCGTACGGGTCGCGCGCCGGTTTTGTTCATTCAAGTCAACACGGGCGAGGAGACACAAAAAGCCGGCGTCGCGCCTCAAGACGCACCTGCATTCATTGCATTCTGCAGGGAAGAATTAAGATTGCCCGTCAAGGGTCTCATGTGCATCCCACCCGCGAACGAAGCGCCTGCGCCTCATTTTGCGCTGCTCGCCAAGCTCGCGCAT
>JBEKDC010000229.1:0-5930 GCA_050014535.1 Rhizomicrobium sp.
AGGAGCAGAAGGAGCTGAAGAAACTGCTCGGTTCGGACGCGATGAAATCCGCCCGCCTGATCGAGGAAACGAAGGCAATCGACACGAAATTCGGGCAGAAGACCGCGCTCGGCAAGCGCCGTACCAAATTCGCCGACGCGCCCGCGATTGCGGACGAGGTCGCCGCGTTGGAGCAGATGGTCGAGCGCGAGCCGATCACTGTTGTGTGCTCGGAAAAAGGCTGGCTGCGGGCACTCAAGGGCCATCAGGAACCGGGCGACACGATCAAATACCGCGAAGGCGACCGTCAGAAATTCTGGATTCACGGCGAGACCACCGACAAATTGATGATGTTCGCGACCGACGGGCGCTTCTTCACGCTCGATTGCTCCAAGCTGCCGGGCGGGCGGGGCAACGGCGAAGCGATCCGCACCTTCATCGACCTGCCGCCGGAAGCCGATCTGGTGGCGATGTTCGTCCATCGCGACGGCCGCAAGCTGCTGCTCGCCGCCACCTCCGGCCACGGTTTCGTCACCAATGAAGACGACGCGGTGGCGCTCAAGCGTTCCGGCAAGCAGGTGATGAATGTGTCGATGCCTGCGGAGGCCGTGGCTTGCGCGTTCGTCGACGGCGATTTCGTGGCCGCGATCGGCGAGAACCGCAAACTCGTTCTCTTCCCGCTCGCCGAAGTCCCGGAACTCGCCCGCGGCCGCGGCGTGATCCTGCAACGCTACAAGGACGGCAAGCTGCTCGACGCCGCGGTGTTCGCGTGGAAGGAAGGCTTGAAGGACCAGAACAACCGCACCTGGACCCCCGCCGAACTCAAAGACTGGAAAGCGGCCCGGGCACAGGCGGGGAGACTGGTGCCGAGAGGGTTCGCGAAGAGTGGACGGTTTGGGTGAGGCGGCGTTCGCCGAATGCAAGCTCGGTTAGATGTACGCGCCTCCCTACACTCTCCATGGGCGGGCTTGACCCGCCCACCCAGCCGGCGAGCGTCTGCGAGCCGAATGAATATTTGACAATCATTGGATATGGTCAAATCCAATCCAGAACCGAATGATTGGTCAGTGCGCAAATCGAATGACAAGTGCGCTGTATTTCGCTAATTTGCCCGCACGCACGCAGCACCAGAGGCTTTCATGATCGACTTGACGAATGCCTATTGCAACAAAATTTCGACGAAATGCCCGCGATGCAACGAATTTCTTTTCCGGATCACAGCTGACGGAAAGTTCGATCGCGTATACTGACTAACGCACAAGCTGGGCGGCGATTGCAAGTGCGTGGTGACGCAGGGCGCGGTCCTCGAACCTTATGCTCTTTCGAATTGGGATATCGACGCAATCATCAATAAGTTCGGATTGTTGCGCCGCGACGATCTATTGACGGGATGATGGCCGGGTGACCACCAAGCCAGCGAGCGTGCGTGATCGGATTGATCCAACCGTCCCGAGCCGAATGACGCTCGACAGCATCCATAATACAGATGCAATCACGCATTCCACTTCGCCAGCAGATCGTCCCAGTTGGGGTTTGTCTTTTCGATCATCGCGATCTTCCATGCGCGTTTCCATCTCTTGATATTCGTCTCGCGCTGAATCGCGGACGAATAGAGCGCGTGCCACTCGTACCAAACGAGTCGCGTAACGTTATATTTTCTAACGAACACAGAGCCTCTACCGCTTCTGTGTTGTTCCATGCGCACCGGGATGTCCGCAGTTACACCCGTATAAAGCGTGCCGTTTCGTTTGCTGGCCATGATGTAAACAAAGCCGCCGGGCATAGTCTCCAGTCCTTCGCCGTCCCAGCATCTTCGTCATTCGCCGCGCGGACGCGCGGCGGCTGGGTGGGCGGGTCGAGCCCGCCCATGGAGGATAGGGGGAGAATGTCTCGCCTATTTGTCTAAAGTTACGCAATTCACCGACACCTGCGCGAAAGCGAATATAAAATGTACGATTTCTATCAGTGTCAGGATGGATTTTCTGACCGCTTTGTTTTCAAGCGTGTGGCGCTCAACTTCAACGGCGAACCGATGCCGATTTGTTTTTGCCTACCGCCTTGCGCAAGGCTTGCAAGCTTTCAACCTCGGTCTTCAGCGCCCGATAGCGCGCATCGATGCTGTCGCGCCGGGCCTTCGGCAACGATGCAATGACGGCGTTTAGAGTGCGGCCCATGTCATTTGCCTTTCTTGCTCGTCCAACCGACTTAAGGTGATGCGCTCCCCCCACTTCTCAATGGGCGGGATTGATCCGCCGATTGAGAAGTGGGATGAATGTCTCGCCTATTTGTCCAAAGTTGCGCAGAGAATGCCGATAACCCCGTCTACTGCACGCCTTGCACCAATGTGATCGTGCGGTCGTTCATCGTCCAGGTATCGCCGACCTTGTGCGCGGTCCAGGGTGTGCACAGCGGGTTGGTGACTCCCGGCGGCGGGGTCTCGTAGGTGCGGCAGAGCTGACCCTTGTCGTCGAATGCCCATGTACCTTTGAGCGCCATCGATCCCATCGGGCTTGAAGCCGTGCCTTCGAATGTGTGATCGGCCTTGTAGTGGACATGAACCTCGCCCATCGCACCTTTTGAGACGATCGTGTTGCCGTACAAACCGGTCATGACGTCATCCGCGAACGCCAACGATGTCGACGCCAGCAAGGCCGCAGCGGCGAAGATAAATGCACGCATGAATGTTCTCCCCTCGATACTGGCGCGCGGACGCTAACGCAAAAGCGAGCCCGCGAAAAGGCGCATTACTCGCGCCTGAGCCTGGTCAGCGCCTCCGGAAAGACCACACCCATGGTCGTCGCCGCTCATCCCTAGCCATTGCCGCGCAACACGGAATAGGCGCAGCCTGTCCCGCGGCGCTTCACCTTGATGGGGCGGTTTGGCAGAAGTTTCGACGGTCACGGACACGCGGAGCCCTCAAGGCGGCAGCGCGGTACCATAACGGCAACGGAGGGGAGCGTGGAAATGAGAATGCACAGACGAACCTTGTTGAAAAGCATGGCAGCGACGTTTGCGCTGCAGCCCTTCGCAGCCGCTTCGGCCGGGGCCGCGGGTGTCATGCGGCGCGTACGACCCTCCGATCCCGCATGGCCGGGTTCGACCGCCTGGGCCAAGCTCAAGGATGCGGTCGGTGGAAACCTGATCGAAGTGCAGGCGCCGTTTGCGTCTTGCGCCGCTGATCCGAAAGGCCCGGTGTGTGCCGACGCGCTGAAAAACATGCGCAATCCGTTCTGGGTGGGAGATCAGCCCGGCGGAACGCAAGTTTCGGGCTGGTATAATGCCTGGTCGCCCGCGCCAAGCGTCTATGCAATCAAGGCGCGCAACACGGCCGATATCGTCGCGGGCGTGAATTTCGCGCGCACGAACAATTTGCGGCTCGTCGTCAAGGGCGCGGGCCATTCCTATCTGGGCACGTCCAATGCGCCTGATTCGCTGCTCGTGTGGACGCGCGGCATGAACAAGGTGACCGTCCACGATGCGTTCGTGCCGAAAGGCTCGACTGACGCAGCCGTGCCCGCCGTGAGCGCCGAAGCGGGCGCTATCTGGATCGATATGTACCATGCCGTGACTCTGGAGGCCGGACGATATGTGCAAGGCGGCGGCTGCACGGATGTGGGTGTCGCAGGCCTCGTTCAAGGCGGAGGTTTCGGCTCGTTCTCGAAAGGCTTCGGCACGGGCGGCGCCAGCCTGCTCGAAGCGGAGGTTGTCACCGCCGACGGAGAGGTGCACATCGTCAATGCGAATAGCGAACCCGAACTCTTCTGGGCGCTGAAGGGCGGCGGCGGCGGCACATTCGGAATCGTCACGCGCTTCACGTTGCGCACGCATGAGCTGCCGAAATTCCTCGGCTATGGCGGCGGCAAGATCAAGGCGCATTCGGATGCGGCTTACAGGCGGCTGATCGAACAATTCCTCGGCTTCTATCGCGAAAACCTGTTCAATCCGCATTGGGGCGAGCAGGTCCATTTCGGCTCGGACAATATGTTCGAAATCTCCATGGTGTGTCAGGGGCTCACGCCCGATCAGGCGAAGGCCGCGTGGCAACCTTTCTTCGATTGGGTCAATGCAGCATCGCAGGACTACGACGCTGGCAGCGGTCTCCATGCGAATGCGTGGCCCGCGAAAGAGTGGTGGGACGTACCGAACAATCCTTCGATGATTCCCGACTCGCGGCCGGGTGCACCAAGCTGGCACGGCTGGTGGCAGGGCGATCAGGGACAGGTCGGCGCATATCTTCACGGATATGAATCCCTGTGGCTGCCCCAGGCCTTGTTGCAGGACGACCTTAAAATGCAACTCGCCGACGCGATTTTCGCCGCAAGCCGGCACAAGCAGGTGCAGTTTCATTTCAACAAGGGAATCGCGGGCGCTGCGCCGGAGGCGATCGCGGCCACATTGCAGACGCCGATGAATCCCAAGGTGGTGGATGCGTTCACGCTCGTCATCATCGCCGACGGCGAAGCACCTGGCTATCCGGGTCTTCCCGGCGCATCGGTCAATCTGAATGCCGCCAAGGACGACGCGCACGCCATCGATGCCGCCGCGGCGGAGTTGCGAAAGGTCGCACCGAATTCCGGCTCCTATTTCAATGAAACGAATTATTTCAATCAGAACTGGCAACAGGAGTATTGGGGCGCGAACTATCCAAAATTGCGCGCGATCAAGAACAAATACGATTCGGGCGGACTCTTCTTCGTGCACCACGGCGTCGGCAGCGAAGACTGGAGCGCGGACGGGTTTACGCGGGTGGGTTGAGTATGAACCTCGACGAGACCTAACCCCCGGCGGGTGCGAACGCTTTCGAAATCTCCGGCAGATCTTCGAGCGAGGGAAGATAGGTCGGCGCGCGCCGCGCGGGCATCGCCTTCTCGAAGGCCGCACCGAGCGCCAGCAATTTCGCTTCCGACCACGCAGGCCCGATGAACGAAATTCCCACCGGCAAGCCGCGCACCGCACCCATCGGCAGCGTCAAATGCGGGTAGCCGGACGTCGCCGGAAAGAACGACGCCGAATATCCGCCGCCGTCATGCGGCACGACATCGATCCGGACCGACGGATCCCGGGTGACTTCCACCAGGGCATCGACACGATTGTCGGCAAAAATCGCATCGAGCGTGCTGCGCGAGAAATCCCGCAAGCGATCGCGGGCTGCGACATATGCCGGATCGGAAAGATCGCCGAGCGTCTGGGCCTGCTCGAAAATCTCCTGACCGAACAGCACGGTCTCGCGCGGCGTGGCGTTGTCGAACGCGATCAAGTCGGCGAGGCTCCGCACCTTTCCTTCCTGCGGAAGACCGGCGAGATAGGCGTTGAGATCGTGCTTCAGCTCATATCCCAGAACGACCAATTCCATTTTTTTGATATCGGGCGGCGCGGAAGGATTCTTGACCTCGACGATCTCCGCGCCTGATGCCTTCAGAGCCGCGATCGCGTGGGCGTAAATCGCATCCGTCTCGTCGGCGCCAACGCCGCTCTCGGGCGGAACGACGGCGAGCCTGCGGCCCTTGAGAGACGCGGCCGTCAAAGCGGCTGAATAGTCGCTCCTGCGTGTGTCCGCTTCGGCCGTTGCCGGATCGGCCGGATCGGTTCCGGCCATCACGGAAAGCAGAATCGCCGCATCCGCAACGCTGCGCGTCATCGGTCCCGGCGTGTCCTGGCTGTGGGAAATGGGCACGATATGCGTGCGCGACAGCAGCCCCACCGTGGGCTTCAGCGCAACGATCCCGTTGATCGAGCCCGGACAAACGAGCGATCCATCCGTTTCGGTGCCGATGGCGGCGGCGGCAAGGTTTGCGGACACGGCAACGGCGCTTCCGGCGCTCGAACCGCAGGGGCTGCGGTCGAGCACATAGGGATTCTTCGTCAGTCCGCCGATGGCGGACCAGCCGCTGATCGAATGCGAGCTTCGGATGTTGGCCCATTCGCTGAGATTGGTCTTTCCCAGGATGACG
>JBEKDC010000230.1:0-5916 GCA_050014535.1 Rhizomicrobium sp.
CCGAGGCCGTTGGCGGCGACGAATTTCGCCCATTCCCGCAGCAGGCTTGCCCGGGCCGCATGCTCCCGAAAAGTGAGCATGCGGTTGCCCCACCATGTGAAGGTGACGGCGACAAAAAAAGCGGGAATCTGGCTGGTGTAATAATCGAGCTCGGTCAGGTGGTGAACCAACCACAGCGCGATCTCATTGACGACGAAGCCGGCCGTACCCACGGCAGCAAAGCGCAGGAAGCGCGAATCGACGGCTTTGCGCGCGAGCTCCGATACCGCGCTCACGGGAGCCTGAGATCCTTCGGGCCGGGTATCGCGAGGTAGGCGATGCGCTTGAGCTCCCAGCGCCCGCGCGTGACCGTGTCGAGGATAAGCCCGCTGGCAAAGGAGAGAAACGCGAGGATCATCAACGCCGTCGCAAGCAGCGCCGTGGGCAGACGCGGCACGAAACCCGTCCGCACATATTCGAGCACCACCGGCGTGCCGACGAGAAGCGACAGCAGCGCCAACACGGCAAAAATGCCGCTGAAGAAGATGAGCGGACGCTCTTCGCGCACAAGCGCTGCAATGGTCAGCAGGATCCGCACGCCGTCACGATAAGTGTTGAGCTTGCTGATGGAACCCGCCGGACGTTCCTTGTATTTCGTATCGACTTCGACCATCGGCATCAGGAGCCGCACCGCATGAACGGTGAGCTCGGTCTCGATGCCGAAGCCTTCCGCGGTGAACGGAAACGATTTCACGAAGCGCCGCGACATCACGCGATAGCCCGTCAGGAGATCGCCCAGCTTGACGCTGAACATCATCGCGGTGAGGCCGGTCAGGAGCCGGTTGCCCAGCACATGGCCGGCGCGGTAGGCGGCTTGCCCTGTCGCGATGCGCCGTCCCGACACGATGTCGAGATTTTCGGCCACCAGTTTGCGCACGAGAGCCGGCGCCACGAAGGCGTCATAGGTGTCGTCGCCGTCCACCAGCACATAGATGTCGGCTTCGATGTCGGCGAACATCCGGCGCACGACATTGCCTTTGCCCTGGCGCGTCTCGGTGCTGACGACGGCGCCTGCCTCGCGCGCACGCTCGGCCGTCTTGTCCCTGGAATTGTTGTCGTAGACGTAGATCGTGGCGTCCGGCAGAGCGGTGCGGAAATCGCGCACCACCAGCGAGATGGCCGCCTCTTCATTGTAGCAGGGCACGAGAACGGCAACGCGGGCATCGGTCATGGGCTGGAACTCGGGGCGCGGATCACGGGACAGAACCGATACAGCCCGCCGAGGTTGGTGACCAGTTCCCGGCAATCGGGCCCGCGAATGGCCAGACCATAGACCGCCAGCGCGTCGCGGTCCCGGGCCGCCTCATAGGGGATGAATATCACGTAGAGATCGCCCTTGAAGGCCTCGACACGTTTGCGGGTCTCGGCCGTGAGCTTCGAGCCGTCCTCCGGCCGGATCATCCAGCCGTCGATCCTCACGATGGGTATTTGCGGCGGGAACGACGGCGCCAGATAGCCCATCGGCGCCTCGCCCGTCATCAGGAGCATGGTCTTGTCGGGATGGGCGATGGGCGGAATCGTGACCTGGATATAAGGATCGCCGAGCGGCGCGCGCGCAAGCAGGCCGGCCCTGGTCGTCACAAGCACACCCAGAAGCAGCACGGCGATCGCGACGAGGCGTGCGCGCACGCTCGCCGGCACAAGGCTCACCGTCACGAAGATCACAAGCGGCGCGATCATCTCCAGCAGAAGAATGTAGCGGTAGATGCCGAAGATCCTGAGCCACGCGATATAAGAAACGACGACGAACGCGAACAGCGCCGCGGCTGCCGGCAGGACGATCATCGGCTCGCGATTCCGCCGTGCGAAGAACCACAGCGGCAATGTCAGTATCGCGAGCACATAGGCCAAGCCCACCCGGATGTCCTGAAAGGGCAGGTCGTCGGCCACACCCCAATCGACCGAGAACAGCAGCGGAAACAGAAGCTGGTGCTTGAGATCGGTCGGGATGAAGCGCATGTCGCGATAGGACGCGGTGAGCGCCAGCGGCGAATGGAAAACTTCGTTGAAATAGGGAAAGAGCGGATTGCCCGTCAGATGCTGCATTTTGACGAACCAATAGGCCGCGAAAAGCGCCACGCCCACGACACCGCCGAGACCGCCTGCCAACAGCCGCGTGCATCTGTGCCGCCAGTCGCCGGGAAGAATCGCCAGCGCCGCCGCAAAGCCGAGCGCAAACGGTGCTTCGGGCAATTTGAGCCCGACGGCGCTTCCCGTGAGCCCGCCCGCGAAGGCGGAGATCGCCATCCCGCGCCACAACGGACCGTCCCGCAACAGGTCGCGTTGCACGATGATCAACGCGAGACCCATGAGCACGAACACGCTCATGACGTTGTCGTAATAGGTGGCGCCCGCGAGGCTCACGGTGAGGCTGCCTGTCAATGCCAGGAGCGCCGCCACCGCGGCGATAATTCTCTTGTATTCGGACACGACGGCCGCGCGCGCGATCAGATAGATCGGCACGACATTCGAGCCCTGCACCGCGCCCAATACGCCGAGCGCGAACCAGGAATGGGCGTGGGTCGCGAGCAGGTAGAAGGGAATGTCGAGGAACGGATTGTAGAACGTCGCCTGATGCGCGACGGCGACATCGAGCCCCATCCGTCCGTTCAGGAACGCATAGGGGATGTACCAATGGTAATTCCGGAAATCCCAAGACATGTCCTTGCCGTGCGCCACGACGAACACGGCCCAGCCGAGGATCAGGGCTGCGAGAAACAGCCATTCTTGAGGCGCAAGTCGGGCTTCAGGCGCGAGCCGGGCTCCGCGGGGGGACTCGTCTGAGGGGTGCATACAAGGACGCGCGCTTGGGGGGCTGTGAACGGGAGTATGCCTTAGCACGCGAGGCCGCCAACAGGCCTGCGGCCCGTTGCGCGGGGCAGCCTCCACTTCTGCGGGTTTGGATTGAGCTGACGCACGCCCCTTTTTTTTCTCCATGGGCGGCCTTGAGCCGCCCACCCAGCGGGCGAGCGTCTGCGAGCCCACTAAACTCTTCGTGCCCCGGCTAATGGCGAAGGGTTATTCGCCGCGCGGACGCGCGGCGGCTGGGTGGCCGGCTCGGGGGCCGGCCACGGAGAAGTTTGGGAAACTGCGTCAACTCAGTCCAAAACCATTCCAGCGCCCGCACAGAACCCTGTCGGCGGCAATCGCTACGCAACCGACCTGCTGCCCAGGCCGAACCGGCGCCTGCCTGGGCGCTCCGGTCGATCGCCGGCGGGCTCGCGAGGAACTGAGGCTCAGGACTCGTTGTTCGCGGGACCTACTCTTCGGAGCGACCGGTGGGGTCTCGATCGCGGTCGTATCGTCTCGTGAGCCGAAACGGCGGCAACCAGGATTCGCGACGGACGATCCAGCTTTCGTAGGTCGGCATCAGTTGGTTGGGCTCATCCAGCGATCCCAAATTCACTTCGATTTCGTCGGCAGTGCGTCCGAAAACGGATGAGCCGCAGCGGGGACAGAAAAACCGCCCGGCGTAGTCGCGTGTTTCGCCATCGATCGTCACCGCGCCTTCAGGGAACACTGCGGCCGCGTGAAACAGGGCCCCATGATGCTTGCGGCAGTCGAGACAGTGACAAAGGCCGACCCGGTATGGGACTCCCTGCGCCGCAATGCGGACACTGCCGCACAGGCAACCGCCCGTGACTCGATCCATGGCTCGCGTCTCCTCCAAAAATCAAGCGGGCTTACAACGAACGCCTTCGAGCGTCCATGAAAGCGGCGGTCGAGTGAAATACCGGGACGCTTAATCCGTTGCAAGTGAAGCGATGAGACACAAGTCGCAGCCGCGGAAAAGTCTGAAAATAGATTTCACGTCGCCGTATTCTTACAGATAAATACCCGATAGACGGCGACGATTGCAAAATCGCTTGGCTGCGGTGGATGTAGAAGACGGGTCATGAGCAATTTTGCTCAGACCCGATCTTAAGGGCCGCTTATGCTGGTTTCGTACCCTGCCGTGGCAGTGGCGATTTTCGCGACTGGAGAATTCCGGCGGTGCTCTTGCGGAGGGAATTTCCGATGAGAACGAATATCAAACTTGGACGCGGCACGAAGCTCCCGAACCTTTTTCTTACATTGCCGGCTCTTCTTCTGGGGACGGCGATTGCCCATGCAGCCGGTGGCAACGGCCTTGTTACGAATACCCCACCGCCCGCTCGTGTCATGAATGTGTTCCTCGGGGATGCCGACCAATTTGTGATTCTGTCCGAGACAGGGATTACGGATGTTCCGACTTCGGCTGTGACGGGAAATGTCGGGGTCAGCCCCATCACGGGTGCCGCCGACCATTTGAGTTGCTCCGAAGTCACCGGAAAGGTTCTGTCGGTTGACGCGGACGGTCCATCCCCATGCAGTCTCATCAGGTCTACAAAACTGACGACAGCCATAAGCGACATGCAAGCTGCCTACACGGAAGCAGCGGGAAGAACGGCAACATTCGTCAACGTGGGTGCGGGAAATATCGGCGGCATGTCGCTTAAGCCCGGCGTGTATGCCTGGAATGGGGCAGCTTCGAACGTAAGCATCACGAGCAATGTCACCCTCACAGGCCACTCGCCGTATGACGTTTGGATATTTCAGATTCCGGGCACTCTGATTGTATCCAGTGGCGTGTCTGTCTTCCTGGGCAAAGAGGCGCAGGCTCGGCGCATATATTGGCAGATCGCCGGTGCAACGACCCTTGGAACGACCTCGCATCTTGAGGGGACCGTCCTTGACAAGACATCTATAGCTTTAGGAACACATGCATCGATCGACGGTCGGTTACTCGCACAGACGGCAGTCTCGCTGCAGATGAACACTGTCACCCAACCTCCACCACTGCCGCGTCCAAATTCGCCATAGCCGCGCTAAGCGTGGCCGGCTTCTTTTCGGCATCGAACTCAAATATGAGGTGACAGCGGCAAAGTTCCTCAGCCGTTAAGTTGCGTCGCGAGAGGGAACGTTGCCGCCGTCACGGTATTCGCTACCGGAATGGCAAGATAAAAAAAGAAGGAATTTCTATGAACTTTGATCTGCCGACGCCACCCCATGGGTACAAGACTGATCTCGCTCTGATTATCGCACCCTACTTCGACGTCAATTGGTTTGACCGCGTCGCCCGATTGGAACCAAGGCGAATGCGCATACTCGTCGATGACAGTGCCAGAACAAAAGACGTTGAAGATCTCACCAAAAAGTATCCCGCTGCGAAAGTTGCCCTCGGCAGCGTCAAAGGTATTCTCCATTTGAAGGGTTATTATTTTGAATTCATTAAAGCCAAAGGCGCCGGCAGGCCCAAAATGCGGTTTGTTTTCGGCTCTGCCAATGCGACAGAGGCTGCGTTCAATGGCTTCACGAACGCGGAGTTAATCGCGGACACCGACATATCTGACGAAACTTCCAGCGAATTAGTTGGCTATCTGCTAGAGGTATTGGCCGTTGTCGAAAGGGGAGGTGGGGTTGTTGCTCGCCGAGAAGCGAACTCTGTGGGAGTTGTACAACATCTAAGTTTGCCATCGTTTCGCGTTAAGCAGCCGATGCTCCTGCCGGAATTCGATGCGTGGATTCAAAGGGGCCGGCTCGCCGCCAAGTACGCTGACCCTCAACAGTTCATGAAGATTGCAGTCAAATTAAAGAAACCGCTACCGCAGGATAACGTTGCTCGACAATTTCAACGCGCAGGTTTGATCCCGCAAGGGAGCCGCGACATTGTTCGTTACTCTTATATGGAGCAATCTGAAACTAAAGATGACGAAAAGACACCACAATGGAAGGCGGCATACTGTATCTGGACTCACTTGGGTTATTGGCTTTCCGAGAATTGCTACGACGAGCTAACAAAGAATAATGCGCTCAAATCTAAAGCCTCTGAAGAGAGGGAGGACAGGATAGACAGCC
>JBEKDC010000231.1:0-5876 GCA_050014535.1 Rhizomicrobium sp.
GCCGTGTGCGTGTAAAGCTCAAGCTGTTCCCGGACGGCGGCCATGACCTTCGGATGGCGATGACCCGTATTGAGCACGGCGATGCCGCCCGCAAAATCGATATAGCGCTTACCCTCCACATCCCAGATTCCAGCGTTGTCGGCACGCGCCGCGAAGACCGGCGTGGCAGTAGAGACTCCGCGCGGGATCGCCGCCATGCGGCGCGCAAGAAGATCGGAATTGGACGACATGGAAACCTCCGGGAACGATCAGGCTGCCACTCTTGGCGCTGTACGGTCCAGCAAAGCGGCTGGAATAAGCGCCGCGACGGCACTCAACGCAATGACGGCGACCGACGCATCGATCAGCAGCGAATGGTGATTGTTGACGATCAGGAACCCGCCTACAAGCGGACCTGCGCCAACGGCGAGCTTGGACACGAAGCCTCCTATCGCCGCGGTCTGTCCCGTCCGGTCGAACGCTACGCATTCCTGGAAGATAAGAAACCACAAAGGCCCAGGTGATCGAACTGCAGATATTGGCCGCAGTATAGGCGAGCGGCCCGACGCGTTCTACCGATCGGGGAGCCACATCGACGGATGGTCTTTGGCGTGCACGACCAGCGACGCGACGAGGACACCGGCCGTGTTGAATATGCCCTGAACATCGACGCCGTGGCCGACGGCCGGTGGCACGAGGTCGGACTTTTGCGCCGCCGACAACGCTTCGACGGTGACAAGGGCACCATCACGCTTCTGCATGACAAAGGTCGAGCCCTTGATCGCCTGCACATTGCCATATATTTCGTGCTGACCCGGCGCGAGCGGGGCGACGGCCGGAACATACGCGGCAACCGGAACCTTCGCGGAAGATGTCGCGCTACTCAGGCCGAATATCGCGAGCCCCTTGTAGCTCCCAACATACACCTTTCCGTTCGCGACCACCGGTACCAGGTTGGCATTCGCTGCCTTGTTGGGCCAAGTGCCGGCATTGGCGGTATAGAGCGTGGCGCCTGTTTGGGCCGCGAATGCGTTCAGCGAGATATACTCGTTCGCGCTGCCATCCGCCCGGCCGACGGCCCAAATCACGCCTGTGTTGTTTGTGATCCCGCGCGAGGAAACGGACGTGAAAAATCCGGGATCCTGATGGCCCGCGATCGCGGACGTCGAGAACGATTTCACGAGCGCGACCGGCGGTCCCGCCTGGTACATCCAAACGCCGGCAGTGCTGCCGCCGCTTGTAACCACACGACCCACATTGTCCGGGCCCCTGAAATAAGACTGTCCGCACCAGCATCCGCCGATTTGGTATTGGCCAAGAATGCGCCCCGGGCCCGTCGTATAGTTGTCGAGATTGTTTGAATTGAGCAAATACATCACGCCGTTCTTGCCGGCCGCGACAAGAAGATTTGAGGCCTGCCCCGTCTGAGGAGGTATGAGCAGTGCACCTCCCGCACCGAAGTCGATGTCATGCTCGTCGAGCTGGCTTGCGTCGCTCGGCGTGAACATAGTCTCCACGGTCGAGAGATCGGACGACATTTGAACGACGCTTTCGGCAATATTGTCGACACCATCGGTGACGGTGCCGCTGTAGTCCGTATTGCCGGTTACAAAATAGATATCTCCGTGCGGCCCACCGGAGGCAATGCCGTAGCCCGACATCCAGACTGACGAGAGAAAATACGCGTTGGGATCGGTCGCCAGAGTGTTGTCGAGCTCGTTGCTCGCAAGCGGCTTCAGCGTGCCGCTGTCCCACCCGAGAACCCAACCACGCGTCGCGCTAGCGTCCAGGTCGCAAAAACTGCCGAATCCGGCATATACATTGCCGTTGGCAAGCAGCAGCGCGACGCGCTGCCGACTGACGCTTGGATTGAAGGCATAGGTCGAACCGTTTGACAGTTTGCCTGACGCCGTCACGACCACAGGAGTCATGAGATCGGTCAACGACGACAGATCGAGTGCGTGGAGATAGTAAGTCGGTGTCTTGAGGCCGGCGTAATTGTAGACGATCACGTACATGGTGCTGCTGGCGACATCGATCACCGGCGTACTGTTGATGCCTACCACGGAGGAATTGTTTCGGCATTTGCCCGGCAACGCCGCGATCGGAACGGCCGGCCCGAAATTCTGGTGCAACAATATTGCACCGCTATCCGCATCGATGGCGTAAATCGAGTTGTTCTCGGTCGCCACGTAGACGACGTTGTGGGTGCCCTGGCCGGCGATGGTTTGACTTGTCATGACCAGCGGTTGCGCGTCGACTTGTTGGTCGACTGCGACGAAGCTTGTCATCTGGAATGTCTTGCCGTTCGTACCGATTCCTTGCACCGTATCGGGGGTCAAACTCATCTCGCCGGCGTTCCAGCCGGTACGATAATTGTCGTAATGGTAGGTTGTGACGTTGATGCCCGAGCCCTGAACGCCGGATACCGCCAGTACTCCTGCAGCACAAAATGCACTCGCCAGTGCAGCAACACGTGCCGCCTGGAAACGCCTCGTCGATCTCGCCATTAACCCCGTGCTCGCTGTCTGGTTGAATTCCCAGCTTTTCTCCAAACGCGCGGTGGTGGAAAAGGTTCCCGACATCGTCAGCGGGATCGCCATGAAGCGAAGCACTTGCGAACCATGCGTCGGAGATTTCGAATTACGGTGTGCCCAGATACGCCGCATGTTCGCGCGGCGATCTCAATCTATCCGTCGTGGCGCAGAGACTACAACGAGGTGCGTGCACACTCGGCAATCGGCAACAAATCGCCGTTGGAGCTTCATCGGATGACGGCATCACCGGTCTGCCAGAAATCCGAAGAAATGAGAATTTTCTAGGCTTGATAGTCCAAGGACGGGGACAAGTCCGCCAGAGAACCGTCTCCTATTTATCCTGTCTCGTTTTTGGGGCGCACTCCGTGTCCACGTATTCCGATTATCGCCGATCGGCCGCCGGCAGAAGCCGAAGCCTACGAAGCAGGGAGGCCACGCGCCGCCTCGCGGGCGATGGAAGAAGGAACGCTAAGCGTCGCCTCATAGTGGGTGCCGACGGAGTTTTCGATGGGATGAGCAGTCGAGGCGCAGCCGCCGCGTCGCTGAGAAATGCAAATATCGAACAGTCCCGAGTGTTAGACACGATCACGCTGTTCGGCTTGTGCAGATTGAAATCCCAGCGAGATTTGAACGACGACAGTGTCGGTTCGAATTCATAGTGTTCGGAATGCTCGGTGTCATGAGCAATGACGAATTCGGCTTTGTCCGCGAAAAACTCTATCGCCGGAGTTCTCAGGAACCCGGGCGCCTGGTCGACGAACGCCACCGAGACTTTGGCCGATCCGCCGATGGCTCTTCGCCGCTTCTGATATTCAAGCCACAGTTCGTCGAGAAATTCACGCTGCATCTTGATGTAGGCCGCTTTCGAAATATTGACGTCTCGCGCGAATTTCCCGACCCGGTCGAAATTATAACCGTGCATCAGCCGGACCTTGTGAAAATCGCAATTAAATCGCCTGAGAATGTTGTAGACGAACGATCCCGTCTCCACGGTAAAGGCAAGGCGCCTCTGCATGTTCGCGTGTGCGGAGATCAGAGGCGTGGAATACCAGCCTCCGCCGATTTCGAAGATATCTCCGTCTGTTGTGCTCAACGCCGCCACCAGGAGTGCCTGATGGGTACTGTATTTGTCCATTTTCATGTCGCGCCTCGTTCGGACCCAAGGGCCCGCCCGGTTGGCCCGCATTGCGCGCGAGAATAGGCAATTTCTACCGTTTGCCGCAACGCGGGATCGGCGGTTCCGGCAAAACCGGTAACGGGAGCGTTGTTTCCGTCAACTCACAGATCGACCAACGTGCTCCGTTCAACACGCTGAGTGTTGCACCAACTATCGGAACGAATACGCGCCTTGCGGTTGACCGGATTGAACAAGGCCCGCGCTACGCCATGGACGAGATCGGCCGGTTCGAAATCGTTGACCATCCAAATCGCCCGCTCGGTCACAATTTGCACGGCGCCGGAGCCCAGATAGGCGCCCGCCGCGATCGCGGCCGATGAAAAGTTCGGTATTTGCGCGAGAAAGCGCTTGCGACCCGAGCTCGGCGGTTCGCCTGACTGTGCGTCCAGACAGCCTGCGCGTTCAGTCTGGGAACAAAGTTATCTGTCGGGGAACCACATCGTCGGACTGTCCTTGGCGTGCAGGACGAGCGAAGCGACCAGAACGCCAGCCCCGTTGAACGTGCCCTGGACGTCAATGCCGTGGCCAACCGATGGCGGGGCAAGTTTGAAGTTTTTTGAGGCCGCCAATCCATCGACCGCGACGAGCGTGCCGTCGCGCTTTTGAACAGTAATGGTTGAGCCGCTAATCGCGGTCACAGTGCCGTAGATCTCGTGCTGGCCCGGCGCGAGCGGATCTGGAGCGACAACGGTGGCCGTGACCGGCAGCGTTGCCGCTGCGCCGGGGTTGCCCAGTCCGAATATTGCCAACCCCTTATAGCTCGCAACGTAGACCATCCCGTTTGCAACTACAGGCACGATGTTGGCGTTTCCCCCCTTGTTCGGCCAGGTTCCGGCATTGGTCGTATAAAGCGTCGCACCGGTTTGGGCCGAAAACGCGTTAAGCGAGATATACTCGTTCGCGCTGCCGTCCGCCCGACCCACGGCCCAAATCACGCCCGAATTGGCGGTCGTCCCATTCGAAGAGACGGATGTAAAAAATCCGGGGTCCTGATCGCCCGAGATCGCGGCCGTCGAAAATGACAGCGCGAGTGAAGGAGGCGGCCCCGCCTGGAATCTCCAAACTTCGACGATGTTGCCGCCGCTCGTGACAATACGGCCCGCGCCGTCGCTGCCCGTAAAATAAGACTCTCCGCACCAGCAGCCGCCGATTTCGTATGTGCCCAGAATGGAGTTGGCGCCTGACGTGTTGTTCGTAAGATTGTCGGCGTTGAGCAGGTACATGTCGCCGAACTTGCCCGCTGCCACCAGTAGGTCCGAAGTCTGCCCCGGCTGGGGCGGTAGAAGCATTGCGCCGCCCGAACCGAAGTCCTTATCGTGCTCGTCGAGGTAACTCGCGTTGGGCGCCGTGAAGATGCTCTCCACGGTCGAAAGATTGGGCGACATTTGAACGACGCTCTCGGCAATATTGTTGACGCCGTCGATGGTGTTGCCGCTGTAATCCGAGTTGCCGGTCACGAAATAGACGTCCCCCGTCGGCCCTTCGACGATGCCGTCACCCGACATCCAAACCGAGGAAAAAAAGAACGTATCCGGATCGGTCGCCAGTTTGTTGTTGAGCCGATTGCTCGGAAGCGGCGCCAGCGTGCCGCTGTTCCAACCAAGAACCCAGCCCCGCGACAAGTTGGCGTCCAAGTCGCAAAAATCAGCGAACCCGGCATACACAATGCCGTTGGCAGAAAGCAGAGCCGAGCGTTGCCGACTGACACTGGCGTTGAAGACATAGGTCGAGCCGTTGGTCAGTTTCCCGGACGCCGCGACCGCAACAGGGGGTACAATATCGGTCAACGTCGAAAGATCGAGCGCGTGGAGATAGTAAGTCGGCGTCGTCCCATTCACGTAATTGTAGACCATGACGTACATGGTGCTCGTCGCGACATCGATCGCGGGCGTACTTGTGATGCCGACGACGCTGGAATTGTTGTGGCATTTACCCGGAAGTGCCGCGAATGGAACCGGCGTTCCGAAATTCTGGTGCAACAGGATCGCGCCGCTGGTCGCGTCTAAGGCGTAGATCGAGTTGTTCTCGGTCGCCACATAGACGACGTTATGCTTGCCTTGGCCGGAGATTGTCTGGCTTGTCATGACCAAAGGCTGCGCGTCGACTTGTTGGTCCAGCGCAACGAACTCCATCATCTGGAAGGTTTTGCCTTTGGTGCCGATACCCGCTAGGGTCAGTGGCGT
>JBEKDC010000232.1:0-9989 GCA_050014535.1 Rhizomicrobium sp.
CCAGCGACGCAGCCGCTGCCGTCGCTGCAATTCGTCTGGCTGCAAAACGTGTAAAGCGCGGTCACGCCGCTGCCGGGCACAAACTCGAACACCGTGTCATCCGTCGTGCCGAAAAAATTCCCTGCCTTGTCGATAATCACGCCGGCTTTAGGATAGAAGCCGTTGCCATCGAATCCGAAATCGTGGAGTACCTGTTCGGCGCCGTTCCGCGGCACTTCAAAGAGCGTGCCGCAACCGTAAACCCCACTGCAGTAGCCGCCCCCTTCCCAAGTCGTTCCATAAAGTGTGCCTTGCTTGTCAGCAACGAGAGCCGCGTAAGGCTGCGCGCCATCGGCTCCCCCGTTTCCTCCGGAAAAAGGATGCAGCACGGTATAGGTGCCATTCGGAGCAAGCTCGAAGACGACGCCTTCGCCATACGCGCCGCCGAAACCCGCCGTGCCGTAAAGATTGCCTTTCTTGTCTGCGATCAGTCCGGCTTCGGGTGTGCCCCCGTCGTTTAATGTCGTGCCGAAATTATACAGGATGGTTTCACTGCCGTCCTTCCAGAACTTGAAAACAGTGCCTACGGTATGCGTACCTCCCGAGGATGTGGTCCCATAGAAATTGCCGTTGGCGTCTGCAATCAGGCCGGCTACGGGGTCGGAGCCGTCGTTGCCACCCTCGAATGAATACAGCACCGACTCGGTTGCGCCCCAGGAAGGAACGGTGGCGAGCAAAATAGTCAGGACGGCACCTGCCGCCGAAATGCCCTTCAACATCGCAATTCTCCGCTAAACCTATCGAGCCGGGATTCCCCGAGCATCTCCCCTATATCGTTTCATTGTGTGGGCTTTTCGGCCATGCCGCAAGTGGAGCACCCGCTTGCGCAATCTGCACAAAATGCAGGAACGCGAAACGGATTTCTCCTCGCCACGTCGCCCCCAATCCGCTAACCTCTCCCCGCCACTCGGAATCGCTCCCCCATGATCATTACCCTCGTCGTCCTCGCGCTCATCGTCCTCTTCGCCGTCATGACCTACAATTCCCTCGTCGGGCTCAGGCAGGCGTGGAAGCAGGCGTTTGCGGATATCGATGTGCAGCTCAAGCAGCGCCACGATCTGATCCCGAATCTGGTGGAGACCGTGAAGGGTTATGCCGCGCATGAAAGCGGCGTGTTCGAGAAGGTGACCGAGGCGCGCGCCACCGCGATGCGCGCCACCGGCGTGGGCGAGAAGGCGGCCGCCGAAGGCGCGCTCACCGGCGCTCTCGGCAATCTCCTGGCCGTCGCCGAGAATTATCCGCAGCTCAAGGCGAACGAGAATTTCCTCAAGCTGCAAAGCGAGCTTTCCGATCTCGAGAACAAGATCGCGGCGGCGCGGCGCTTCCTCAACAATGCGGTCGCCGAATATAACGGCGCGATCCAGAAATTCCCGGCCGTGCTGTTCGCGGGCATGATGGGCTTCGCGCCGGCCCAGATGTTCGAGCTCGATGCGGCCGAGAAGGCCGAAGACGTGAACCCGCCGAAAGTATCGTTCGGCTAGGCCATGCCCACCGCCACGCTCGGCCTCACCACCTATCGCCGCAGCAACAATGTCAAATCGCTCCTGCTGCTGGCGGCGTTTCCGCTGCTGCTGCTCGCGTTGCTCGGCGGCATCTTCTTCGCGTTCGGATTGCTCGCGAGCGGCCGGCAGGGGCCTTACGGCTACAGCCCGTTCCAGGCCATCGGCATCGAATCCGTTCTGGGCACGGGCAGCGCCGGGGATCTCGCATTGTCCGCCATGGTCGCCTATTGGCCGATCATCTTCGGCATCGCCGCGGTGTGGATGATCGTCGGCTATTTCTTCAACAGCTCCATCATCCATATGGCGACTGGCGCCAAGCCGGTTTCGCGCGAGGAGCAGCCACAGCTTTATAACCTGCTCGAGAATCTGTGCATCTCGCGCGGGCTTCCCACGCCGCCGCTTTACGTCATCGATACCGACGTGATGAACGCCTATGCCAGCGGCATCGACCAGAAGAGCTATGCCATCACGGTGACGCGCGGGCTGCTCGACACGCTGAACGGGCCGGAGCTGGAGGCGGTGCTGGCGCACGAACTCACCCACATCATCGATCGCGATTGCCGGCTCCTGATCGTGACCGTGGTGTTCACCGGCATGATTTCGTTTCTGGCCCAGATGCTGTGGCGCAGCATCTATATCGCGTCGTTCAACCGGGGTCGCTCGCGCAATGGCGGCGGGGTGATCGTGCTGATGCTGATCGCGGCGGTGGCGGCGTTTGTGGGTTATATGCTGGCGCTGATTTTGCGTTTCGCATTGTCGCGCAGGCGCGAGCTGCTGGCCGATGCGGGCTCGGTCGAGCTCACGAAGAATCCGGATGCGCTGATCAGCGCGCTCACGAAGATTTCGCAGAATCCGACGATCCCGCATGTGCCCAGCGAAGTGCGCCAGATGTTCATCGAAAACCCGCCTTCGTCGTTCAGCCTCGGCGGCTTGTTCGACACCCATCCGCCGATCGAACAGCGCATCCATATTCTGGAAGAACTGGGCGGCCGCGCGCCTGCGGAGATCGCATCGCCTCCACCCAGCCCGGCAATCACTTCGACCGACCCCGGCCCCTGGGGCGGCCCAACCCCACCCGCCACCGACGAATCCGGCCCCTGGGGCCCGCATCAGAACTAAAAACGCTCCCCACCTCTCCACGGCCGGGCTTGACCCGGCCACCTAGCCGCGGCGCGTCTGCGCCGCGAATAACGGTGCTCAGAACACAATTGTAAGCTGGACAATTTTGACTCGCGCAGAGAAGTTTATTGGCCTCGCGGACGCTCGCCCGCTGGGTGGCCGGGTCAAGCCCGGCCATGGAGAAGTAGTGGCATCGGCTCACCGGGAGTGCTTCGCGTGAGTTCGATATTCGGGGTCCCATAAATGTTCCGCGTGCGACTGTCCCTGACCTTGATATTGCAGCTGGCGCTGCTCGTCGCGGCGTTGCTGTGGTGCTGGGTCGATCCGGGAAGCATCATTGATCGGCAGCGCAGAAGCGTCTTCGATTATTATCAGCGTCTCGCACCTCGCACTTACCAGAAAGCGCCCGTCCGCATCGTCGATATCGACGATGCGAGCCTCACGCAGATCGGCCAATGGCCGTGGCCCCGCAGTGCGGTGGCCGCGATGATCGGCCGGCTGTCCCAATCCGGCGCATCGGCCATCGTGTTCGATATCGTGTTCGCGGAGCCGGATCGCACTTCGCCGGCGCAGATCCTCAACATCTGGACGGCCGACGGCGTGCCGGTCGATGCGTTGCGCAAGACCTTGTCGGCGGTGCCCGATCACGACGCGTTGCTGGCCAAGGCGATCCAGGACGCCGGCAATGTGGTCACCGGATTTGCGCTGACCAACGCGGCAGGCGGACGCGAGCCCGCCGTGCGCAGCGGTTTCGCCACCTTGGGTGACGATCCGCTTCCTTTCATTCCGGATTATGCCGGCGCGGTCGACAATCTTCCAGCGATCGAATCCGCGGCCGCGGGCAACGGCAGCATCAGTTTCACCACGGACAGCGATTTCATCCTGCGCCGCGTGCCTCTCGTCGAGCGGATCGGATCGCAGCTTTATCCCACGCTGGCGGCGGAAGCGCTTCGCATCGCGCAAGGCGCGCACACGGTGCTGATCAAGTCGACGGGGGCGAGCGGCGAATACGGCTACGGCAACCAGAAAGGCATCGTCAGCATCAAGATTGGCAAAGTGATCGTGCCGACGGACGCCGAAGGCGCCGTGCTGATCCATTTCACGCCGCCGGTGCCGCGGCGGGTCATTCCGGCGTGGCAAGTGTTCGCGGACAATTTCGATCCCGCGCGGGTGCGGGGCTCTATCGTGCTGATCGGCACCAGCGCCGCGGGCCTGCGCGATATCCGGCCGTCGCCGATCGATCCCGTCATGCCCGGAGTTGAGGCGCATGCCCAGGCGCTCGAGCAGATGCTGCTGGGGCATTATCTCGAGCGGCCGGATTGGGCGCGCGCGGCAGAGTTCTGTTTCGTGCTGATCGTGGGCAGCCTGCTGATCGTCGTGCTGCGCACGCTCGGCGCGGTGTGGTCGGGAGTGCTCGTCGTGTCCGCGATCCTCGCCGCCTTCGCCGCATCCTGGCATGCCTATACGTCGAGCCTCATGCTGTTCGATCCGGTCACGCCATCGGTCGCGGCATTCGCAGTCTATCTGTCGTCCACCATCATCGGCTATCTACGAACCGAAGCGGAGAAGCGGCAGGTTCGCGGCGCGTTCGGACAGTATCTCTCGCCGGCGCTTGTCGAGGAACTGACGAGAAATCCCGCGCGCCTCAAGCTCGGCGGCGATCTGCGCGAGATGACGTTCCTCTCACGCCGATGACGGATATCATCCTGTCGCGGCGCGGCACCATCGACAAATATATGGGCGATTGCATCATGGCGTTCTGGAACGCGCCGCTCGATGACGCGGCCCATGGCGAACATGCCTGCGCGAGCGCGCTCGCCATGCTCGCCGCTCTCGACCGCCTCAATGCCGCGCTCGAAGCGGAGGCCGTGGCGGCAGAGCAGATCTTTCATGCGCTGCATGTCGGCATCGGCCTCAACACGGGGCAATGCGTGGTCGGCAATATGGGGTCCGATCAGCGCTTCGATTATTCCGCGATCGGCGATCCGGTGAACCTCGCATCGCGGCTGGAAGGCCAGTCAAAGACCTACGATGTCGGCGTCGTCATCAGCGAAAGCACGCTTGCCACGGTTCCGGGCTGGGCCGCCATCGAGCTCGATCTCATCGTCGTCCACGGCAAGGAGGAAGCGATCCGGATCTATGCCTTGCTGGGCGACGATTCGATTGCAAGCAGCGAAGCGTTCGCACATCTGCGCGCGACGCATGACGAGATGCTCGCTGCGTATCGCCAAAGGCGTTGGGCGGACGTGTATGTCGCAATCGACCTTTGCCGGCCGCTGGAACCCCGCCTGGCCCATTTTTACGATGTTTATGCCGCTCGCATCGCCAGATTCATGGTCGATCCTCCGCCGCAGGACTGGAACGGTGTGTTTGTGGCGGAATCGAAATAGCCCCCGCAATTTGACGGGGGTTTCCTATCGCTGTTACAGATCGTCCGGGCCGAGGGCATTCAGGGGGACGCATGCGTAGTTCGTTGTATCGTCGTGCTCTTGCCCAGGCGCTGGGTTGCGCGCTGGCATTGTCGCCGTTTTCGAGCCAGATCGCGCTCGCCGATCAGAATATCGGCGACACGCAGGTCGTGGTGAACGACGTCCGCGGCACGATCGGAACGCAGCAACCTGCGGTGTTGCGCGCCGGAATCGACGTGTTCCAGAACGAGATCATCCGCACCGCCGACAAGAGCGCCTCGCGCGTCCGTTTCCAGGACAACACCGACCTATCGATCGGCGCCGGATCGGAAGTGACGCTGGACCGCTTCGTCTTCGATCCCGATCCGAACAAATCCCAGGTTGCATTGTCGATCGCGAAAGGTGTGGCGCGGTTTGCGACCGGCAGCCTGCCCAAGAGCGCCTACAAGATCGTCACGCCGACCGCCACGATAGGCGTGCGCGGCACGATCCTCACCATCACCGTGGCCGCCGACGGATCGACGACGGTGTCGGTGGAAGAAGGTGCCGCACTCGTCACGGCGGACGCCCAGACCGTGACGGTCGAGGCGGGCATGACCACGGTCGTCGCCGCCGCCGGCGTGCCGCCGGCGATTCCGGTTTCGTCCACGCCTCTTGCGCCGGTCGGAGAAATGGACTTCCTGCTGGCGTCGAAGACGCTGCCCGTCGGTTTGGCTGCCGGCAACGCGGCAGCCGCGAGCTTCATCACCACCCCGCTCGTCACCGTCGGAGTGGCCGCAACCCTCACGGCGGTGGCGTTGGACGTGATCATCGGTCACAGCCACAGCACATCGTCCACCCCCGGCACGACCGGCCGCTGACTGTCGGACTTTGTTGGGCAGTCCGGCTGCAGCGAAACTCCGCGTCCCGATGCCGGTAGACGCGTGGTTCGACCGCGTCGAGCCTTCCGATCGGCGGGAAAGCGAGAAGATGCCGTCGACTTTCGCAGCGAAATACGGTCCCTGGGCGGTCGTTGCGGGCGCGTCGGAAGGATTGGGTGCGGCATTCGCGGCGGCGCTCGCCGCGCGCGGCGTGAATCTGTTGTTGCTCGCGCGCCGTGGCGAGTTGCTTCGGGACGTGGCGCGGCGCCTGCGCGCGGACAACGCCATCGAAGTGCGCGATGTCGTCTGCGATCTGGCGCGTCCCGATCTGGCCGGCGCGCTGGAAGCGCTGACGCAGGATCTCGATATCGGGCTCGCCGTTTACAATGCCGCTTACGCACCCGTGGGCGAGACGATCGCGCAGCCCATCGACGATCTCTTGCGCGTCGTCGATGTGACTGTGCGCGCACCCCTGATCGTCGTGCGCACGCTCGCGCCCGGCATGGTCGCGCGCGGGCGCGGCGGAATCGTGCTGATGTCTTCGCTGGCGGGCTTGCAGGGTGCTCCGCGCATCGCGGCCTACGCCGGGTCGAAAGCGTTCAACACGATCTTCGGCGCGGGTCTTTGGAGCGAGCTCAGTCCCAAGGGAGTCGATGTCGTGGTCTGTTGCGCCGGCGCGATCCGCACGCCAGGTTATGCGAAGGTCGTGAAAAGCGACGCGCCGCGATCGCCGCCATGGCCCGCTCGACAAAAAACTTCACATGAGCATTGCGGGCTTCCTCGCACCTGCCTGCGTCTATGCGGGCGTGGCACTTCTGCATCTCGCGCTGCCGGCGCGAAAGGTCGAAGGCTACGCGATCGATCCCGCCACGGGGAATCCCTATCGCTATCGGCTGAACGGTCTTGCCGTTTATGCGCTGACCATTGCTCTGTGGGCGTTCGCTTGTTCGCGAGGCTGGCTTGCATGGGATTTCTTCTGGCAGACGCGCTGGCAGGGACTCGCCGGCGCCTGCGTTCTCGGCGTTTTGGCGACACTCGCGCTCGTTCTGCCAGCGCGACCGAGCGGGAAGGGCATGCTCGCGGATCTTTATTTCGGCCGCATCGAAAACCCGCAAGGGCCGGGGGCACGCATCGACGCGAAGATGTATCTCTATCTTGCAGGTGCAACGATGCTGGGGCTCAATCTCTATTCTTTCGCGATGCACCGGCGCCTCGCTTTTCCTGGCGATTCCTCGCCGGATGTGACGCTCTACGTCGCACTCTTCACGTTTTTTCTGTGCGAATATCTCTTCTTCGAGCGCGTGCATCTCTATACCTATGATTTCGTAGCCGAGCGCGTGGGGTTCAAGCTCGCCTGGGGATGCCTCGTCTTCTATCCGTATTTCTATTGTGTCGGGCTGTGGTCGGTCGCGGATTTGCCGGATTCCCGCGCGTCGGTCGCATTGCGCGCGCTCGCCGCGGTTCTGTTTTTCTGCGGCTGGATGTTCGCGCGCGGCGCCAACATGCAGAAATATCTGTTCAAGCGCGATCCGGGCGCGCGCTACCTCGGACTGATCGAGCCCGTCGCTCTCGCCGACGGCCGGAACAAGCTTCTCGTCAGCGGATTCTGGGGCGCGGCGCGTCATGTGAATTATCTGGGCGAGGTCCTGATGGCCGTCGGCCTCACACTGGCGCTCGGCTATCCCGGCCGCTTCGCGCCGTGGCTTTACCCGCTTTATTACGTGGCGCTGCTGATCCCCCGCCAGATCGACGATGATCGACGCTGCGCGCGGAAATACGGCGCGCTGTGGAACGATTATATAAAGCGCGTGCCCTGGCGCATCGTTCCGGGCCTCTACTGACGCGCGGTGCGATGTCCGCGCCAAGCCGGCATCGACGTCATTGCCGCATCTCGCGGGGGCTGGTGCCGGTCCAGCGCTTGAAGGCGCGCGAGAACGCCGCGGGTTCGGAAAAACCCACCAGATAGGCGGTTTCGTTCACGGACGCTTTCTTGCCGCTCAGATATTGCAGCGCCAGCTGGTGGCGCAATTCGTCCAGCACTTTCTCGAAAGTTGTGCCTTCCGCTTTCAGTTGGCGGAACAAAGTCTGCCGGCTGAGCCCCATCTTGCCGGCGATGGCATCCATGTTCGCGTCGCCCTTGTGCAGGATCGGCATCAAGAGGCTCTCGACCCGTCCGCGCGTGGACTTCGAATCCTCGAGGCTCTTGAGCAGCGCGTCGGCATGTTCGCTGAGAATGCCGAAGACATAGCGCGGCTGCAGGGCGATTTTGTAGGTCATCCATTTTTCGTCGAGCTGCACGGCGTTCCAATCGGCTTCGAAGGTCACGGGCGCGCCATAGATGCGCTCATATTCTGCCCGATAGACGGGTGCGGGATGCGTGACGTGCACGGCCTTCGCGATCTGGGTCACGCCGAAGCGGCGCGGCGCGCAGATCATGCGCGCAAAGGTGGATTCCGTGAGCTCCGGAAATAAGTTCGGATTCTCGCGGTTGTCGACGGCCCATAGGCCACCGTCCTTCTGCGCGACCTTGAAGCGGTCATGGGGTCCGTCGAATTCGACGACCAGGCGTCCATAGCGATTGAGCTGCTGCATCCCCTCCAGCATGGTTTCGCAGGCATAGGCGATGAGTCCCACGACGGAGATATCGGACATGTCGTTGGTCTCGCCGTAATGCAGCGCGAGCGCGGGATCGTTTGCGAGCGTCTGGCCCGCATGCATCAGCGCGACATATTTGGCGAACGGAATGCGGCGATCGACGTCCTCGAGGTCTTTGGCGGCGATCCCCGATCGCGCGGCGAGCTCGAACCGGCTCGCGCCTTTGGCGACGGCGATATCCATCAACCCCCGCGCCAGGCCGGCCGCGACCGTCAGCTCGGGCATGGAATTTTCCTGCGGTTGTTACCTGCGATCATGCCTCTGATGCCTCGTGTCATGGAAGGTCGCGTTCGCGGCGGATAGGCTGAGTGTGGGCAACGGGAGGCTCAGGGGCAAGCATGGCCGGCGGCCTGTTTCACGACATCACGATGCTCGCCTACGGGCTTCACATCGGCGCGCCGCGACTCTTGCGCAGATCCATGCATGTCACGCCGGTCTTTTTCCCGCCGCAGCTTATCCCCTTGGGCTTGCTGATCTTCTGGATGACCCGCGTGCGTTTCCCGGGCTGGTATCGGCGTGAGGCAGTCGCTCGTGGTCAATGACAAGGCGCGCCGGCCGCATCGGCTTCACGCCCTCCTTGTCCATAGCGAACGTTTGATTTTAGAGTGCCGCTCCGTGTGTTTTCGGGGGACGCATATGCGACGGAAAATGCGAAGCTTCGGATTGGCGGCAGCCGCTGTCCTGACGGCGGCGGCGGCGTCCGCCTTCGACAACGAGCCAAAGGAGTTTCGCGGCGTCCCATGGGGCGCCCCGATCGCGAAATTTGCCGGCGAAATGATCGCAATTGAAAACGACGGCGCTCATATCTACTACAAGCGCAAGGGCGACAAGATGATCATCGGCGGCGCTCGCCTGAGAGATGTCGTATACGAATTCTACAAGGGCAGCTTTGAAGGCGTTATGATTCTCTCGCAGCCCGGCTCAAATCCGGCAATGCTGGCCGCATTCAACGCGCAGTTCGGTCAGGGCGAGAAGGCGAGCGGATTCGTGAATCGCTATCTTTGGCAGGGGACAACAGCTGTCGTTTTCCTTGATTGCAACGACATCGCATCGATTTGCACGGCGGCTGTACAGTCTACGGCCGTGAACAATCAGATTGAGCGCGACGAGAAGGCGGAAGCTGCGGGGGCGAAGAAGGACTTTTAGAGTCTTCGTTTTGACCCGCATAGCCCCACGCTTTGTCGATTACGATCGCGATCGGTTTCCAGGCCGGATTGAATTAGAGCACGGAAACGCCGAATTCGCCCAGAAGAAGGAACCTCGCGCCCGCGACGAAAGCGGGGTGCAGCCTTCCGCGCCGATGCGCGGGTCTCCGGGAAGCCCTGTCCTAAAGTCTTGGCGGCGCTTAATATGGCGCGACGGCACGCGGGAGGTCAGATCATGTCGCGATTTTTCAATGCAGCGCT
>JBEKDC010000233.1:0-5854 GCA_050014535.1 Rhizomicrobium sp.
CACCTTCACGAGCTTGTACCGCCGTGGCCGAAGGCCGATTTCAGGTACGATGTTGCGATACCGGACCCCCGACCGCTTTCCTGAAAACTGCCTGCGGCTCCGCGCAAGGATCGAGTCGGCTCATCCGATTCCTCCGGGGCATGCCAATGCGCCGACGACTTCGACTTCCTACGGCTGGGCCCGAATGGTCAACCCGTTGCGAACCCTCGTCTAGCTGTCACGGGACAGCCGGCGCAATCCGGCGATTGCGACAACGGTCAACAACAAGGCGGCTGCAAGAACGCCGCACTCCAGAAAAAACGTTTGATCCATCCCGGTTTCCGAAATGGGACGTTGTGTAAACGTGCCGGAAATTTGTCCCCAGTAGAAGCCGAACAATCCCACATCCATAATCGTGTGGCCAATCATGCAAAAGTAGAGCGATTTTGAGGCCCATGCGAGCGTTCCCAGCATTACGCCTGCACCGAAGACGATCGGCACCATTCCGACGACCGACCAAGCCTTCGTCAGATGTATCAGCATGAAGAACAGGGCCGAAATCATGATCGCTATTACGGCGCCGTGTCGCGTTTCGATCGGTCGCTGCATATATCCCCGAAAGCCGGTTTCTTCGCAGATGCCCGCCGAAGCCGCGGACACGACAACCGCAAACCAGCGCAGCGGCACACCCGGGACCGAGGAGAAGTCGTAACCAACGTGGAAAGCCTGAGCCGGAAACGGGACAAGGCGAAAGAGCACAACAATGGCGGCGTGCACGGTGACCGCAAAGAGGACGGCCGCAGCCAGTCCCCACTTCCACTCCGTGGCCGAAAGCGTTCGGACGCGAAACGAGTCTGCACGAACGGCCTTCAGCGAACGGGGTGGCCCCCCTCCGCCGGCCCACCACATATACGCAACGAGGAAAATCGCTTCGACACAAGCCGCGAGCGGCATGCCCACTTTGACAAGTAGCAGCGGCCAGACATTCGCTGCCGTCATTCCGACAACGACACCCACGACAATGGCGCGCGGGGTGACAGGAATCCGCGCCCAAAAGCCGCCGCCCTGGCGATCCTTGGCAAAATTTGGATCAAAGTCTGTGCGCATTTGAAAACCTCTTTCGAATTCGTCCGTTTCCGGGTGTGCCGGTCCTGTGCGACGGTGCCATCGCTTCAAGCCACCGACACCAGCGCGCTGACGGCCTTCACGAATGTCGACATGCAGTCCTTCTTTGGTGGCCCGCGCAGCATCGCTGACGGTATCGCGAAAGTGTCTGTGGAAAGCTTACGGAAAGCCTGTGATTTCCTTGGGGCGGCGGTTCAACGCGGCCAACCGGCGCCGTCGGCGCGGCCAGTTCCTTCAATTGTGGAGGTTCCGGCGATATAGACGGATTCACGTTGGGTATTTCGTGCGCGCGCTTGGCGAATGGGTCGGCCGAGCTATCAGAAGACTTGGCGATGATGTATTCTACGGGCGTGAATCCTCGCGGATGGAACGCAACATGACGCAGTATCGTCGGCTCATTGCAGTGCTCATGGTGTCCGTCGCGGTAAGCCATCCTGCGTCGGCGCAACAGGCAAGCGCTCCGCCGGACCGGTGTTTCAGGATCGAGCAATTCCAGAGTTGGCGCGCGCCCGACGCCAGGACGATCTACATTCGCGTGCTCTTCGACAAATTTTATCGGCTCGACCTGGCGGGAGTTTGCCCGGCGCTCAAGACGCCTGGCTCGCGTCTGATCACGCATACGCGCGGGCCGGACCTCGTGTGCGAGCCCATCGATTGGGACCTGCGGGTTTCCGACGGAATGTCCGTCTTCACCGAGCCCTGCATCGTCAAAACCATGACGCCGCTCGCGCCGGCCGAGGTGTCCGCGATCCCGAAAGGGTTCAAGCCGTAGAAACTGAGTTACCTCGGGTGTTGACAATCTGATCGCTGCCGTCAATACTTTCCTATATGGTAAACTATCAGGAACGTCTCGACCGTACCTTCGCAGCACTCGTCGATCCGACGCGGCGCGCGATTCTGGCGCAACTGGAACGCAGGGACGGCCTATCCGTCAGCGAACTTGCGGAACCATTCGCCATCAAGCTGCCCGCGGTGATGAAGCATCTCGACGTGCTCGACGGCGCGGGCCTGGTCACCCGCTCGAAATCCGGCCGCACGGTGACGGTGCGGCTCAGGCCCCAGCCGATGCGCGAGGCGATGGAATGGCTGCGCCGTTACGAGCGCTTCTGGTCGGCGGGCCTCGACCGGCTCGCGACCTACGCCGAGAGCAAGGAAACCGAAACGCGGAGAAGAGGACGATGACGAGCCTCACTCTTGTGCGCCGCATCAAGGCGCGGCCGCAGATCGTCTTCGATGCGGTCACGACGGCTGAAGGCATCGTGCATTGGTGGGGTCCCGATGCAGGCCCCGTGCTTCTGGCGGAATCCGATCCGCGGGTGGGCGGCCGCTATCGCGTCCGCTTCCGCCGGCTCGACGGCGGCGAGCACGAAAGCAGCGGCGAATTTCTGGAAATCGTGCGGCCTGAACGGGTCGTCATGAGCTGGCGCTGGAAAGGCGGCGAGGAAGACCCGGGCGAGTCGCGCGTCGAGATGAGGCTTCGGGCCGTTCCCGAAGGCACCGAACTCACCTTTACGCACGCGCTCCTGCACGACGAAGACTCGCGTCGCAGCCACGAAGAGGGCTGGACGGGTGCGCTCGACAAGCTCGAAGCGCATTTCGCCGGAGCTGCATCATGAAGCTCTATTACTCGGATATTCTTTCATCGCACAGGGCGTGCGCCGTCGCGCGCTATGTGAACGCGCCGGTCGAATATGTTTATCTCGACTTCGCGAAGGGCGAGCACCAGACGCCAGCCTATCTCGCGATCAATCCGAACGGCAAGGTGCCGACCCTGGTGAAGGGCGAGCGGATCACCTGGGAAGCCGACGCCGTGATCTGCCGGCTGTCCGACGATATGGGCGCCGATCTGTGGCCGCACGATGCGCGACAGATGGACATCGTCCGCTGGTTCAGCTGGAACGCGCAACATTTTACGCGGGCGGGCGGCACACTTTATTTCGAGAATATCGTCAAGCGGCGTTTCGGCGTCGGGCCGCCCGATGCGGCCGTGGTCGACGAAGCAATCCGCGATTTTCGCCGCTGGGCTGCTGTGCTCGACGGCCATCTCGCGGATCGGACATGGCTTGTGGGCGACAGCATCACGGTGGCAGATTTTTCGGTTGCGATGGTGCTTCCCTATGCCGACGAGGCGAAGTTGCCGCTCGGCGATTTCGCAAATATGTGCGGCTGGCACGACCGGCTGAACGAGATCGAGAGCTGGCGCGATCCTTTTCCGCCTCGCTAATGCATCTCCATCGCCGCCGGCGTTCCGTCGGACCATTTGGTCACCGGAACCATGAATGTCGTGACCGGATCCGGATCGCCGGCCGAGGCATAGATCGGCGAGCCGGGCAGATCGGCGCCCCAGGCCGCCCCGTCGACATGGGCGATGAAGAACATCAGATGCGGATGCCAGTGCCCGCCATCGGCAAAACGTTGCTGCTTCGACAACATGAAGCACATCGCACCCGGCTCCGGCAGCACATACGTCTTCGCGGCAATTTCGGCCTTGATGCGCGCGATCATGTCCGCGGTCGATACGCCTGCGAGCACCCAGCGCGTTCTTTCGAGATAGGCGGGCAGCACGCTGCGCGCGCCGGCGGGGTTGTAGCATATCCCCGCCCGAATCTTCGGATTCCAGAACACGGGGTCGCTGAAAGCCGCACCCCATGACCGCGAGACGATGCAGACGAAGCCGTTCTTGCCCTTCACCGCCGTGTGGTAACCTTCGGCGCCGAGCGTGAGCACATCGGCGTCGGCGGAGATCGACGGCGGCGCCGCGCTGCGGGCGAGCGCGATCTCATCGGCAGGACTCGCCTCCTGGTATTGCGCCAGCGGCGCCATGGCCGGATAGGAAGTCTTTGCCCCCTCCGCGCCGGCAGAGCCGATCGCGCAAAGCAGGAAAACCCATGAGCCCGCAAGTCCGATCGTCCATCCGTTTGTCCGCATGACTGTCCCCTCAATAGTTTGCTACTTGGTGAAGTATTGACGCGGTTCGGCTGCCGAGTCAATCGCCGGCTGACTGTCCGGATGCGAAGACACGAGAAATTTACTTCTTCTTTTTCGGCGTGTTATCGTCCGGCCATACGGGAGAGATCGTCATGCATCGCTTTTTTGCCGTCACGCTATTTCTTGCTCTTGCGGCCTCGGACGGCGCGGGTGCTGCGCCCGTTTACGATGTCGTCATCCGCCACGGCACCATCTATGACGGTTCGGGCGGAACACCCTATGTGGCCGACGTGGCGGTGAACGGCGATCGTATCGCCGCCATTGCGCCGCATCTCGAGGGAAGCGGCCGCACGGAAATCGACGCGCGCGGCAAGGCGGTGTCGCCCGGCTTCATCAATATGCTCGCCCATCCCGAGGAGAGCCTGATCGCCGACGGCCGCGGTCTCTCCGATCTCGCACAAGGCGTCACGCTTGAAGTGATCGGCGAGGACTCCATGGGCCCGCTGACGCCGGAGATGAAGCGGCTGGGCGAAGCGCGCCAGAGCGACATCAAATACAAAATCACCTGGACGACGCTGGGCGGCTATCTCGACATGCTGCAGAAAAAAGGAATTTCGCCCAACGTTGCGTCGTTCGTGGGTGCGGGCACCGTGCGCACCAATCTGCTGGGCGAAGCGGACATCCAGCCGTCTCCCGCTCAGCTTGTGGCGATGCAAGGCCTTGTCAAACAGGCGATGGAAGAGGGTGCGCTGGGGCTCACCGACGCGCTCATCTATTCGCCCAACACCTATGCGAAGACGCCCGAACTCATCGCGCTCGCGAAAGTCTCTGCGCAATGCGGCGGCATCTACATCGCCCATCTCCGCAGCGAAGGCGACCGGCTGGAAGAGGGTGTGCAGGAGAGCATCGACATCGCCGAGGCCTCCGGCGCGCCGGCCGAGATCTACCATTTCAAGCAGGCCGGTCGCGACAACTGGCCGAAGCTCGACAAGGTCATCGCGATGATAAACGCCGCGCGCGCCCGCGGCACTCGCATCACGGCCAACATGTACACCTACACCGCTGGCGCCACCGGCCTCGACGCGGCGATGCCGTCATGGGCGCAGGACGGCGGGCTGGAAAAATGGATCGCGCGGCTCAAGGACCCCGCCATTCGCGCGCGCGTCAAGGCGGAGATGCTGGATGCGCATCCCAAGACCTGGGAAAACATCTACGCCGGCGCCGGGCCCGAGGGCACGCTGCTGCTGGCGTTCAAGAATCCCAAATTGAAGCCGCTTTCGGGCAAGACCCTGGCCGAAGTCGCGAAGATGCGGGGCGAGAGTCCGGAGGATACCGCCATCGATCTGGTGATCGAAGACGGCTCGCGGGTGGGGGTCGCCTATTTCCTGATGAGCGAGGACCATGTCCGGCGCGAGGTGGCGCTGCCCTGGATGAGCTTCGGCTCCGACGAGGCCGCGCCGGCGCCGGAAGGCGTGTTCCTGCTCGCGAAAAGCCATCCGCGCGCCTACGGGAATTTCGCGCGGCTCTTGGGAAAATATGTGCGCGAAAATCACGATCTCACTCTGCCGGACGCCATCCGGCGTTTGTCGGGCTTTCCTGCGCAGAATTTGTCGCTGGCCGATCGCGGACTGCTGAAGACGGGCTATTACGCCGACATCGTCGTGTTCGATCCGAACACCATCGCCGACCGCGCGACCTATGCCGTGCCGGACCAGCTCGCCGTCGGCGTGGACGACGTGCTCGTGAACGGCGGCTTTGCGTTTAGGGACGGCAAGGCAACCGGAGCACCCACCGGCCGCGTCGTGCACGGCCGCGCCTGGAC
>JBEKDC010000234.1:0-5848 GCA_050014535.1 Rhizomicrobium sp.
TTTGCGTCAATATGAGCGGGCCGTCGTCTTTACCCTCGGCCGCTTCCAGGGCGTCAGGGGACCGGGCCTCGTTCTTCTGATTCCGTTCTTCCAGGAGATGGTGCGCGTCGATCTGCGCATCCAGGTGATCGAGATACCGACCCAGGATGTGATATCCCGCGACAACGTGTCGATGAAGGTCGATGCGGTGCTCTATTTCAACGTCGTCAATCCGGAACGCGCGATCATTCAGGTGCAGCATTATCTGCCGGCCACCAACATGCTCGCCCAAACGACATTGCGCGCCGTGCTGGGCCAGCACGAGCTCGACGAGATGTTGTCCGACCGCAAGAAGCTCAGCGCCGACGTTCAAAGCATTCTCGATACCCAGACCGAGACCTGGGGCATCAAGGTGAGCAATGTCGAGATCAGGACCGTCGAGCTCACGGAGAACATGGTGCGCGCGATCGCCAAGCAGGCGGAAGCGGAACGCGACCGGCGCGCGAAGATCATTCACGCGGAAGCCGAATTTCAGGCCTCGCAGACGCTCGTCAACGCCGCGAAGGTGCTGTCGAGCATTCCGGCCGCCATGCAGCTGCGCTATTTGCAAACTCTGACGGAGATCGGCGCCGAACAGAATTCCACGATCATCTTCCCGATGCCGATCGACATCATCAAGCCGTTCCTCGCGCTGCTGGAGAAATCCGGCGCAGCCGTAGGCGCGAACGGCGCCGCGCACGACCCGCTCGATACGACCTTGGCCGCGTGAGGCGGAAATCGCAGCGCTATCGGGGGTATTGGACGCGACCGGTATGAGGCTATGCTCCGGCACGCCGTCCCGTGAGCACCACGCCATGAAAATCCATTCCCCAGAGTTTCGTGTTGCCGAAGGCGACACCGTCGATCTCAAGAAGTGGCCGACGAAGATCGCACCCGTCTACAAATCGAAATCGCACTACAGAAAACTTCTGCAGGAACATGTGGTGCAATTAAGCGCGCAACAGGAGCTGCTCTACGGCAGCGATCGCCACGCCATCCTGCTGATCTTCCAGGCGATGGATGCTGCCGGCAAAGACGGCGCCATCAAGCATGTGATGTCGGGAGTCAATCCGCAGGGTTGCCAGGTGTTCAGCTTCAAGCATCCCAGCGGCGAGGAACTGCAGCACGATTTTCTGTGGCGCACGACGCGCAACCTTCCCGAGCGCGGCAAGATCGGCATCTTCAACCGGTCCTACTACGAGGAAGTGCTGATCGTTCGCGTGCATCGCGAGCTTCTGGTCGCCGAAGGATTGCCGGATGCGCCGAAGCACGACGAGAGCCTATGGCACGACCGCTACCGTTCGATCGCCAATCTGGAAAAGCACCTCCATGCCAACGGAACGAGGATCATCAAATTCTTCCTGCATCTTTCCAAGGACGAGCAACGCAAGCGATTCCTGGCGCGGATCGACGAGCCGGAGAAAAACTGGAAGTTCAGCATGGCCGATATCGAGGAGCGCAAATTCTGGAAGCGCTACATGGAAGTGTATGGCGAATGCCTGGGAGCCACGAGCTTGAAGCACGCGCCGTGGTATGTGGTTCCGGCCGACGACAAGCCGAATGCCCGGCTCATCGTCTCGAGAATCGTTCTCGATACGATGCTGGACCTCAATATGGCATTTCCGGAGGTGAGCGCCAAACGGCGGCAGGAACTGAAAGCCATCCGAAAGCAGCTTGCCAAATGATACTTTTGGGCCTTTCGCACGTTATGCCCATTGTCGCCATTCATCCTGTGAGGACGCCGTAATATGCCCGCTACCATCAAAGAAGCCGTCGCCGCGTTCGACGACGCCGACGCGCTCGACAAGGCGGTCTTTGCGCTCGAGACGCGCGGCTTCGACCGGGCGGCCTTCTCCGTGCTCGCCAGCGAAAGCACGGTCGAGCAGAAACTCGGTCATCGCTATTCGCAGGTGAAGGAGATGGAAGACGACGCGAAGGCGCCGCGTGCGACCTTCTTTTCGCACGTCTCGCTGCTCGAGGCGGACTATCTGCCCGCGCCGGCCCTCGCGGGGATCGGGGCCCTCGTCGTCGCCGGAATCGGGACTGTCATTCCGGTGCTGGTCGCAGCAGGCATCGGCGCCGTGCTCGGCACCGCGCTCGGAAGGCTGATGCACCAGCACCACGCCAAGCTCGTCAACGAGCAACTCGCCCGCGGCGGCATTCTGCTCTGGGTCAATGTTCGAAACGCCGGCGAAGAGAAAACGGCGCTGGAAGTCCTGAAGACACTCGCCGCCCACGACGTCCATGTCCACGAGATCGCGGCGCAGTAGTCGCGTTTAACCCGCATTCGCCGCGATGAACTCGGTTAATCCCGCTACGCCGTCTATATTGTAGCGCTACGCAATTTATATTGTACCGCTACGTTGCTCGGTGCGATGACTCCTTCGTCGAAAGATGGGGTCGGATATGAAAGCGAAATTGTTTCTCGGCGCGGCGACGGTCATCGCAATTGTCTCTACGCAAGCGATGCCGGCGAACGCGGATTGCAGAGCGGTCAGCCCGGGTCCCGGACAAACGATCGCACAAAATGGAAGCCATTACGTGTTCACGCCTTCGGCGGATCAGCTGCAGGGCGGCTACGTGGCAGGCGGCGGTTGCCGGTTCAAGGACAGCTCGTTCTCCGGCGCGTGGCCGCATGCGGAAGGCGGAGCGGTCACAGGCTGGGAGTGCGAGGGCAATGGCGTGCAAGGCGGAAGCTCGTCGAACATTCAGTTGAAGGACGCCGGCGGCCTGACCGGGATCTGGGCCACCGTCTGCCGTCCGTAGCAAAACCGAAGACGCGCGCTCCACGCTTCAGCCTCTAATGAATCGCCCGGCTCGGCGCAGGCGCCGTGTCCAAGGCGTCCTCGTCGGCCTCGAATGAACGGCCGTCGATGGTGAGGCCCAGTTTGCCGGCGCTCACCTTGATCTTCGAGCCGTCCGCGATCTTGCCTTCGAGCAACAGCTGCGCCAGCGGATCCTGCAGCCGGCGCTGGATCACGCGCTTGAGCGGCCTTGCGCCATAGACGGGATCGTAGCCGGCCTGGGCGAGCCATTCGCGCGCCTTGTTGTCGAGTGCGATCTCGATCTTGCGATCTGCCAACAGCTTGCTCAGCCGCGCAACCTGGATGTCCACAATGCGGTCCATGTTCGCCCGCGTGAGGCGCTGGAACAGGATGATCTCATCCAGCCGGTTGAGGAATTCCGGCCTGAAGTGAGCCCGCACCGCGTCCATCACTTGAGCGCGCGCCTGCTTCAAATCCGCATCCTCGGCGGCCGAAAGAAATTCCGTACCGAGATTCGAAGTCAGGATGATCACGGTGTTGCGGAAATCGACCGTGCGGCCCTGCCCGTCCGTCAGCCGCCCGTCATCCAGCACCTGCAGCAGCACATTGAACACGTCGTGATGCGCCTTCTCGACTTCGTCGAACAGGATCACCTGATAGGGCCTGCGGCGCACCGCTTCCGTCAGCACTCCGCCTTCTTCATAGCCGACATAGCCCGGAGGCGCGCCGATGAGCCGCGACACGGCATGCTTCTCCATGAACTCCGACATGTCGATGCGAACCATCGCCGTGTCGTCGTCGAACAGGAATTCCGCCAGCGCTTTCGTCAGCTCGGTCTTGCCCACACCCGTGGGTCCGAGGAACAGGAACGAGCCGATCGGACGATGCGGGTCCTGCAGCCCCGCACGCGAGCGCCGCACGGCATTGGAGACCGCGCGCACCGCCTGCTCCTGGCCGACGACGCGCTTGTCGAGCGCCTTCTCCATGCTGAGCAGCTTGTCGCGTTCGCCTTCGAGCATCTTGTCGACGGGGATTCCGGTCCAGCGCGACACGACACCTGCGATGTGTTCGGCCGTCACCGCTTCGTTGACGAGCGCGGTGCCCTGACTTTCGTCGATCGCTTTCAGCTTCTTCTCGAGATCGGGGATCACGCCATAGGCGAGTTCGCCCGCGCGCTGCAGATTGCCGCGCCGCTGGACGACGTCGAGTTCCTGCCGCGCCTGGTCGAGCTTTTCCTTGATGCCCTGCACGTTCTGGACGGATTTCTTTTCTTCCTGCCAGCGGGCCGTCAGCGAATCCGCTTTTTCCTCCAGATCGGCAAGCTCGACTTCCAGCGCCTTGAGGCGATCCTTGGACGCCTTGTCGGTTTCCCGCTTGAGCGCCTCGCGCTCGATCTTGAGCTGGATCACGCGCCGGTCGAGTTCGTCAAGCTCTTCGGGCTTGGAGTCGATCTGCATGCGCAACCGGCTCGCTGCCTCATCCATCAGGTCGATGGCCTTGTCCGGCAGAAAGCGGTCCGCGATGTAGCGATGCGACAGCTGCGCCGCGGCGACGATCGCCGAATCGGTGATCCGCACGCCGTGATGCACTTCGTATTTTTCCTTGAGCCCTCGCAGGATCGAAATCGTGTCCTCGACGGTGGGTTCGGACACGAACACGGGCTGGAAACGCCGCGCCAGGGCTGCATCCTTCTCGACATGCTTGCGGTATTCGTCGAGCGTGGTCGCGCCGATACAATGAAGCTCGCCGCGCGCCAGCGCGGGTTTCAGGAGGTTGGACGCGTCCATCGCGCCTTCCGCCTTGCCGGCGCCGACAAGCGTGTGCATCTCGTCGATGAAGAGGATGACCTTGCCCTGGGCTGCGATCATTTCCGTCAGGACGGCCTTCAGCCGCTCCTCGAATTCGCCGCGGAATTTCGCGCCCGCGATCAGCGCACCCATGTCGAGCGCCATCAGCCGCTTGTCGCGCAGGCTCTCCGGCACGTCGCCATTGACGATGCGCAGCGCCAGGCCTTCGGCGATGGCGGTTTTGCCGACGCCGGGTTCGCCGATCAGCACGGGATTGTTCTTCGTGCGCCGCGAGAGAACCTGGATCGTGCGCCGAATCTCTTCATCGCGACCGATGACGGGATCGAGCTTGCCGCTGCGTGCCAGCTCCGTCAGGTCGCGCGCATATTTCTTGAGCGCGTCATAGCTGTTCTCGGCCGTCGCCGAGTCGGCCGTACGGCCCTGACGCAGATCTTTGATCGCCGTGTTGAGGGCCTGCGGCTTCACTCCGGCATCGGACAGAATGCGCGCGGCATCCGTCCCCTGCGCCATCGCAAGCGACAGCAAAAGAAGTTCCGCTGTGACGAAACTGTCGCCCGATTTCTTGGCGAGTTCCTGCGCCGCGTCGAACAGGCGCGCGGTTTCGGGAGCCAGGTAAACCTGCCCCGAGCCCGAGCCTTCCACCTTGGGCAGTTTCGCCAGCGCGATTTCCGTCTGCGCGCGCACATCTTCGGGGCGGCCGCCGGCTGCACGGATCAACCGCGCCGCGAGACCTTCCTCGTCGTCGATGAGCACTTTGAGAAGATGTTCGGGTTTCAGGACCTGGTGATTGGATCGTAAGGCAAGTCCCTGCGCAGATTGGATGAAGCCCTGCGCGCGCTCCGTGAATTTTTCGATGTCCATGTCGACCTCTCCGGAACAAACTCGGTCCCTGAAGGCAACCGGACATGTCCCTAAGCGCGGCCCCAGCTGGGCGCCGCGTCTCGCGTATATGTATGGCGCAGCTTTGCCATCGCAAGGGCTGCGACGACAGGAACCGGGGAAATCCGGGGCAAAACCCGACCCAACCTGTCGCCATGGGGTGCTGGCAACGCGGCGGTCGGCGCCGATCCGCCTCAGCCGCGCCAGCGAGCCCTCGCAACGCGCGCACCTCTTCTCTTTCTTCCCCCGTTCGCGCGGGAAGTGGCGCGCGCAGCGCGTCGAAGGGGGCCCGTCACGCTTCCCCCCTCTGTCACGCGCGCTCTCGCGCGCGCGACACCTCCCCCGCGCGCGGGGGAGGAAAATCGATATCCGAAGTCC
>JBEKDC010000235.1:0-5827 GCA_050014535.1 Rhizomicrobium sp.
GCGCGCCTCACGGCCGACGTGCGATCAGCGCGCCCATCTCGGCGATTTCGACGAACTTTCCGTCGGGCGAAATTTCGGCCAGTTCGCGGCGCAGTTCCCGTTCGAACTCCGCCGCGCGGTCGCCGAGTTTTTCCGGCGACGACGTCGACAACGAATAGGCAAGCCCCACGATGTGGTCCGCGTCGAGTTCGCGGCGCACCACGATGCCGGTGCGCTCGATCTCGGAGAACGCGGAGTCGAGCAGATAGGATTCATGCGTGCGGTAATCGCCCTTCTCGCGCGCGACCACATGGCTCGATTCGCCGCGCCCGAATTTGTCGCCGATCTCGCGCAGCTTGAGCCGCCATCTGTTCTCGACCGTGCGCGGATGATCGTCGTCGAACAACGCCACCGCGCCGTCCGGCGCGACGATGCGATCGAGCGCCATCAGCGTCTCGGTGCGATCCATCCAGTGGAATGCGCGTCCCATCGTCACCAGCCGGAACGGCCCGATGCCGGAAGGCAAATCGAACGAACTGCCCTGCCGGAACGCGATCGACAGGCCCGCCTCGCGCGCGCCCGCTTCCGCCGCCGCCAGCATCTCCGGCTCGGGATCGACGGCGGTCACCGCCATTCCGGCGCGGGCAAACGGAATCGCCAGCAACCCGGGTCCGCAGCCCAGATCCATCACGCGGCCCCCCGGCTTCAGGCCCACGATCGCAATCACCCGCTCGATCAGGCCTTGCGGATAGCCCAGCCGGAAGCGGGCATAATAGGGCACCGTGGTGCGAAAACGGCGCGGATCGTAGGTTTCTGGCGTGTCGGGCATCGTGCTTTGCTTTGGGCTGCGTCCGCTTATATTAGCGCCTGCCGCTTCGGGACGGAATCATGGCGACCATCGCACTCGTAGACGACGACAAGAATATCCTGGAATCCGTCACCATGCTGCTCGAGCAGGAGGGCTATCATGTGCGCGCCTATTCGGATGGCGCCGCCGCGCTCGGCGCGCTGACCGCCACTCCGCCGGACCTCGCCATTCTCGACATCAAGATGCCCCGCATGGACGGGCTGGAGCTGCTGCGCCGCCTGCGCCAGCATGCCGACCTGCCCGTCATCTTCCTCACCTCCAAGGATGAGGAGATCGACGAGCTCATGGGGCTCAATGCCGGCGCGGACGACTATATCCGCAAGCCCTTCTCGCAGCGGCTGTTGCTGGAGCGGGTCAAGGCGGTGCTCCGGCGAAACGAAACCCACAAGGGTCCGGCCGCACCCGGCGACGTGAAGAAGGAAGCGCTGGTGCGCGGCAAGCTCGCGCTCGATCCGCAGCGCCACGAATGCACCTGGGACGGCAAGCCCGTGCGTTTGACGGTGACGGAATTCCTCATCCTGCAATGCCTCGCGCAGCGGCCCGGCTTCGTGAAGAGCCGCGACAACCTGATGGACGCGGCCTATGACGATCAGGTCTATGTCGACGACCGCACCATCGACAGTCACATCAAGCGGCTGCGCCGGAAGTTCAAGCAGGTTGACGACAATTTCGACGCGATCGAAACGCTCTATGGCGTCGGCTATCGCTACCGCGAGGCGTGATCGCCTGCCCTCGCTGCACCCATGAGCAGGATCGGCGCAGACGGCTTGCGGCGGCCGCGATTTTCCACGCTGTCGTGGCAGATCATCTTCTTCAACGCGGCCGCACTTGCGATTCTGATCGTGGGCACTTTGCTCGTGCAGACGAGCCGCGTGGGCCTCGTCGACGAACGCATGGCCGGCATAAGACAGGAAGCGCTGATCGTCGCGGGCACGCTCGCCGAATACGCCACCGACGAGAAAGTGCGCAACATCGACCAGGGCACCGCCGAGCCGTTGTTGCGCCAGCTCATCGCGCCGACGCCTCTGCGTGCGCGCCTTTACGGTCCGGACGGACAACTCGCCGTCGACACGCGCGAACTGCTTGCGCGCGACGTGGTGGAAACCCGCGAGCTGCCCCCGCTCGATACGTGGAGCCGGTTCAAGGGTTGGACGGCGCGCATGTATGACGGCGTGATGGGTGTGCGTCCATTCTCGCGGCTCGCGCCTTATTTCGAAGCGGGCAATGACGGCCGCGTCTACAGCGAAGTCAACAAGGCGCTCGACGGCGATACGGGCCAAGCGCAACGGGTCGACGACCAGAACAAGCTCGTGCTGTCCGTCGCCGTGCCGGTGCAGCGCTTCAGAACCATCTATGGCGTGCTCATGCTCTCCACCGAAGGCGGAGACATCGACAGCATCCTGCGCGAGGAACGCGCCAGCCTCATCGGCATCGCGCTGGTGGCCCTCGCCGTGATGGTCATTTCCTCGCTTTATCTCTCCGGCACCATCGCCGAACCGGTGCGCCAATTGGCGGCGGCGGCCGATCGCGTGCGCAGCATGCGCGCCGGCCGCGAATCCATTCCGCAATTCGAAAGCCGCGGCGACGAGATCGCCGATCTGGCGCTCAGCCTTTCATCCATGACACAGGCGCTGTACGACCGCATCGACGCCATCGAAAGCTTCGCGGCCGACGTGGCGCACGAGCTCAAGAATCCGCTCACCTCGCTCAAGAACGCCGTGGAGATGCTCGTTCGCGCCAAGGACGACAACATCCGCGCGCGGCTGATGGCGATCGTGCACAACGACGTGAAACGCATCGACCGGCTCATCACGGATATTTCCGATGCGTCGCGCCTGGACGCGGAACTCAGCCGCGAAGCGAACGAACCGGTCGATCTGGGGCATCTGCTGGAAACCATCGTGGAGGTTTATCGCCTCACCGAGTTGCCGCGCGGCGTGCAGATCTCGCTGTCCGAAATGCCGCCGGATCTGATCGTGCTGGGACGCGACGAAAGATTGGGGCAGATATTCCGCAATCTGATCGACAACGCCGTGTCGTTCACGCCGGACGACGGCACGGTCGCGATCTCGGCGATCGTCGAGGGACAATCGGTTCGCGTGGCGGTAGAGGATCGCGGTCCCGGCATTCCGCCGGAGAATCTCGAAACCATCTTCAACCGCTTCTATACCGAACGGCCCGACGAGCACGGCTTCGGAAAAAATTCCGGTCTCGGACTTTCCATCGCGCGCCAGATCGCGGCCGGAATCGACGGACGCATCCGGGCCGAAAACGTCACCGGAGTCTCCGGCGATATCGTCGGCGCGCGCTTCATCGTCGAGCTTCCCTTGTCGAGGCCCGCATAGATGGATGCCGGCAACATCCATGCGAGTTGCGTCGTCCTGCGCGGCGCGGGCGAGGCGTTCGGCGCGCCGGGCGATTGCGGCGTTCTGCTGCTCGGCGAAAGCGGCGCGGGAAAATCCGATCTCGCGCTGCGTCTGATTTCGCGCGGAGCCCAGCTCGTGGCCGACGATCGCGTCGAGCTGTTTGCGCGCGACGATGCGTTGTGGGCGCGCGCGCCGAAGACATTGGCGGGATTGATCGAAGTGCGCGGCGTCGGCGTTCTGTCGCTGCCTTTCGATGGCGAGGCGCGCATCGGTCTCGCGGTCCAGTTGGTGCCGCGCGAGAAGATGCCGCGCATGCCCGACCTTGAACGCTATGAGGTGCCGCCCCATCTCGCTGTCACAACGAACCCGCCCCTGATTCGGCTGGCCCCGTTCGATCATTCGGCGGTCGCCAAGATCGCCGCCGCGGCGGCGGCGTTCGCAAACCCACCGATCGAAGCGGAAGGCAAGCCCAAATGAAGTCACAGCATCATACGTGCTTCCCCATATGGGGCTTCCCTCCGGCGATAAGATTGCTATCGTTCGGCCGCTCTAACCCACCGCAAGGATCATGATCGGCATCGTCATCGTCACGCACGGCCGTCTGGCACAGGAAATCATCTCGGCAATGGAGCACATGGTGGGCCCGCAAACCCATCTGCGCGCCGTTTGCGTGGGACCCGAAGACGATGTCGAACGGCGCCAGCGCGAAATCGCGGCGGCCGCGAAGTCCGTCGATCTCGGTCGCGGCGTGGTGATCGTCACCGACATGTATGGCGGCACGCCGTGCAACCTCGCATTGACCCTGCTCGACCGCGGCAAGATCGAAGTGCTGGCCGGCGCCAATCTGCCGAGCCTGATCAAGCTGATCGACGTGCGCGCCAAGCTTCCGCTCGAGCAGGCGGTGAAGGAAGCCATCGATGCGGGCCGCAAATATATGCGCGCAGGCTCCGCCGATCTCGCAGGCGGAGCGTGACTCGATGGACGAGCCCGTTGCGCGGCGCGCCACCGTAAGAATCGTCAACAAAAAAGGGCTTCACGCGCGCGCCTCGGCCAAGCTGGTCGAAGCCGCTGCGCGCTTCACGTGCCGGATCATGGTGTCGAAAGACGGCCAATCGGTGGACGCGCGCTCCATCATGGGCTTAATGATGCTCGCGGCGAGCCTGGGAAGCGAGATCGAGATCGCGGCCGAAGGCCCCGACGCCGAAGAGGCGATGGTCGCGATCATGGCACTGGTGGAGGCGAAATTCGGTGAAGATTGAGCGCCTGCTTTCCGCGATCTTTTCGCTGTCGCTCTTAGCATCCTCGGCGGCGTTCGCGGCCGATGCGCCGGTGCTCGAAGCGAACATCCAGGCGCATCCCGCGATGTGGACGGTGCGCACCGCGAACGCGACCGCCTATCTGCTCGGCGCGATTCACATCCTGCCGACCAATGTGATCTGGCACACCCCCGCAATCGACAAGGCGATCGACGCGTCCGACACCTTCGTATTCGAGGCGCCGCTCGACGCTGCCGGCAAGGCGGCGATCGTCGAATTCATCCAGGCTCATGGCAGATTGCCCGCGGGCACGACGTTGCCCTCGCTGCTCGACGAGCGGGCGCGCAAGGATTATCGCGAGGTGCTGGCGCTGACGAACGTCCCTGCCGACCGGCTCGACACGATGCGGCCTTGGCTCGCGGCCATCGTGCTGGAAACCGCCTATATGGAGCAACTGCACTATTCTCCGACCAGCGGCGTCGACACACAGATCATGACCATCGCGCAGACGCGAAAGAAGTCGCTGCGCTATTTCGAGACCGACGAGCAGCAGCTCAAACTCATGATGCCGACGGACCAGACCCTCGAAGTGAAGGAATTCGACGTCGGGCTGCGCCAGTTTCAATCCGACATCGGTTCGCTGGGTCCCCTCGTCGACGCCTGGTCGCACGGCAACGCGCCATTGGTCGGCAGATTGCTGAACAAGGAGCTGGACAAGGATCCCGGCGCCAAAAAAGAACTGATCGACAACCGCAATGACGCGTGGATGGTGCAAATCGACAAGCTTCTCCAGGAAAAGCACATCTATTTCATCACGGTCGGTGCCGGACACCTGGTCGGCCCCCACGGCGTGCCCGCACTCCTGCGCGCCAAGGGCTATCGTGTCGAGGGGCCGTGAGAGCGCGTCGCGCAATCAGCTCGCGCGCGGCAGCCGGCCGCAAAGGTCCCATTCGCCGAGCGCTTCGCGTAGCGCTGCGGCGCCGTATTCGCCGTTCATGTGACGGTAGTCGCCTTGTGCCGATTCGATTTTGTTCGATCCCCGGCTCAAGCGTATCGAACCCTGGCGATAGAGCCGTTTGGTCCGGAGGCTGCTCGCGAGCGTTTGGCGGGGCTGCGGAAACAACCGAAAATTCAATTCCGAGGCAAGATGTTGCGCCGAGGATTGGAAGGTTTCGGCCAGCTTCGCGTCGTCGCCGTTCGCCTCGGCGCGCTGCCAGATCGGCCGCTGGTCCTCGTCGCTGCACATCGGCGCGGGCAACACGGCGATCGGCTTCTCTGTGATCCGGCGCAATTTCGTCAGGGTCTGAACCATCAATGACGTGCGCAGACATCCGACCGAAGCGAGATAAAAACATTCG
>JBEKDC010000236.1:0-5799 GCA_050014535.1 Rhizomicrobium sp.
ACGCAGGGCGGCACATTGCCGTTCGGCGCCGGACGCGACCTGCCTGCCGCGCTCGCATCGACCCTGACATCGGACCCGATCGGGATGCGCCGGCCGATCGACAACGAGGTCGTCGTATTCTTCCCGAAGGAGTGGCAGCGCAATCCCGCGAGCCCCTACCTGAAGTCCGGTCATCACGACGTGCCCTGGGACGATCCCGCGGTCATGGACGCCGCGCTGGGGTGAGCTCACCGGTCTTCCGGCGCTTTCACAAAGACTTGAGCAGCCTCGCGCAGCCTGTCGCGGCTGGGGAAACCCGCGATTTCATTGATCTACGGCGGCGCAATTGTCGTAACATTCGGCACGAGCAGCGCGTATTACGGTTGAACCCGGCACAGGTCCGGCTTCAGGAGCGATGTCATGGAACGGCAAGTTACGGTGACGGACGGCGCGATGAATCCGGCTCGGCGGCAATTGCTGCTTTCAGCGGGTTCGCTGGCGGTGTTGGGTGCGTTGGCAGCGTTGCCCCGGGCGGCGAGGGCCGCCACGGGACCCCAAATGGTCACCATCGAGAATTTTGCGCCATCGGGCAAAAGCCTGGGCCGCGCGAGCGTGCCGAAGGTGATGAAAAGCGAAGCCGACTGGAAGAAGCTGCTTGCGCCGGAATCGTTCGAGGTAACGCGGCACGCCGACACAGAAACGCCTTTCACCGGCGCTTACTGGAATCTGGAAGCCGACGGCCTGTTCCGCTGCATCTGCTGCGACACCGCGCTTTACGACTCGCGGACCAAGTTCGACTCGGGCACGGGCTGGCCCAGTTTCTGGCAGCCGATCTCGCGCGACAACGTCGCACAGCTGAGCGACGGCTCCTTCGGCATGAGTCGAACGGCCATCTCATGCAAGCGCTGCGACGCGCATCTGGGCCATGTGTTCGACGACGGGCCGAAGCCGACCGGTCTGCGTTACTGCATGAATTCGGCAGCGCTGAAATTCGCCAAGCGGGCCTGACTTTTCGGATCTGCAACCAATCTCGATTGAAGGAGTGAGCGATGTCGATCGTTCGGAAGTCCAACGCATTGCGTGTTCTGGCGCTGGCCATGTGCGCGTCGCTGCCCTTGCTGTCCGCCGCGTGCGCGCGCGCCGATGAATCGCCTCGTGCGTTGCCTGCGCCTGCGCTGGACAATCCGCGGACCGGAGCGACCGAGACGGCCGTGCTGTCCGGCGGCTGCTTCTGGGGCATGCAAGGCGTGTTCGAGCACGTCAAAGGCGTTCGCCAAGTGCTCGCCGGTTATTCCGGCGGCCAGAAGAACACGGCCGAGTATGAACAGGTGAGCACGGGCGACACGGGCCACGCGGAATCGGTGCAGATCGCCTTCGACCCGAAGCAGGTCACTTACGGACAGATCCTGCAGGTCTATTTTTCCGTGGCGAGCGATCCGACGGAATTGAATCGGCAGGGACCCGACTCCGGCACGCAATACCGTTCGGACATCTTTGCGGCGAACGACGCGCAGAAGCATATTGCCGACGCCTATATTGCTCAGCTTGGGAGAGCGCACGTCTTCGGCAGTCCGATCGTGACGCGCGTGGACCGCCTGACCGCGTTTTATCCGGCCGAGGGCTATCATCAGGATTATCTGATCCACAATCCCGACAGCCTATACATCGTCATCAACGATCTGCCGAAGATTGGAAACCTGAAGCGGATCTATCCCGCGATGTACAACGACAAGCCTGTCATGGTGGCGTCGCGGTAAGCAACGCGCTGCGAGATTATGGCGAGGCGCGCCGATTATGATCCTCCCGGCTTCGCGACAAACGCATGGCGCTGGTGATCAATCCGGCCATCGAATAAGTCTGCGGAAAATTGCCCCACAGCGCGCCGGTTTGCGGATGAATGTCTTCGGAAAGAAGTCCGTAGCGATTTCTGTAACGGAGCGCGTCCTGAAACAGGTCGCGCGCTTCCGAGACGCGTCCCAACGCTGCCCAAGCATCGATCAGCCAAAAGCGGCAGACCAGAAACGCGGTTTCCGGCAGCCCGAAATCGTCCCGATCCGCATAACGCATGACATGCCTGTCGCGCAGGAGTTCCTTGTCGATCGCGTTCACGGTCGACACAAAGCGAGGGTCTCCGGCGTCGATCAGGCCCAGTTCCGGCAGCAGCAGAACGCTCGCATCGAGGTCGTCGATGCCGGGTGCGGCCGTGAACGCGCCCCGCCTGCGATTCCACGCGCGCTCGAGCAACGTGGCCTTAGTCGTGTCGGCGATGCGATTCCAATACGCGGCGCGATCGCCGAGCCCGAGATGCGTAGCGATGGCGGCCACCCTGTTGCATGCTGCCCAGCACATCGCCGCGGAATGCGTATGCACGCGCTTGCGGCCGCGATATTCCCAAATTCCGGCGTCCGGCTCAAGCGCGAGCTTTGCGGCTTTTTCCGCCAATGCTTCGAGGAGCCGGAATTGCGGCTTGCCCGCCGGTCGCGGCAATCTTTTGTCGAAGAACATCGGCGTCGCCGCGAGGATCACACTGCCATAGACGTCGTGCTGCACTTGCTCGACGGCCGCGTTGCCGACGCGCACGGGGCCATGGCCCTGGTAACCCCTGAGATCGGGAGCGATGCGCTCGGTGAGACGATCGGATGGAACGATGCCGTAAACGGGACGCAGATCCTCCGCACCATCGGCTGCGATGCCGAGCGCATAGTTGACGAAATGCTCCGTCGTGCCTGTGGCGCCGATGCAGTTCAGCGCCTTGACGACGAAATAGGCGTCGCGCAGCCAACAATAGCGATAATCCCAGTTTCGCCCGGAGCCGGGCGCCTCGGGGATGGAGGTCGTCAAGGCGGCGACGATGGCGCCGGTTTCCTCGAAACTGCAAAGCTTCAACGTGATCGCGGCGCGGATGACGGCCTCTTGCCACTCCTCGCCTATGGCGAGTCCGCGCACCCATTCGAGCCAATAATCTCGCGTCCGATCCGCGAATTTGCGGCAGATGATTTCGAGTTCGCCCTCGAATGGTTCGTCGACGCCGAACACCAGATGGACCGGCCGCGTGAGGACAAACGGGGCTTCACGCGCGATGTCGTGAGGAGAAGCATCGGTCGTCAGGCGCACCGCCGTGTCGCCGCCCCAATAGCGCAGATGATTGCTGCCTACTGAACGGTGAGGCACGGGACTGCCGTAATTGCAGGCGGGGCGAACGCGAATCGTAATGCGCGGCAGGCCGACGACAGGTTCGATGATACGCACCAGCTGCGCCGCGCGCCGTATGCGGCCTGCGTCGCGGAACCGCGGCGCAAAATCGGTAATGCGAACGGCCGAACCGTCCTCGCTGCGCAGCACGGTCGTCACGATTGCGGTGTTGCGCGAATATTCCGAATGAGCCTCGGCGAGCCCGTCGAGCACAACGTCGGAAAATCCTTTTTCCTCGTCCTGCGCCAGCAGGCGGCAAAAAACGGGATCGCCGTCGAATCGCGGAACGCACCACCAGACGAGCCGCCCAGAGGAATCGACGAGCGCCGCGGTGCGACAATTGCCGATCACGGCGAGGTCCAGCCCCTGCGTCCCCTTCACGCGATCAATCCCGCCACGATCGGAATCTCATCATCGGATCGCGCGCCAGGCGCGACCGTCGCGGGCGAGCAACTCGTCGGCGCATTGGGGTCCCGAGCTACCCGGCGAATAGTTGGGAAATGATTCTGACGGCTTGTTCGCCCAAGCCTCGAGAACCGGTTCGACGACCGCCCACGCCGCCTCGACCTGATCGGCGCGCTGGAACAAGGTTGGGTCGCCCGTGAAGCAGTCGTACAAGAGCGTCTCGTAACCGACGGCCGGAGTGTGCTTAAACCAGTCGGTGTAGCGGAAATCCATCGCGACATTTTCGAGCGCAAGTTCCGGCCCCGGTCGTTTGGCATTGAATCGCAGCCTTATGCCTTCGTCGGGCTGGATCTGCAGTATCAGCCAGTTCGCGCCCAGCTCGTCCACCGGAGTGTCGCGAAACAGCATGAAAGGCGCCTCGCGGAAGCGAATGGCGATTTCGGTCGTACGCTTGGCCAGACGCTTTCCCGTGCGCAGATAGAACGGGACTCCCGCCCAGCGCCAATTGTCGATCGAAAGTCGCAGAGCGGCAAAGGTCTCCACAAAGGAATCCTTGGCAACATGGTCTTCTTCGCGATAGGCCCGCGCAGCTTTGCCGTCGACGTTTCCTGCGCCATATTGACCGCGCACGACATCTTCAACTGTGAGCGGATGAGCCGCCTTGAACACTTCGGCCTTTCTCGCGCGTACCGCATCCGGGTCGAAGGAAGAGGGCGGTTCCATGGCAGTCATCGCGACAAGCTGGAACAGATGGTTGGGCACCATGTCGCGTAAGGCGCCGGTCGCTTCATAGAATTTGCCGCGTGTTTCGATGCCGATCGTCTCCGCGACGGTGATCTGCACGTGATCGATGCGGTCGCGATTCCAGATCGGTTCGAACAGCCCGTTGGCGAAGCGCAACGCCATGATGTTCTGGACCGTTTCCTTGCCGAGGAAATGATCGATCCGATAAATCTGGTCTTCGCTCAAACTCTTGAGAATACATGCGTTCAAAGCCTTCGCGGATTCGAGATCGTGGCCGAACGGTTTCTCGATCACGACGCGGCGCCAGCCTTTGTCCGGCTTGACGAGATCGGCTTGCGCGAGCGCATCGACCAGCGGTCCAAAAAAATGGTCGGAGGTTGCGAGATAGAAAAGCACGTTGCCGTCAAGCTGTTGCGTGGCGTTCAGTTCGTCCAGATGCTTGCGCAGTTTCTGGAATGTCGCCGGGTCCGTGAAGTCGCCCTGTACGAAGGACATCGCAGAACCGAGCCGATCCCAGGGTTCCTGTTCGACCGTCGACGCTTCGCCGTCTCCGCCGCCCCCCGCGAGTTGCTCCAGAAAATCATGCAGGTCGCTTCGCCAGGTCTGATCGGTCTTGGCATTGTGATCGACGCCGACCAGCGCAAAATGCGGCGGCAGGAGATTCGATTTGGAAAGGTTGTAAAGCGCCGGCACGACCAGGCGCTTGGTCAGGTCGCCATTGGCGCCAAAGATCACCATGGCGCAGGAGGGAGGCGGCTTGGGCGAACCTGGAGGCGAGCTCATGACTTCGGCCCGTCTGTCTTCCTCAACCCGCCTTCGAGCTGACCCTCGATATGTCCGCCGAATTTGTTGCGCATGGCGGACAGTAGTTTCTCGCCGAAGGTGTGGTCCTGGCGTGAGCGAAACCGCGCATAAAGCGCCGAAGTAAGAACATTCGCCGGCACCGCTTCTTCGATCGCCGCATCGATGATCCAGCGCCCCTCTCCGGAATCGTCGACGAAACCGGAGAATTTGTCGAGCGAGGGGTTTTCGGCGAGCGACATTGCCGTCAGGTCAAGCAACCAGGAGGAGATTACGCTGCCGCGCCGCCACACTTCGGAAATGTCGGCCAGGTTGAGCGTGAAACGTTCGTCCTCGGGCAGATTCTCGCTCGATTTGCCCTGCAGGATGTCGAAGCCTTCGGCATAAGCCTGCATCAGTCCGTATTCGATGCCGTTATGAACCATCTTGACGAAATGGCCCGCGCCGGCGGGACCGGCATGAATATAGCCCTGCTCCGCGCGCGCATCGAACTTCTCGCGGTGCGGCGTGCGCGGAATCATGCCGAGACCGGGCGCGAGCGACGAAAAAATGGGATCGAGCCGGTCAACGATTTCCTTTTCACCGCCGATCATCATGCAATAGCCGCGCTCGACGCCCCAGACGCCGCCCGACGTACCGCAATCGACATAGTGGATGCCCTTGCCGCGCAACTCCTTC
>JBEKDC010000237.1:0-5692 GCA_050014535.1 Rhizomicrobium sp.
AATATTTTCCGCCGGGTGATTCTGGGTTCTGCTTGCCGACTGCTTTTTCCTGCGCCGCAGGCTTGCCCTTCGGCGGCAACGGAGCCGCCACAGCGGAAATCGCAACAGACGCAATGGCAAACCCAAGCGCGATCGCCGGGATCGCAGCAAAAACCCTCGTCATGGAACCCCTCAGCAATGGCGCGGGCCAGTCGTGCCGCGCTGTTTGGGGGCACCTTAGCCGAGAGAATGCCGGCCGTAACAGCCTTGGGATCGAACTCGCGCGATTTTGTAGCGGCGCCGAAGCCGGGTCTCAGGCGATCAGGCTGCTGCCGACTGTCGCGCCCGGTAGAACGGCTTGTCGCCCAGGACCGTCGCGCGATGCATGACGCGCCGGTTGGGAAGATAGTCGTTCACCGCGTAATGCTGCGTGCAGCGATTGTCCCAGAAGGCCACGCTGCCTTTCTTCCAGCGCCAGCGCATCGTGAACGGCGGCTCCTGGATATGCTCGTGGAGAAATTTCAATAGCAGCCGGCTCTCCTTGCCCGAAAGGCCCAGGATGCGCGTGGTGAATCCGAAATTGACGAAAATGCCATTCTCGCCCGTCTCGGGATGAGTGCGGATCACGGGATGGACGACGGGAGGATTTTCCTTCCGCGCTTTGGCATAGAGATCCTCGCCGGCATTTTGCGCCACCAGCCGCTTCGGCGAAAAGCCGCGCATGAAATCATGCTCGGCGTCGAGCGTGCCGAGAAATTCGCGCAGACGCGGCGACAGCGCGTTGTAGGCCGCGGTCATGCTGGAGAACATCGTGTCGCCGCCTTCCGGAGGCAGTTCGCGCGCATGCAGGATAGTGCCCAGCGGCGGCGTCTCGATGAAGGTGACGTCGGTGTGCCACGCGTCGTTGTCCGTCGGGTTGTTTGCGTGGTTGTCGAGGATCAGCACCTCGGGCACGGAATCGATCTGCGGATAGAGCGGATGGACATGCAGCGGGCCGAAGCGGCGCGCAAAATCGCGCTGCTGCGTCGGCGTCATATCCTGGTCTTCGAAAAACAGGACCTTGTGCTTGAGAAGCGCCGCACGAATGGCGCCGATCGTCCGCGCATCGAGCTCGCGTGACAGGTCGACTCCGCCAACGACCGCCCCGATGGTCGGCGTCACCGTTTCAATCTGCGGATTCCCGATTTGCGTCATCGCCAGAGGCCCCGAACGGCGGTTCACCAGTTGAGCGCCGGATAGCCATGTTCCAACATCCAGACCGCCCGCGCCAGATGGCTTTCGGCGATCTGGATGGCGCGATCCTGCTCCGCCGACACGTCGAGGCCGAAGATAACCCGCGCCATTTCGGGAGGGTTGGCGCCTTCCGAGCAGGCATCGAGCAGCCGCGCATACAGCGTCAGATGCTCCCGATCATAAGTCGTCACCTCGCCGGACCAGGGACACAGGGTCCAAAGCCGTCCCGTCGGTGCGGTTTTTCGGTCTGCCATGGTTCGCCCGCCTCATGGATGCGGCAGGAACAATACACGAGTAAACAGATATAGTAAAAGGATTTATTGACGCCCGTTTTTTCGCCTCTCCCGCGAAGGGCGAGAGGCCGAGGATACGCAAATGACTCCGAGTTGCCCCTGGCGCCGTTCAGCCGGTCACCTACAGGTTCGAAAAGGCGCTATACGCGGCAAGCCTTATCGATTGATCTCGATCAACAAGACCCAGGCATTTGCGCCCGCCGCGCCGAACACAAGGAGGATGCCAAGGGGGAGAATGTAGAGCGCGCGCTCTTGACCGAGGATGGCCAGCGCGAGCCCACCGACGCCGATGACTGCCATCGCCAAACGATTGAACCAGATCATTCTGGCCGATGCATTGCGATAGTCCGGTTCGATGAGCCGAAGATAACCATTCTGAAGTGGAATCAGCCACACAAACGTCGCTCCGCTGATCGTGAAGATTTCTGCGCCTAACCACCGCTCCGGCTGTCCCGGCACGAGCGGGAGCGACGCCACCACGATGACAAGGAACAGCATAACGAGTGCTTCGAGCCCGCGATCCGCCATGCGGCCGAGCGAAAGAATTCTCGCTTGGTTCACCGAAACGCTGACGAACAGCAACCCTGCGAGCGCCGCTGCGGCTCCCAACTCGCCCAGAAAGAAATTGCTCCACGCTGACAATCCGGACCCACCGACAAAGTGCCCATCGACCATAGTCGGCGGATTAACCACTTTCCACCCACCTGCGACTTTCGGAGCGTCTGCTCCCGGACTCATGCATCTTTCGCGGAATGAGCACCCCCTCGCCCTCCCCTCGCCCTGAAGTGGGAGAGGGGAGATTTTCCATGACGATCTGCCTCAGCCCGCGATACGCGCGCGCGCCGTTTCGCTCGCCTGGCGCACCGCGTCCGGCGAATAGCCCGCCTGCTCGCACAGGCTCAGCATGTCGTACCACAGCGTTTCGCCCGCCATCGCGCCGTCGCGGAATTCGATGCGCGCCACGAAAGGCAGCGCGATGCGCTTGCCTGTGGGAGGCAGACCGAGAAACGGTCCTTTCGACGTCGCGTGCAAGGTCGCCCAATGCACCAGTGTGTCGCCCTCGATCACCTCGCCTTCGATGTCGAAGGTCTGGTCGGGGAAATTGACGTAGGACGCCGCATATTGAAGCTTGACCTGGTCGCGGCCGCGGAAGAAGAGGCCTGTCGGCATGTGCCGATAGGTGCCGTCCGGCAGATAGGTGCTTGCGGCCCTGGTCGAGTCGTGGGCCAATTCGGCTTCGACATGGGTCCGGTAGATTTTCATGATCTCGTCGCACGTCATAGGGACCTCCACAAACAGACTACGAGTCTGTAAATACAGACCCACAGTCTGTTCGTCAAGCGCAAGGGTTTCCGGGCCATGGTGAGCCAGGCCGAACGGCGCGCGGGCACCGTGCGCGCAATCGAGGAGGCGGCCCGCAAGCTGTTTGCGACGCGGGGCTTCGCGGAGACGACGATCGACGACATCGCGACGAAGGCCGGCGTCGCCAAAGGCGCGTTCTATCATCACTTTTCGTCGAAGGAGGAAATCTTTGCCCGCGTTCTGGAGACCATCCAGGCGGAACTTGCGGCCGCGCAAATCCCTGCGGCGGCGGCGAAGGCGCGCGACCCGCTGGATATGATCGCCGCCGGCGTCTTGCGCTACCTGCTGGCGATATCCGAGCCCGACATCAAGCGAATATTGCTGATCGACGGCCCGGTCGTGCTGGGCTGGCGAAAATGGCGCGAAATCGACATGCGCTATTTCGGCGCGCTGACGAAGGCGGCCCTGGCCGGCGCGCTGGGCGACACCGTACCGCCGCGCGAGATCGAGCCGCTGGCGCATCTTTTGATGGGCGCGATCATGGAGGCGGCGCTTGTGTGTGCAACCGCGAAAGCCCCCCGCAAACAGGCGAAAGAACTTTCGGCCGGTATCCGGGCTCTGCTGGGCGGTCTGGTGCGTCCTGCTTAGGGGAGCGTGCCCAACCGATCGGCGGGCCTGTCAGGCCAATGTCCGGCGCGATCATCGTTAAACATCAGGAAACCAAGAGCGGCGACCACGAGCACGAGCCCGGCCAATACGATGGCAAGTCGCGTGTTGGTCCCGCCGTCGTTCAATTCGTTCTCCAATTCGAAACCTCATTCGAGAACGGCCTTCGCGCGGCGCGGTTCCTCGGCTACATTGGCGCCAGAACGCAAGACGGGTTGGGGACGCACAAATGCTAAGTTGGAAAATCGGCGACGTCACGGTGAGCCGGCTGGTCGAACTGGAAATTCCCGTTCCCTACAACGAGAAATACTCGTTCCTGAAAGAGGCAACGCCCGAACGCCTGCGCGAAATGCCGTGGCTCTATCCCCATTTCGTGACGGAAGAGGGCGCGCTGCTGCTCTCGATCCATGCCCTGCTCGTCGATGCGCCGGGCATGAAGCTCGTGGTCGATACCTGCATCGGCAACGACAAGGCCCGCAACCTCCTGCGGGGGCAGGAACTGCACACGCCGTTCGTCAAGCACCTGGCCGAGGCCGGATTCGGCCGCGACCAGGTGGATGCGGTCGTGTGCACGCATCTCCATGTCGATCATGTCGGCTGGAACACCATGCGCGAGGGCGACAAGTGGGTTCCCACCTTCCCCAAGGCGCGTTATCTGATCGGGCGGCAGGAATTCGAGTACTGGAGCGGCGAAAAGGAAGAAGAGGAGCAGCAGGAAATTCTAGCCGATTCCGTGAAGCCCATATTCGACGCAGGCCTCGCCCAGACGGTGGAAATGGATCACCGCATCTCGCCCGAGCTCCGGCTGATGCCTTCGACCGGACACACGCCGGGCCACGTTTCGGTGGTGATCGAATCGCGGGGCGAAACGGCCATCATCACCGGCGACATGATGCACCATCCCTGCCAGATCGCGCATCCCGAATGGGCGCCTTCGTTCGACGGCGACAAGGACGCGGCCAGTGTCACGCGGCGCGCACTGATCAAGGACTGGGCCGATCAGCCCATTCTCGTCATCGGCACGCATTTCTCCGGGCCTACCGCGGGCCGCATCCGGAAAGACGGCGCAAGCTATCGCTTCGAGGTATGAGACGAAGGGGAGTTCGATGCGGCTGGCAGCGATCGGCGTTCTCGCCTGGGCCATGTCCATCGGCCCGGCCATGGCGGCCGATGCTCCGGACCCACTCTCGGGATGTACCGACCTGAAGAACATTCCTCCCGGCGCGCGGATCGATACCTGCAAGTCGCTGCTCGCTGCGGGCACGCTCACACAAGACCAAACTCACACGGCGTTGCATGGTCTGGGCGTCGCCTATGCACAACAGGGCGATTTCACCTTTGCGATCGACACGTTTACCACCGCGCTCGCGTCCTATCCCGACGACTCCCAGGAATATCTTTCTCGCGGCGCCGCTTATCTCGCATCGGGGCGCAACGATCTCGGACTAGCCGACTACGACAAAGCCGTCGCATTGCAGCCGAAGCACAGCTACCTGATGCGCGCCACGGCCTATTATGTTCTTCACAAATACGCTCTCGCCGTCGCCGACTGCGACGCCGAATTGCGGCTCGTGCCCGACGACGCGGACGCGAAGAAGCTTCGCGATAAGGCTCAGGCGCATGTCAACTGAACACGGCGCGCCGGCACAGTCTCACCTCTTCGCGTAATCTTCCATCGCCTGCGCCATTTTGATGTCGTTCTCCGTCACGCCGCCCGCATCGTGGGTGGAGAGCGTCACGTCGACCGTCTTGTATACGTTGAACCATTCGGGATGGTGATCCATCTTCTCGGCCAACAGCGCCACGCGCGACATAAAGCCGAACGCCTCGTTGAAATCCTTGAATTCGAATTTGCGGGCGATGGCATCGCGGCCCTTGACCTCGTGCCAGTGGGACAGCCCCTTGAGTGCAGCAGCGCGGGCATGTGCATCGAGCTTTTTCATGGGTTCGGACCTTCGGGGTGGCGGCCGAGTTTAGCCGATTGCGGATATAAGGTCGCCTGTGCGATCTAGTTCCATGGATTGGTCAAAAACCGAGGCCCCCTCGCTCGACGATTTCGAGTTGCTTGCGCGCGACGCGTTCGCGGGTCTGCCGGAGGAGTTCCGCGCGCTGGTCGAGGGCATCGTGTTCGCGGTCCAGGATTTTCCCGATCCCGACGTGATGGCGGACATGGAACTCGAAAGCGAGTTCGAGATCCTGGGCCTGTTCCACGGACCCGA
>JBEKDC010000238.1:0-6981 GCA_050014535.1 Rhizomicrobium sp.
AGAAGCGGCACGGCCTGACGCTGCATGTTCGAGCCCATGAGCGCGCGGTTGGCGTCGTCGTTCTCGAGGAACGGCACGAGCGCTGCGGCCACAGACACGAGCTGCTTCGGCGACACGTCGATGAACTCGACCTGGTCCGGCGTCGTCATGACGAAGTTTCCGCCCTTGCGGCAGGAAACGAGTTCGTCGGCAAGACGCTTGCGGCTGTCGATCGTCGCATTTGCCTGGGCGATGGTATATTTCGACTCTTCCATCGCCGAGAGGTAGACGACTTCGTTCGTCAGGTGCTTCGCCGTTACACGGCGATACGGGCTTTCGATGAAGCCGTATTTGTTCACGCGGGCATAGGTCGCCAGCGAGTTGATCAGACCGATATTCGGGCCTTCCGGCGTTTCGATCGGGCAGATACGGCCGTAATGGGTCGGATGCACGTCGCGCACTTCGAAGCCTGCGCGTTCGCGTGTCAGACCGCCTGGCCCGAGCGCGGACATGCGGCGCTTGTGGGTGACTTCCGACAACGGATTGGTCTGGTCCATGAACTGCGACAGCTGCGACGAGCCGAAGAACTCGCGCACCGCGGCCGCTACGGGCTTCGCATTGATGAGGTCGTGCGGCATGACCGTGTCGATGTCGACGGCGCTCATGCGTTCCTTGATCGCGCGTTCCATGCGCAGGAGACCGACGCGGAACTGGTTTTCCATCAATTCGCCGACCGAGCGCACGCGGCGGTTGCCGAGATTGTCGATGTCGTCGATTTCGCCGCGGCCGTCGCGCAAATCCGCGAGCGCCTTGACGATGGCGATGACGTCTTCCTTGCGCAGCACGCGCAACGTATCCGGCGCATCGAGGCCGAGGCGCATGTTCATCTTCACGCGGCCGACCGAGGACAGGTCGTAGCGCTCGGAATCGAAGAACAGCTGTCCGAACAGCGTTTCCGCCGTGTCGATCGTAGGCGGCTCGCCCGGGCGCATGACGCGATAAATGTCGATCAGCGCCTGCTCGCGGCTGTGGTTCTTGTCCACTGCCATCGTGTTGCGGATATAGGCGCCGATGGTGATGCCGTCGACATTGATCACGTCGACTTCGTTGAAGCCCTGTTCCTGCAACGCGGTGAGGTTCGCCGCCGTCAGCTCGTCGCCCGCTTCGACATAGATCTCGCCGGTCTCGACATTGACCATGTCGAGAGCGGAATAGCGGCCGAGCAGCTCGTCGTCGGAGATGGCGACGGACTTGATGCCCTCTTCCTGCCATTTGCGCAGCGTGCGCACCGTGATCTTGGTGCCTGCTTCGGCGATCACATCGCCGGTCTTGGCATTTCTCCACTCGGCATTGGTCTTGGCATTGCGCATCCAGCCGGGTTCGATCGGCGTCGTCCAGCCGCCTTCCTTGGCGCGCTTGAATGCGATCTTGGTGTAGAAATAATCGAGGATCGTTTCCTGGTCCAAGCCCAGCGCATAAAGAAGTGTCGTCGCCGGCAGCTTGCGGCGGCGGTCGACGCGCACATGGACGATGTCCTTGGCATCGAATTCGAAATCGAGCCACGAACCGCGATAGGGAATGACCCGGGCGGCGAACAGAAGCTTGCCGCTCGAATGGGTCTTGCCCTTGTCGTGGTCGAAGAAGACGCCCGGGCTGCGGTGCATCTGCGAGACGATCACACGCTCGGTACCGTTGATGATGAACGTCCCGTTCTCGGTCATGAACGGGATGTCGCCCATATAGACGTCCTGTTCCTTGATGTCCTTGACGGACTTGGCGCCCGTTTCCTGGTCGACATCGAATACAATGAGACGCAGCGTCACCTTCAGCGGCGCGGCGTAGGTCATGGAGCGCTGTTGGCACTCCTCGACGTCGTATTTCGGATCTTCGAAGTGGTAGTCCACATATTCGAGCAGCGAGGATTCGGAGAAATCCTTGATCGGGAACACGGACGAAAACACCGCTTCCAGCCCCTCGTCGCGACGCCCGCCTTCGGGCTTGTCGACCTGAAGAAACTGGTCATACGAGGTCTTTTGGACTTCGATCAGATTGGGCATTTCCGCGATTTCTTCGATCTTGCCGAAGAACTTGCGAAGCCGCTTGCGTCCCGTGAAGGAGAGAGTCATTCCGCGATCCTTTGCCTAACAGGCCGGCCGAAATGGGCCGCTTGCTGCCAAAAAAGATAATCAATGGCGCACACCACCGGCCCTCCGGCGGGGATTCCGCCGGAGGGGGTGGGGTGAACCAAATAAGTACACTTTCGCCGTATTCAACCCCGGCGGGTCTCCTACTTCAGCTCGACCTTCGCGCCTGCGTCTTCGAGCTGCTTCTTGATCTTCGCCGCTTCGTCCTTGTTCACATCGGCCTTTACCTCTTTGGGAGCCGCCTCGACGAGGTCCTTGGCTTCCTTGAGGCCCAAACCGGTGATCGCACGGATTTCCTTGATCACGTTGATCTTCTTGTCGCCCACTTCGGTGAGAACGACCGTGAATTCGGTCTTCTCGGCCGCCGGAGCCGCTGCCGCCGCGGCCGGAGCCGCTGCTGCTGCCGGCGCTGCCGCCGACACGCCCCACTTTTCTTCGAGCAGCTTCGCGAGGTCCGCCGCTTCGAGGACCGTCAGGCCCGACAAATCTTCAACCAGTTTTTCGATCTTCGACATTTCCTAGTTCCTTAGCTTCATTACGGGTTTGAACATTGATGTGGCGTCGTCCGGTTACGCGGCTTCCTTCTGGGAATATGCGCCGATTACGCGGGCAAGCTGTCCGGCGGGCGCAGCAATAATGCCTGCCAGCTTCGTCGCGGGCGCCTTCAGGAGTCCGCAAATCTTGCCTCTCAGCTCATCGAGAGACGGCAGTTCCGCGAGCGTCTTCACGCCGTTCGCGTCGATTGCCACCCCTCCGACCATGCCGCCCAGGATCACGAGCTTGTCGTTTTCCTTGGCGTAGGCCACTGCCACCTTCGAAGCTGCGATGGGATCGCTCGAAACCGCGATTCCCGTCGGGCCTTTGAAAAGATGGGCAATGCCCTCTGCGGCCGTTCCTTTCAGAGCGCGCACGACAAGACGGTTCTTGGACACCTTGAACGAAGCCCCCGCAGCGCGCATGCGCGTGCGAAGGTCGCCCATCTGGGCCACCGTCATGCCGGTATAGTGGGCGACGACCACGGAGCCGGCGTCCCCGAGAATGCCGTTGAGGCTCTCGACGACTTCCGCCTTCTTGGTACGATCCATACGCGCCACTTGGCTCTCCTTCACAACCGGCGACCGTGACGATCCGGGCGCCGCCCTGTTGACATCCCCGCGTTCTCACGCGGGCTTCACTGCCCCAGGGTTCAAACCCGCCCGGCACTCCTCCATATGAGAAGGAGATGCGAAACGGTTCGTTCCCCGTCTATTGCAGGCGACAATTAAGCCTTGCGGCACCCGCAGTCTCGGACAGGTTCCGGCGATCGTCCGCCGGAATTCTTCAAATCCTTCAGGCTCCTGCCTGTATGCCGACGCTGCCCAGAGCGATCTTCACGCCCGGGCCCATCGTCGAACTGATGGATATCTTCTTCATATAGGTGCCTTTGGCGCCTTGCGGGCGCGCCTTCATGACGCTGTCTATGAAGATGCGCACGTTCTCGATCAGCGCCTGCTCGGCGAAGCTCGCCTTGCCGACACCGGCCTGTACGACACCGGCTTTCTCGACGCGGAACTCCACCGCACCACCCTTGGCATCCTTGATCGCGCTCGCGACGTCCATCGTCACGGTTCCAACCTTCGGATTGGGCATCAGGCCGCGCGGACCCAGCACTTTGCCGAGACGGCCGACGATACCCATCATGTCCGGGGTCGCGATGCAGCGTTCGAAATCGATCTCGCCTTTCTGTACCTTTTCCGCCAGATCTTCCGCCCCGACAATGTCCGCACCGGCCTTCAACGCTTCATCGGCCTTGGCGCCTTTGGCGAACACGGCTACGCGCAGCTTACGGCCCGTGCCGTTGGGCAACGAAACGACGCCGCGCACCATCTGATCGGCATGGCGGGGATCGACGCCGAGATTGATTGCAACCTCGATCGTCTCGTCGAACTTCGCGGTCGCCCGCGTCTTGACCATCTTCACGGCGTCCTCGACCGAATACATTTTTTCCGGATCGAGGCCTTCGACGGCTTTCTTGAATCTCTTCGAAATTGTCATGGCCGTTATCCCCGAACCTCGATGCCCATCGAGCGCGCAGAGCCCTCGATCATCAGCATCGCGGCTTCCACATCGTGCGCGTTCAAGTCCTTCATCTTGGCTTCCGCGATCTGGCGCACCTGCGCCTTGGTCACGCTGCCCTTGAAATCGCGGCCGGGCGCTTTCGAGCCGCCGTCGATCTTGGCTGCCTTCTTCAGGAAATAGGACGCCGGCGGCGTCTTCATCTCGAAGGTGAAGGACTTGTCCGAGAACACGGTGATGGTCACCGGAATCGGCATGCCTTTTTCCTGGTCCTGCGTCTTCGCGTTGAAGGATTTGCAGAACTCCATGATGTTCAGGCCGCGCTGACCCAGCGCGGGGCCGATGGGCGGCGACGGGTTCGCCGCGCCCGCGGGCACCTGCAATTTAACATAACCAACGACTTTCTTCGCCATTTAAGGAACCTCCTCCTCGAGGTTTTGCGGTCAGCGGACCTGGCTGGCCCTCCCGCAGGGAATGCAGGTCAGACTTTCTCGACCTGCGTGAATTCCAATTCGACCGGCGTTGCGCGACCGAAGATCGAGACGGCGACCTTGAGACGCGAACGGTCCTCGTCCACCTCTTCCACCACGCCGTTGAACGACGTGAACGGACCGTCCGCCACGCGCACCTGCTCGCCGATCTCGAACATGACGGAGGGCTTCGGCCGCTCCGAACCTTCGTGCACCTGACTCAGGATGCGCTCGACTTCGCTCTGGCGCAGCGCCATCGGCTTGTTGTTCTGTCCGAGAAAGCCCGTGACCTTGGCCACGTTCTTGATCAGGTGGTAGCACTCGTCCGTCAACTTCGCGCGAACCAATACATATCCCGGCAGGAACTTGCGTTCCGCATTGACCTTCTGGCCGCGGCGGACCTCGATCACTTCCTCGGTCGGGACCATCACCTCTTCGATGAGGTCGTTCAGACCCTGTATCACGGCCTGACGCTTGATCTCCTCCGACACCTTCTTCTCGAAATTCGAGTAGGTGTGGACGATGTACCATTTCGCGTCCGACTTGGTCGCTACGTTCGCTTCGGTCATAGGTAAAGACCTTCGCAATTGCGTTGTGAGTTCGCCGTCATTTGCCGCCGGCTCCGATAATCCAGCCCTCGCCGATCGTCATCAGGTAGTCGACAAAGAAGAAGAACAGCATCATCAGGACGACCATGATGAAGACCATGACCGTCGTGAGCCAGGTTTCCTTCCAGGTCGGCCATGTGACTTTCTCGATGCCCTCGCGCCAGGTTTCGCGGAAAAACTGCACGACACCCGTGCGCCGCACCGGCGCGGGGACGGGCATGCCTTTGCCCGCGCTGTCCGCAGTCTTTTTCGTCGCGTCGACCACGTTCGGTGAATCCGTTTCTTCGCTACTTGGCAGGAGTGGAGGGACTCGAACCCCCGGCCTACGGTTTTGGAGACCGCCGCTCTACCAACTGAGCTACACTCCTAGACACAAAAGCCAACGCGCCGGGGAGCCCTCTGCCCGCCAGCGCGTGCCCATGCCTCTCTATTCGCTCCGGAATGTTCCGGTCTTTCAAATGCTTAACATGCAGCTGGCCGCCGCCGACTCGCCCGTGTTAAGCACGGTTCGGTTCGCGCAGGACCGGATCGGACCGTCATGGATGGGCTTGCTGAATCCTTGGGACGCTCGCCGGAGCTGTTTCCCTATGTGCTCGACGTCGGCAAGGACACCTTGTCGCTTATCCGCCTGACCCAATCCGACTATGAAAATGCAAGTTTTCTCGATAGCCGCATCCTCACGCCGCGCACAATCGGCCGCACCCTTCCCTGGCGCCAGATCGCGGCCTCGATCGAAGCGGCCAAGCTCGTCCGGAACTGCGGCTTTATATTCCATATAGGCCATGTGGGTTCGACCCTGCTCTCCCGGCTGCTCGGCGCGCATCCATCCGTCTTTGCGCTGCGCGAACCTCAAATCCTGCGCCTGTTCGCGCAGATCCGTAGCGAGCCCGAGACCCAGTCGCGGGTCTGGAGCGACAGCGATTTCGAACAGCGGTTGATCGGCTGCCTGAAACTCCTGTCGCGCACCTTCGAGGCCGACGAGAAGGCGATCGTCAAAGCGACGAGCTTCGTGTCGGAACTCGCTGGCGCGATGCTTGACGATCCCTCCCGGCCGAAAGCGCTGATGATGTTCGTGTCGCCGGAGAGTTATCTCGCGACAATCCTTGGCGGACCCAATTCGCGGCAGGAAGCAAAGGTGCTGACCCCCAGCCGTCTGCGCCGCCTCAATCGGCGCGTCGGCCGCGATGCGTGGCGGCTTGCGTCGTTGGGCGAAGGCGAGGCGCTCGCGCTCGGCTGGGCGTGCGAAATGTCCGCGCTGGCCGTGGCCGCACAGTCCGCCGGGGAGCGCGTGCTCAGTCTCGACTTCGATAGATTTCTCGACGAACCGACACCATGTCTCGCGGCCGCGTTTCGCCATCTCGCGATCGACGCGAGCGCGCGCGAAGTGCGGGCGATCATCGACGGGCCGGAGATGCGCCGCTATTCGAAGGCGCCCGAGCACGCCTACGACACGGCGCTGCGCCGTGCGGTCCTGAACGAAGCACGCATGACGCATGGCGCCGAGATCGGACGCGGCCTCGCCTGGCTCGACAAGGCGGCGGCGGATTTCGCGCCGGTGCGCGACGCGTTGGCGTTGGCAACCTTGGCACACTCGCGCTGAGCATCGGGCTTTCGTTTGCGCCGATGCCTTCCCATAGCAAGACGCCGCCGGAGTTGCCTCCGGCGGCGCAGTGAGAAGCGAGACGACTGGCGAACTTAGAACGAGACCTGCGTTCTGATTTCGAA
>JBEKDC010000239.1:0-5655 GCA_050014535.1 Rhizomicrobium sp.
GCGGATTACAATCTGCGCAATGTGGGAGGCGATACGCCTACCGCAACGATCATCGCAAATGTCGGTCCGTTCGATGCATGGGGCGTCAGCATCGATGGCAGCGTGCCCCTGATCGGCAACACGCTCGTGTTGCCGATCGGTGTCAGCACGCAAGTCAGCACGCAGTCGTCCGTTGGGATCGGACCCTTTCCCGGACTGACGTCCCGAGTCTCGAGCGTGGGCGCAACGCCCCAGTGGACACCGAATTCGAAAGTCACGGTGCGGGCGATTGTCGACTGGCAGCAGACCAGCGATGCGAAAACACTTCCGGAATTTCTCACGGCTGGCGATTTCCTTCCTCCCCCGATCGCGAAAGGTTACGTAGCGCAGAATTGGGCCGAAGGCCAAAACACGACGATGAATCTGGGCGGCCTTCTCGCGGCCCAGCTGTTCGACAATTGGTTGCTGAGAGCCGGAATTTTTCGATCGACGAACGACAGTCCCGTGAGCTTTGCGGACCTGTACACCGACATCCAACCGAACGGCCAAGCCGAGCACGTGGTTGTCGGTTTTCCGGATCAGGATACGTCGTCCACATCCGGAGAAGTGCGCCTGACCGGCACATACATGACAGGCGATTGGCGCCACGAGTTCATCTTCATGACTCGCGGCCGCGACACCACGGCAAACTATGGCGGCGAGGATGCCGTCGATGTGGGTCCGGCCACCATCGGGTCGATTGTCCAGGTGCCCGAACCGGACTTTACATATTCGGCGCGCGCGATCGACCGCGCCCAACTGTGGAGCGTCGGGGCTGCATACCGTGTCGATTGGAAGAGTCTCGGCGTGCTCGAGATGGGCATCCAGAAGGAAGACTACCGCGAGACCGACAACAATCCCGGGACCCCGGAATCGGAAATCGAGGCACATCCGTTTCGCGCCTACGCCAACTCTGCCTTCGCGGTCACGTCGGAATTGACGCTTTACGCCGGCTATACGCAGGGACTCGAGAACTCCGGTGTCGCGCCGAACTACGCGTCAAACAGCGGCGCCGTGTTGCCGGCATCCTTGACCTGGCAGGTCGATTCGGGCGCGCGTTATGCGGTGACGCCCAAGTTGAAGATCATCGCCGGCGTGTTCGAGCTTCAGAAGCCCTATTTCGACGTCGATACGAACAACGTCGATCGACAGCTCGGGGTGCAGCAGGCAAGGGACATCGAGCTCTCGGTTGCGGGCGAGGTGACCGAGGATTTGCACGCCAATGTCGGCGCTCTCGACGGCCGAGTCGGAATCACCGGACCTGATCTGGCCGCCGAAGGCGTGGGCTCCGTCGCCGTCGGTCAACCGCGTATAATGTACGTGGCCAACGCCAATTACAGCTTTCCCTGGTGGAAGGCCGCGTCGCTCGACGTGTCGGCCTCGCATCTCGGCACCGCGCCGGAAAGCGTGGACAACGGCGTTTACACGCCCGCCGTCACGCTCCTGAATATCGGTGGCCGGTACAAGTTCACGGCCTTCGGCGAGAACAGCACCCTTCGCCTGCAGCTGCAGAATGCTCTGGCCGCCAAGATATGGGAGGAGCTCTACACGCCGGGGGTCTTCCGGTGGCCCGGACCCCGCGCGGCTTTCGCCTACATCACGACGGACCTTCAATGACGATGCTTCTGGTCCTGTTCATCCCGCATCCCAGGCGCATCGGCGAAACAATCGTTGGGCTCGACAGGAGTGAATGATGGCAATCCCAAGATTCATCCTCGCCACGGTGCTTCTGGCGTTCGTTCCGGCATCTATGGTATTTGCCGCCGCAAAGCCGGCCACGAGGGGACCCGAGATTTACTCGCAGGATCCTGAAGCGAACGATCTTTTTCTGAAGGCGCGCGAACTGGTGAAGATCAGCGACCCGCGTTCCGGCGGCAAGCTCTCCAATGCCCGAGCCGCAATCGAACTCTTCGACCAGGCCGTCAAGAAAGATCCGAACTTCGCGCTGGCTTACGTCGAGATGGCGCGCGCCTGGATGAGCCTCGATTATTCCGATCCCGATGCGCTGCCCGATAGCGTGACCATGCCCGAAGCGCGCTCGGACCATCGCAAGGCGCTGGAGATCGATCCGAAACTGGCGGACGCGCACCTGCTCGCTGCGTCGATCGCGTACAACTACGATTTCGATTGGGATATGGCGGGCCATGACTATGAAATGGCGCTTTCGCTTCAGCCCGGCAATGCAGCTGCCCATGCGAGCTACGCCGCCTATCTGAATTCGATGGGACGGTTCGACGAATCCCTGTCCGAAATCGCAAAGGCCGACGCCATCGCACCTTCATGGTCGATCGATTTTACGACGGCGCGAACTTACTACTCGATGCGCAATTTCTCTAAGGCGGAGGAATATTGTCAAAAATCGCTGGCGAAGCACGATAATGTGCTGTGCCACGTTTATCTCGGATTCAGCTACATCGCGGAAGGCAATCGCGACAAGGCATTGCCGGAGCTCGAGATCGCCCAGCATTTCAGCAAGAATTTCGGTGCGGCCGCGATACAAGCCTACGGCTTCGCAATGACCGGTCAGCGCGACAAAACCGAAGCGCTCTTGAAGCGCCTTTTCTCGGGGACGGAGTTTGGACACATCGTTTCATACCGTATTGCCGCCGTTCATTTGGCGTTGGGCGATAATACGGCCGCTCTGAATTGGCTCGATAGAGCTTATGCGGAGCATGAAAACTGGATAAATCAACTCAAAGTCGATCCCGTCATGGACCCGCTGCGTGCGGATTCGCGCTTCCAGGCATTGATGCGCAAGGTGGGTCTGAATTGACAAGAGTACCGACATTAAGCGCAAGGCCCCGCGCGAACCGGGCCTCAAGTGCGATCATCGCGCGAATGCCGTCGCGAGATGATCCTTGAATTGAGCGGCCACAGCTTCGAGCGATCCCAATGGACCGGCGCGCACCATGGCGATCGTCATCCGAAGTTCGAAGCCTTTCGGCTTGACCATGCGAATGGCGCCTCCTGCATAGCGCCGAACAAAACGCTCCGGAAGCAGGCCCCGTCCGTAGCCCGCTTTGATGAATGCGAGCTGCAAATGCATGTTGTGGATTTCGGCCGCAATCACCGCCGGCGGCCCGGCCTTGTCCAATTCGCCGAGGAGAACGGTCCTGAGCGAACACCCGGGCGGATTGAGAACCCATTGCGACGCGGACAAATCCTGCCATGTCGGCGTCCGCGCGCCCCGCGATTGACCTTTCTCGACGATCACCATGCGATCCGTGGCGACAATATCGGTAACGAGCGGCGGAGGCGCCATAAGCGAATCCGCCAGCGTCACGACCGCGAGATCGAGTTCTCCCGCCCGGATTTTGGCAACGAGACCCACATCGCTCAGAAGCTGAAGCCTGAGCTTCGGAAAGCGCTTGATCAGCGCCTGCACCGGCTCGACCAACGCGCCATCGGCCAGGGGGTGCGCTACACCGATGCGAAACAGCCCCGAAGGCTCCGCATCCTGTGCGGCAAGAGCCTTGAGGTCGTCGACACGCTTCAGCACTTCACGGCTCTGTTCCACGATCCGGATGCCCAATGGCGTCAGACGCGGCGGCTTGACGGATCTGTCGAGCAGTTGGGCGCCGAGTTCGGCCTCGAGCCTCTGCATTTGGCGCGTTATCGCGGACGCCGTGCGATGCAGGCGGCTTGCCGCGCGGGCGATCGACCCGGCTTCGGCAAATTCAACCAGTGCATGAATGTCTTCGAACATGGCGTCACCCGGGACCTCGCGGGGCAGTAGTAGGAAGATTCTACCGAAATCGCAATATCATCGTGACTATAATGAACTTGATGAATGTTGCGCCCGTGTTATATCGGCTTCGAAACGCTCGGGACGGGTCCGGTTAATCCCGGCGTCAGCCGAGTGGAGAATATCACAACAGGCGAAGAGAAAATGATCAAGACTATCGTCCTATCCGTGTGTCTCGCAGCTTCGTCGCTTTCGCTTAGTGCATCTGCCCAGGATACAGGTGCCCAGGAAGATCGCGCACATCAGGATGACAGCCAGTATACCGAGGGCCCGGTCACTGAGGTGAACTACATGCGAGTTGAGTACGGGCATTTTGACGAGTACATCGCCTGGCTGGATTCGACATGGAAGCCGACCATGGAAGCCATGAAGAAAGCTGGGATAATCATCGATTACAAGGTTTATGCGTCCGTTCCTGTTAGCGGCGCTCCAAAATCGCCGGATCAGGCCAATATAATTTTCACGCGCGTTTTTAAAAACATGGCGGCTTTAGACAAAGACGGCGAGCAAGACGAAGTGGCCAAGAAAGTAATCTGCAGCACCGAGTGTCAGGACAAGGCCAGAGTGGCCCGGAATGGATACAGAAAAGTTCTGGGCATCGAACTGATTCGCGAACTCATTTTAAAATGAAATTGTCATACCTGTTCAACGAGCGCGCTCCTACAGCGACGTCGATATCGTCGTCGAATTGGACGCTTCACGGCATCCGACGCTGTTCGATCTTTCGAACATCAAATCTTGCGTCGCCGACATGTTGGGAACGCGAGCCGATCGTAAGCGATGTCGCAAAGCCGCGATAACAGACCTATTCGCTTAGAGGAGGTTGCAGATGCTTGAAGGCGTTACATCGAAGAGGCTGAAGGCGCTCACAACACCGCATCTCGCCGATGCGTGTCTTCGTACGGCGACGGCAGTTCGGTGTGCGCCATCCGCCATTAGAGGCGTCACGCCATCGATGCGGTGCCAAGGGGAAGTGCGTCCGGCCAGGCACGCAGGTAGCGTCGACGTATTCCTCGAGGCCATTGCAAGTGCTTCTGCGGGCGATGTCCTGGTCGTGGACAATGAAGGGCGCCTCGACGAAGCGTGCGTTGGGGACCTCATCGCGATGGAAGCGAAGCAAGCCGGTTTGTCGGGCATTGTTATCTGGGGGCTCCATCGTGATACCCCCGAACTCCTGGATATTGGTCTGCCGTTGTTCTCCGCAGGGAGCCTTCCAGCTGGTCCACCACGAGTTCGTGAACGGCATTCCGGGGTGCTGGCGAACGCTCAGATTGGAGAGTGGTGCGTATCGGCCGATGACGTGGTTGTTGCCGATGCGGACGGTGTTCTGTTCTTGCCGAAGCAGCGCCTGCGTGACGTCATCGAAATTGCCGAACATATCCGCGATACCGAACGACACCAGGCGGAATCGATGACCAAAGGTCGGAGTCTAAGGGAGCAGACGAAATTCGACGAGTATCTGAAAAGATCGAAGGAAAATCCGAGCTACGGATTCCGCGAACACCTTCGCTCAGTTAGCGGCGCCATAGAGACGTAATGTGGAATCCCCGCTGCGAGGGTCGCAGGATGAGAACTGCAGCAACAATTATATTCGCGGTTGTGGTCGGTATCATGGTGGCGGCGAGCATGAGTGTAATGTATTCCAAATGCGGACCGCCCTGCCGGCAGGGATTGCTCCAGGCAGAGAGAGACCGCGATTAAGTTGGATGGATTGCAGAAAGAATCGACAGACAGCGCAGAGGACCGTCAAATCATGAAGCTCTATTCCGCTGATCTCAGCCCCTATTCTGCCCGCGTCCGCATGCAGATCTACGCCAAGGGCATTTCGGACATCGCCTTCGAACTGCCGGAACATTGGGGCATGCCAAATTTCCGCGAGAGATTTCCGATCG
>JBEKDC010000240.1:0-5637 GCA_050014535.1 Rhizomicrobium sp.
GATGTCTGCCGGCGCTCGCGGAAATTGCGAACGCCTATCCGGGCCGCCTCGAAATCGCTTCGGGCGACGCGCTCAAGATCGACGAACGCGAGTTGCTCCGTACACAGAATATCAGTGGTGCGGTCCGCGTGGCCGCCAACCTGCCTTACAATGTCGGCTCCGCGTTGCTCGTCAAATGGCTGACTGCCGACTCCTGGCCGCCCTTCTGGCAGAGCCTGACACTGATGTTCCAGCGCGAGGTGGCCGAGCGGCTGGTCGCGGTGCCCGGCACCAAGGCATATGGGCGCTTGTCGGTGCTTGCTCAATGGCGCGCGTCGCCGCGTCTTCTGTTCGACGTAGATGCGCGCGCGTTCACGCCGCCGCCGAAGATTACGTCCACCCTCGTTCGCCTTGAGCCGCTGATAGTCCCTGTGGTGCCGGTCGAGCTTGGCGATCTGGAAGCCGTCACGGCAGCCGCCTTCGGTCACCGGCGCAAAATGCTGCGCCAGAGCCTCAAATCACTTGCGCCCGACGCGGAAGCTCTCATCCGTTCGGCGGGGCTCGATCCGACGGAACGGCCCGAGCGCCTTTCCGTCCAGCAATTCGGGGCGCTGGCGCGCGCCTGGCGGATCATGGTTGAGGCAGGCGAAGCGTCATGCAAGAGTCCCCCGAAATAGCCATTCAGGGAGACGTTCATGCTCAGTCAGGCCGTTGTCGAATTCGGCTCGCCGCTCAAATCCATCGAGACGCCCACGCCCGTGCCGCAAGGTACGGAAGTGCTGCTCAAGGTCACCAATTGTGGCGTCTGCCACAGCGATGTTCACATTCACGACGGGTATTTCGATCTGGGCGGCGGCAACAAATTGGCGCTGGGAACTCTCAAATTGCCGCACACGATGGGCCACGAGATCGAAGGCGAAGTCGTTGCCATGGGTCCCGAGGCCAAAGGCGTGAAGATCGGCGACCGTCGCGCGGCCTTTCCATGGATCGGCTGCGGCCAGTGCCCCGCCTGTCTCCGCAACGAAGAGCAATATTGCACGAAGCCCCGCAATCTCGGCTGTTCGGCCAACACACCCGGCGGCTATGCCACGCACGTGATGGTGCCGCATCCGCGCTATCTGCTCGACTACGGGAACGCCCCGGCCTCCCTCGCCGCAGCCTATATGTGTTCCGGAATCACCGCGTTCTCGGCGTTGAAGAAGGTGGGCAAGCTCGGACCCGGCGACGAGGTGCTGATCCTGGGTTGCGGCGGCGTCGGCATGATGGGACTGCAATTCGCCAAGAGTCTGTTCGGCAAAGGACCGCTCGCCGCCGACATAGACGATGGCCGGCTCGAAGCCGCAATGAAGGCCGGCGCCAAGGCGACCTACAACACGAAAGACCCTGCTTCCGCCAAGAAACTGGTCGCCGACACGGGCGGCGGCGCATTCGCTGTGGTGGACTTCGTGGGTTCGGAAGCAACCTTCGCCTTTGCAAACGCGACCGTGCGCCGTGGCGGCCGTATCATCATCGTGGGACTTTTCGGCGGCGCAATGAGCATGCCGTTGCCGATGTTCCCCATGCGGGCATTGGCCGTCATGGGATCGTTTGTCGGCTCTTTGCCCGAGACCGAAGAGATGATGGCGATCGTTCACGCTGGAAAGGTCGATCCCATTCCGGTACAGACGCGTCCTCTCGATCAGGCATCCAAAACGCTGGACGATCTCAGGGCCGGAAAGATCATCGGCCGCGTCGTGCTGACCCCGTAACGCGATGACCGCGCCCTCCCTAGAACCGATCCTCGAGCCGGATCTTCCGATCGTCGATCCGCATCACCATCTGTGGGTGCGGCCGGCCGGCGCTTTGCCGCCTCCGCCGCATCATCCCTTCGTTGCGGCAATCGCGAACGTCAATCGCTATCTGCTCGACGAGCTGATCGCGGACATGACCAGCGGACACAATGTTCGCGCCACGGTCTTTCTAGAATGTCATTCCATGTACCGCGCCGACGGACCCGAGGCGCTGCGGTGCGTCGGCGAGACGGAATTCGTCAACGGCGTCGCCGCGATGAGCGCCAGCGGAATGCATGGCGACCTACGTGCCTGCGCCGGAATCGTGGGCTCCGCCGACCTGCGAATCGGCGCCGCCGTTGAAGATGTGCTGCGCTCTCATATCGGGGCCGGTCATGGCCGGTTCCGCGGTATCCGCAACAGCGCTTCCTATGACCCGGATTCCGGCGTGCTGGGCCCGCTGGCCGGTCGCGATCCGGGCCTGTATCTGGATGCGAAGTTTCGCGAAGGGTTCAAAGTCCTGCATGGTCTTGGCCTTTCGTTCGACGCTTGGCTCCTCGAACCGCAGCTGCCCGAACTGATCGATCTCGCGCGTGCGTTCCCGGAAACCAGCATCGTCCTCGATCATGTGGGCACGCCGCTGGGCATCGCGAGTTATCGCGGCAAGCGGGGCGAACGCTTTTCCGTATGGCGCGACAACATTCTAAAACTCTCCAAATGCGAAAATGTCGTGGTGAAGCTTGGCGGTCTGGCGATGTGCTTCCCTGGTTTTGAATCCTTCATGTCGACCCCGCCCGCCAGTTCCGAAGTCCTCGCAGAAGAGTGGAAGCCCTATATCGAAACCTGCATCGGGGCGTTCGGGCCGCGACGCTGTATGTTCGAGAGCAACTTTCCGGTCGATATCGGAAGCTGCAGCTATGTCATGCTTTGGAATGCGCTCAAGCGGCTCGCTTCCGGCTATTCAGCCGACGAAAAAACCCTGTTGTTCAGCGGCACGGCGAAGCGGGTCTATCGCCTCCAGCTTCCCTGAGCGTAAAGCGCGCCTACGTCAGCTTGCGGACGAAGTCCGAGAGCCCGACCTGCCGCGTCAGGCGCAAGCGTTCGGCATCGAGGATCGCCTTAATTCGCGCTTGTGCGAGAGCGAGGTCGTCGTTGACGATGACGTAGTCATATTCCGGCCAATGGCTGATCTCGTCGGCGGCCTTTGACATTCGCTTTTGCACGACTTCGTCCGAGTCCTGCGCTCTTATGCGCAGGCGTCGCTCGAGTTCGTCGTGGGTCGGCGGCAGCACGAACACGCTGACGAGATCTTCGCGCGCGCGCTCCTTGAGCTGTTGCGTGCCCTGCCAGTCGATGTCGAACAACACGTCCCGGCCTGCGGCCAGCGCATCCATCACCGGCTTTTTCGGCGTGCCGTAGAGATGATCGAAGACGGTGGCATATTCGAGGAATTCTTGCGCTTCGATCGCCGCATCAAATCCGTCCCGCGACACGAAGAAATAATCCCGGCCTTCGTTCTCGTTGGGACGTTTCTTGCGCGTCGTGGCCGACACGGACAACACAATGTTCGAATCGGAGGCGAGAAGGCTGCGCGATAAAGTCGTCTTGCCGGCCCCCGACGGCGACGACAATACCAGCATCAGGCCGCGACGCGGGATATTGGCGGTCATTCGACGTTCTGCGCCTGTTCGCGGAACTGATCGATCGCCGCCTTGAGCGCAAGACCCACGCGGGTCAGCGCGATATCGGTGGACTTCGAGCACAGTGTGTTGGCTTCGCGATTGAATTCCTGAGCGAGGAAATCGAGTTTGCGGCCGACCGCCGTACCCGATGCCATCAGGCTTCGCGCTTCCTGCACATGCGCGCCCAACCGGTCGAGTTCCTCGCGGATATCCGCCTTCACAGCGAGGAGCGCCACTTCCTGCGCGAGGCGATCCTCCGATATCGATACGCTGGCCGCGAGCTCCTTCAATTGGGCCGCAAGCTTGTCGCGCAACTGTGCGGGCTGTGCGGCGGACAATGCCGCCGCCTCGCGCGTAAGACGATCAATCTCATCGACGAGCCCGCCCATAACATTCGCGAGCTTTGCACCCTCGTTACCCCGCGCGCGGATCAGCGCGTCGAACGCGGCCGCAAGGCTTCCGAGAATGGCGGCGTCGCGATCCGCGCGCGCGCGGGGATCGAGCGGCAACACTTCGTCCTGAACGATCACTCCTTTCAAAGCCAGCAGCCCATCGACTCGCGCCGGCGCAAGTCCCGTCTCGCTGGCAACTTCCTGTGCGATTCTGACCGCGGCCGCCAGCGCAGCCGGATCGACCCTGAGCCCGCGCGCGCCTTCCTGCGGTTCGAGCGTCAAGGTCGCCTGGATGTTACCGCGGCGGAATCGCTCGGCCGCCAAAGCGCGCGCCGCAGGTTCGATGCCGTCAAGTCCCGGCGGCGTTCTGAGACGTAGCTCAAGACTGCGTCCGTTGACGCTTTTTGCTTCCCAACGCCAGCGCAGCCCGTCATGTGCGCCATGGCCATCCGAAAATCCGGTCATGCTGTCAAGGCTCATCCGCGACTCCGAAGATCGAGCCCGACCTTAGCGCGACGCAGCAGGCGGCGAAAGGATCGTATCTATCTTTGCTGATGCTCGAAGCGCCGCAGATTGGCGACATTCTTCTCGTGCTCTTCGATCGAGGCCGAAAACACGTGGCCACCGGCGCCAGTGGCCACGAAATAGAGATCGTTCGAGACTTCCGGATTGAGCACGGCCGCGATCGCATCCTTGCCGGGATTGCAGATCGGCGTCGGCGGTAGACCGGCGATGACATAGGTGTTGTAAGGTGTCGCGCGGATCAGCTCGCTTTCGCGAATGCCGCGGCCGAGCGGATAGCCCTGGGTAAGACCGTAGATGATCGTCGGGTCGGATTGAAGCTTCATCCCGAGTCGCAGCCGGTTGACGAACACGGCGGCGATATGACGGCGTTCTTCGGGAAGCGCCGTCTCCTTCTCTACGATCGAGGCAAGGACCAGCGCTTCACGCTTGTTCCTGACGGGAAGATTGGAGGCGCGCGCGTCCCATTGCGCGTCGAGGTATTTTTCCTGCGCCTCGCGCATGCGTTCGACGATATCGGAGCGCGTCGTTCCACGGATGAAAAGGTAGGTTTCCGGAAGAAGCGTGCCTTCGGCCGGAAGTTCGCCCATATCGCCCGTGAGTTCCGGATCGTTCTTCACCAGATCGTAGATCATCTGGCTGGTCAGGCCTTCGGCCGCCGTGATTTTGTGTTCGATCGATTTTCCCGATGCGAGGATTGCCATGATGTCGGCCATGCTCGCGCGCGAAAGGATCGCGTACTCGCCGGCTTTCAGCGCTCCGCTCTTGCCGCGCAGCCTCACGCCGATCTGGAACAGGATCGCGTTATCGATGGCATCGGCCTGTGCAAGTTCCTGCGAGATGGCGGCGAGACCTTCCCCCGGCTGCACCAGCACAATCGTTTCGGTGGCGCCGTTGGCCGCTGTAGGACCGGGCGCATCGAAATGCATGCGTTCCAACTGGAACGCACCCCAGACAAGTCCGGCCAGAAGCGCGACGACAACGATGAAGCGAAACATTCAGCCACCCTCGGCCGATTTACTACGGTGAACTGGAACGCCGGGCCATGGCGAAATTGCGGCGTGATTAATGCGCGGCAGTGAGGATAAGCGATGCATTGGTGCCGCCGAAACCGAACGAATTCGAAAGAACCGCATGCACGGGCCGCTTCTTGGCCGTGTGCGGCACAAGGTCGATGACGGTCTCGACGGAGGGGTTGTCGAGGTTGAGCGTGGGCGGCACCACCTGATCGCGGATTGCGAGAATGCCGAAAATCGCCTCCACGGCTCCTGCCGCGCCAAGCAGATGCCCGAT
>JBEKDC010000241.1:0-5615 GCA_050014535.1 Rhizomicrobium sp.
CAGCTTCCGATCAACAAATTCGTGTCCTTCGTCACCGCGATGATCCTCGCGCAACAGCCTGTTCGCGTGCTGAGTTCGCTGTGGACGATTTCGACGGAGGGCCTTTCTGCCGCCAATCGAATCTTCGCCGTGATCGACCAGAAGCCCGCGATCGTGGACCGCGCCGATGCCAAACCGTTCGCCATCGCGCCTCCGCCCATAGGCGGCGCGATCCGTTTCGACGCTGTGAGTTTCGCCTATCACGAAGGCGCCGAAGCGCTCGAGAGCATTTCTATGGATATTCCACCGGGCCGGAAGATCGCTCTCGTCGGTCCGTCCGGCGCCGGCAAGAGCACGATCTTCAATCTTCTCCTGCGCTTCTACGATGTCGATTCCGGCGCGATATCGATCGACGGCCAGGATATCCGCGACGTGACGCTCGCGTCCTTGCGCGATCACATCGCGCTGGTGACCCAGGAAGCGATCCTGTTCGACGAGACGGTGGCGGACAACATCGCGCTTGGCCGACGCGATGCCACGCGCGACGAGATCGTCGCAGCCGCCAAAGCCGCGGCCGCGGACGGCTTTATCCGAGAGCTTGCCAACGGCTACGACACCGGAATCGGCGAAGGCGGGCTCAAGCTGTCCGGCGGGCAGCGCCAGCGCATCGCCATCGCACGCGCCATGCTGCGCAATGCACCAATCCTTCTGCTCGACGAGGCGACCTCCGCGCTCGATACCGAAAGCGAACGCCAGGTGCAGGATGCATTGTCGGTGCTGATGAAGGGACGCACCACCATCGTCATCGCCCACCGGCTTTCGACGGTGCTCGACGCGGATCGCATCTATGTGCTCGATCGCGGACATGTCGTGGAAGCGGGCACGCATGGCGAACTCGTGGCGCGCAAGGGCCTTTATGCGCGACTTTACCAGCACAATCTCGACGGCGGAGCGGACGATGTCCGATCCGCTGCCGTCGGAAGCTGAGGCGATGGCGCCGCTGACCTTGCGGGCCTATCGCGCTGCCGCCTCCGCGCTCGAGACCATCGCGCCTTTCGCGTTGCGCCGACGCGCTCTGCGCGGCAAGGAAGATCCCGCGCGCATGGCCGAGCGGCTGGGCCGCACGCAGCTCTCTCGTCCAGCGGGCCAACTCGTCTGGATACACGGCGCAAGCGTCGGCGAATGCATGGCTGTGCTTCCGCTGATCGGTGAATTGCTCAAGACGGAAGACCGTTCCGTGTTGATGACGAGCGGAACCGTCACCTCGGCGCAATTGATGGCCGAGCGCCTGCAGCCTCGCGCATTCCATCAATTCATGCCCATCGATACGCCGTCGTCGGTCGCGCGCTTTCTCGATCACTGGCATCCCGATATCGGCCTTTTTGTCGACTCCGAAATCTGGCCCAACATTCTCGGCTGCGCGAAGCGGCACGGCATTCCCCTCGCATTGATCAACGGACGCATGTCTGCGCGCTCCTATGCGGGTTGGCGCTATGCGCCGCGCACCGCGGCTTCGATCCTGTCGCTCTATGATTTTTGCCTTGCTCAGGACGACGCGACGGCGTCACGGTTGCGCGCGTTGGGCGCAAAGAATGTTGTCGTCGCGGGCAGCCTGAAGGCCGATGCGCCGCCCTTGCCCGCCGATGCGGACAAGCTCGCCGGCTTGCGCCTGTCGATTGCGGGCCGCCCGGTCCTGCTGGCTTCGAGCACCCATCCGGGCGAAGACGAAATCATCCTTCCCGCACATGATGCCTTGCGTCGCGAGTTTCCGGATCTGCTCACCATCATTGCACCGCGCCACCCCGAACGCGGACCCGAAATCATCGCGCTGTGCGGCACAAGAGTGGCCACGCGGCGCGCCGAGGGTCGCGCGCCGGATCGCGATGTTGCCGTGTACGTTGCCGACACTATCGGCGAGCTCGGATTGTTCTACCGGCTCGCGCCTTTCGCGCTGGTCGGCGGCAGTCTGATACCGCATGGCGGGCAAAATCCGCTGGAGCCCGCGCATCTCGGTTGCGCCGTTCTCGCCGGACCGCACACTGCCAATTTTGCCCAGGCTTACGATGCCATCCTGAGCGCGCAAGGCGCCGGACGCGTCGCGACATGCGCCGAGATCGCGGCACTCGCAAGCCGACTGATCGAGACTCCGGCCGAAGCTCGCCGTATGGGTGACGCAGCGTCGCGCGCCGCGGCGTCCCTCGGCGGCGCCGTCGAGCGGACACGTCTTATTATCGAAACGCTGCTGGCATCGCATGCGCACGCCTGAATTCTGGTCGGAGCACGATTACACCGCGCGCCTCGCCGTGACGCTGCTCTCGCCCATCGGTTTGGCTTACGGCGCGAGCGTCGCGTGGAAGCGCGATCATGCAAGCCCTTATCGGGCACAGGCGAAAACGATCTGCATCGGAAATCTGACGGCCGGCGGCTCCGGCAAAACGCCGATCGCGGCCGCCGTCGCCGAAGCGCTTCTGGCGCGGCGGCTGAAACCCATCATCCTGTCGCGAGGTTATGGCGGACGCCTGCACGGACCGTTGTTCGTCGATCCGGCCCTTCACAGCGCAGCCGACACTGGCGACGAACCGCTGCTGCTGGCGGCGACGGCCCCGGTGATCGTGTCGCGCGACCGCAAGGCCGGCGCGGCCCTCGCCGATGCGCAACAGGCCGACATCATTGTGATGGATGACGGCCATCAGAATTTTCAGCTCGCCAAAGATCTGTCGCTGGTCGTCGTCGATGCGGAGACCGGATTCGGCAACGGGAAGATATTGCCCGCGGGACCGCTGCGCGAATCCGTGGCGCAGGGTCTCGCGCGCGCCGATGCGGTGGTGCTGGTAGGCGACGGCGATCCTGCCCTGCAAGGCTGGACAGGCCCGGTCTTGCGTGCGCATCTCGTTCCGCGCGATACGGTTGCCATCGCCGGCGCGCGCGTCGTGGCGTTTGCGGGCATCGGGCGGCCGGAGAAATTTTTCGAGTCGCTGCAGCAACTGGGCTCCGAATTGATCGCCACCGAGCGTTTCGACGACCATCATTCCTACAGCGCCGCCGAGATCGCGCGCCTGAAATCCAAAGCCCGCAACGCGGACGCGCGGTTGATGACGACGGAAAAGGATTATGTCCGGCTGCTGCCCGCGGAACGGCAGGATATCGGCGTTCTGCACATCCGCGCCGCGTTCGACGACGCAGCCGCACTCGGCCGGCTGCTTGACAGGATCGCGCCGGTTGCGATAGCGCCCAACGTGGCATGACAGAGACCCATCCGACATTGACGACGGCGCAAAGACTGCGCTTCGGCGCGGAAGCCGCAGGATTTTTCACGCTGATCGGGCTGTTCCGGCTGATGGGGCTGGAGCTGGCATCCGCGGTCGGCGGGTTTCTCGGCCGCAATTTGTTTTGTCGCACAAACGTGTCGACGCGCGCGCGCAACAATCTGCGCGCCGCCTATCCCGACATGAACGAAGCCGGGATCGAGGCGATCCTTGTCGAGATGTGGGACAATCTCGGCCGCACGATCGCCGAATATGCGCATCTCGAAAAACTGTCGATGCTGGGTCCCGACCCGCGCATCGAGACGGTGAACATGCACTTGACCGATGAGGCGCGCGCAACCGGCAAAGGCGTGCTGTTCGTCTCGGGGCATTTCGCCAATTGGGAATTGATGCCGTTCGTCGCGGCGCAATACGGCATCGAAGGCGGCGAGGTTTACCGCCCACTGAACAATCCCGCCATCGACCGCTGGATGGTACGCCAACGGATGACGTACGGACCGAAGGACCAGATCGCCAAAGGCGCGCAGGGAACGCGGCGCATCTTCACCCTGCTGCGCGGCGGCAAAGCGATCCTGCTGCTGGTGGACCAGAAGACAAACGAAGGCGTACCCGCGCCGTTTTTCGGCCGCGATGCGATGACGACGCCGGCGCCTGCGGCCCTCGCATTGAAACTGGGCGCGCTCGTCCTGCCCGCGTCTCTCGAGCGCCTGCGCGGTTCGCGATTCCGCATGACGGTTCATCCTGCGCTCGAATTCGCGGCCACCGGCGACAGCGAACGCGACACGCTCGCGCTCACGATCAGGATCAACGAAAAGATCGAGGAGCTGGTGCGCCGGCGGCCGTCGCAATGGCTGTGGATTCACCGCCGCTGGCCCAAGCCCGGCGACAAGCCGCGCTCGCGGCGCGGGCTAGACGCTCAGGCTCTTGCAGGCGCGGGAGTGCGCGTGGAGCGAGACGGATCGAGCTTGACCTGAAACCAGTTCATGCCCCAGTGCAGATGCGGTCCCGTGGCGCGGCCCGTCATGCCGACCTCGCCGATCTGCTGCCCGCGCGTCACTTTCTGGTTGAGCTTCACCAATATCTTGCGCTGGTGGATGCAGAACGTGGACACGCCATGGCCGTGATCCAGAATCGTGATGCCGCCATCGAGATAGAAATCCGGTTGGGCAAGCGACACGATCGCGTCGGCAGGCGCATGGATCGGCGCGCCGGCTCCCGCCGCGATATCGACGCCGAAATGCGGCGCTCCCGGTTTGCCGTTCAAAATGCGCTGACTGCCGAATACGCCGCTGATGATGCCTGTCGCAGGCCAGTCGAGTCCGTCGGCGAACCAGGTCTCGTCCGTGTCCCGCATGCGGGCATGGGCGATCATCGCGCCTTCGCGCTTGATGCGGGCGATCACGTCGGCCGGCGGCGTCACGAATTTCTCGGGCAGGCCGTTGATGCGCTGGATTTCGTAGTTGCGCAGCGTAGGCGTGGCCGTTTTGCTTTCGGTCGTGCCGTCGGAGAAGCGCGCGGCGATGGCTGTCGGCCTGACCTGGTTGTAGTCGAAACCGAATGCGAAAAGGCCCTGCGGCGACACGCGCACCGGGTTCTCGTCGATGGTGATCCGTGTACCCGAGTCCGTCTTGCCGACGACGAGACTGCCCTGTTCCATCGCACCTGCGAGCGATATCCGCGACGCTTCGGCCCACGCGGCGCGCGACACCGTCGCCAGCGCAGCCGCTCCGGCAAGAAACAATCGGCGCTGGATCATTTCGGGGTTCGCCCCGTCTCCTGGAAGCGCCGGGTCGCGATGGCCGGCGTGGCATAGGCCTCCTGCAGATCGACGCTCCAATAGCGCAGCGCCTCGAGCGGGATCTGCACGCCGGTGACGGCGCACAGCACGAAGGAGCCCGGTTTGATGACCCGGTACTCGCCGTCGCAATATTCGAGATCGGCAAGCCCCTGGGGCCGGAAATCGCGATCCATCTTGTTCATGTGACACCGTCCATGGGGAGGTTTTAGCGCGGCCGGCGCATGAAACGCCAGCGGCACCGTCATTCAAAACAGCGTGCCCTGCCCGCCGGGCTTTGAGGTCTTTGCCGTTTTGACCGGCGGGTGCGGATCGGATGCGCCGCCGGCCTGTGCTTCGACCGTGCCGTCGGCGAAGGTGAGGGTTAGTTTTTCTCCCGACTCGATGGCGCCGGCACGGCGGCGGACATGGCTGTCGGCGCCGCGCACCAGCGCAAAGCCCCGTTCGAGCGCTGCGCGATAGCTGACGCCGTCCAGCACGCGGGCCAGCGCGTCGACCTCGGCGCGGCGGCGCTGGAGTGTCGTTCCGAAGACGCGTTCGAGCCGGCGCAGCAGCGCATCGGATTGCTCTCGCCC
>JBEKDC010000242.1:0-5577 GCA_050014535.1 Rhizomicrobium sp.
GGCCGCGCAGGTTGCGGTGCATATCCCTAGCGATAATGAAAAGGGTAAGTGGAAGACGGCTGAAATTCCATTGGATGGGTAGTAATTTTCAGCAATCGCCGTCGCGCCTTAACGAATTGGAACACTTCTTATGGATTGCTCGCGCTCGCATTTATTGCAATGCGAAGCATCATATGTGCTCGCGAGCTCCCAGCACTGATTGTTCTTGTCCCACGACGCCCAGGCATCGACGACGACATCTTCGCTTCCACAGGTATTGCAGACGAATACGACTTTCTCGTCCTCTACCGCGCGCTTGGCGGTGGACATGGGTTCGCTCCGCGAAGTGTATTGCGTTCCAACAATAGAGCATGCGCGCCCGAAAAATTTGTCAGGGCTCGAGTTTTCAAGAGACGATTGCCAAAACCCGAGCCGGTGACTCTGGCGCTCAAATCCCCGCCGCCGCTTTCCCCAACCGCTCCAACCCGATCTCCAGCCTCGCTGGGTCCTGGGCAAAACATATCCGGATGAACGAGTCCGAGCGCGTATCTTCCGGTGGCGCGAAGGCGGAGCCGGGCGCGACGCCGACCCGCGCATTACGCACCAAATCGGACGCAAACCCCAGACTGTCCTTCATGCCTTCGACATGCAGGAAGCCGTAGAACGCGCCTTCGGGTTCGATCCAGCGGATGCGGTTTTGGCCCCCGAGGAATTTGCGCACCACGTCGCGGCCGTTGCGGCAGCGCTCCAGCATCTCGACGCGAAACGCATCGCCGCGCGGCGACAACGCCGCGAGTGCGCCCCATTGCGCGAAGGTCGTCGCACCCGTGTTGTCGGCGGCCGACATCATCCACATCGGCGTTTCGATACTTGCCGGATGCACCAGCCAGCCGATGCGCCAGCCGGTCATCGCCCAGGGTTTCGAAAAACTGTTGACGACGAACACGGCATCGTCGGGCTCGGCGATCTGCAGGAAGGACGGCGCATGCGCGCTGCCGTCGAAAGTCAGCGTGCCGTAGACTTCGTCGCTGATGATCGCGATGCCGCGTGCCCGCGCGAAATCGAGCACCGCGCGCTGCTCGTCCCTCGTCATGATCCAGCCGGTCGGATTGCCGGGGGAGGCGACGAAGATCGCCTTGGTGCGTGCGTCGCAGGCCGCGAACAGTTTTTCCAGGTCGAGGTTCCAGCGCGGCGCGGAGGCGTGCCAGTCGTCGTCCAGCCGCGCATAGCGGACTTCGGCGCCGCAAATTTCCGCGGCCTGGAAAATGTTCGGCCACACCGGCGACACCGCGACGATATTGTCGCCCGTCTCGACCACGGATTGGAGCGCCAGGATCACGGCCAGCATGGCTGCGCCCGGAACCGTAATCCGCTCAAGCGCGATCTCGGCATTCAGCGTGCGGCGGTGGAAGTCCCGGATCGCCTCGCGCAGAGGCGTGATGCCCCGCGCATTGGTATAGAAGGTGCGACCCTCGTCCAGCGCCTGTTTGGCGGCGTCCCGGATGAAGGCCGGCGTCACCAGGTCCGTCTCCCCGAACCACAGCGCGATCACATCCGGTTCGCCCAGCGCGAGTTTGGACACGGCCGCGATGCCGTTGGGCTTGAGGTTGAGGATTGCGGGGCGGATGGGGCTCGGGCAGGGGGAGGGTGTGCGCATGGGCCGTTTCGAGCCTACCGCCTTGCATCCGTCAACCCATGTTCCTATAACCCCCGCCATTCCGCACGCGAGGGTGGGTAGTGGGGCGAGTTGCCTCATCCCCGTCCGGTGCCCCGCAAGGGGTGATCTCCTCGCGTCAGGCTAACCGGAAAAGGAGAATTTTCCACATGGCATTGCCAGAATTCACCATGCGTCAGCTGCTCGAAGCCGGCGCCCATTTCGGTCACCGCCAGCAGCGCTGGAACCCGAAAATGGCGCCTTATATCTATGGCTCGCGCAACGACATCCACATCATCGACCTGACCCAGACCGTGCCGCTCCTGCATGCGGCGCTTGTCGCGCTGCGCGACGTGGCGGCCGGCGGCGGTCGCATCCTGTTCGTCGGCACCAAGCGCCAGGCGTCGGAGCCCATCGCGGCTGCGGCCAAGCGCTGCGCGCAATATTACGTGAACCACCGCTGGCTCGGCGGCACGCTGACCAACTGGCAGACGATTTCGAACTCGATTCGCCGCCTGCGCAACATCGAAGAGACTCTCGGCTCGGCCCAAGGTTCCGGTCTCACCAAGAAAGAGCTGCTGCAGCTCCTGCGCGAGCGCGACAAGCTCGAGCGCTCGCTGGGCGGCATCAAGGAGATGGGCGGCCTTCCGAACATGCTGTTCGTGATCGACACGAACAAGGAAGAAATCGCTGTCGCCGAAGCGCGCAAGCTCGGCATCCCCGTGGTTGCGATCCTCGACTCCAATTCCAATCCCGACGGCATCGCCTATCCGATTCCGGGCAATGACGACGCGGCCCGCGCGCTCGCGTTCTATTGCGATATCGTGGCGCGCGCGATCATCGACGGTCTGTCCCAGAGCCAGGTCGAGTCGGGTGTGGATGTGGGCGAGTCCGAGGCGCCTCTGCCGGACCTTACGCCGGCGGCGCCGGTCGAAAGCGCCGAAGCAGCCCCCGCGGCCTGAACTTCCAAGAAACCGGAGTCCCAAATGTCGAACGTCACCGCGACCATGGTGAAGGACCTGCGCGACAAAACCGGCGCGGGAATGATGGATTGCAAGGCGGCGCTGGCCGAAACGCAGGGCGACGTCGAGGCGGCCATCGATTGGCTGCGCAAGAAGGGTCTGTCCAAGGCCGCGAAGAAGGCCGGCCGGGTTGCGGCCGAAGGCCTTATCGGCGTGGCCGTGAACGGCGACGCCGGCGCGCTGGTCGAGGTCAATGCCGAGACCGACTTCGTCGCGCGCAACGACACGTTTAAAGAGTTCGTCAAGCGCGCGGCCGAGCTTGCGCTCGAAGCTGGCGGCGACGTCGACAAGTTGCTGGCGCAACCGCACACCCCCGGCGGCGCCAGCGTGCGCGACACCGCCACCGAACTTGTCGCCAAGATCGGCGAGAACATCAGCGTGCGCCGTACGATCGCATTGTCGGTCTCGCCGGGTGTGGTCGCGACCTATGTCCACAACGCGTCTTCGCCGGAACTGGGCAAGATCGGCGTTCTGGTGGCACTCAAATCGACGGCCGACAAGACGAAGCTCGCCGCTCTCGGCAAGCAGCTTGCCATGCATATCGCGGCCGCCGCACCGCTGGCGCTGACGCCAGAACACCTGTCTCCGGAAGTGGTCGCGCGCGAACGCGCCATTCAGGCCGACCTCGCCCGCCAATCCGGCAAGCCCGAGAATGTCGTCGAGAAGATGATCGAAGGCCGTATGCGCAAGTTCTATGAGGACTCGGTTTTGCTCTCGCAGACCTTTGTGATCGACGGCGAGACGCAGGTCGGCAAAGTGCTCGAAAAAGCGTCGAAGGATTTGGGCGCACCGGTTACCATCGAGGGATTCGTGCGCTTCGCGGTGGGCGAAGGCATCGAGAAGATCGACGGCGACTTCGCCGACGAGGTCAACAAGATGGCGGGTCGCTGAACCGCCGGAGGGTCGCATGGGCGCTGCGCCGAAATTCCGCCGGATCCTGCTGAAGGTGTCCGGCGAGGCGTTGATGGGCGACCAGAGCTTCGGAATCGACATCGGCACCGTCGAGCGCATTGCAGCCGACATCAAGGAAGCGAGCGACGTCGGCGCCCAGGTGTGCCTGGTCATCGGCGGGGGCAACATCTTCCGTGGACTGGCCGGAGCGGCGAAAGGCATCGACCGCGCCACGGCCGACTATATGGGCATGCTCGCGACCGTCATGAACGCGCTCGCGATGCAGGCCGCTCTCGAACGGGCCGGTCTGCCGACGCGGGTCCAGTCCGCCATTCCCATGATGACCGTCTGCGAGCCCTATGTCCGGCGCCGCGCCATCCGCCATATGGAAAAGGGCCGGGTGGTTATTTTCGCGGCCGGCACCGGCAATCCGTTCTTCACGACGGACACGGCTGCGGCGTTGCGCGCCGCCGAAATGAGCTGCGACGCCATGCTCAAAGGCACCCAAGTAGACGGCGTCTACAGCGCCGATCCCAAAAAGGTCGCCGATGCCGTTCGTTACGATTCCTTGAGCTATCACGAGGTCTTATCGCGCGATCTTCAGGTGATGGATGCGTCGGCGGTGAGCCTGTCGCGGGAAAACCGCATTCCGATCGTGGTGTTCTCGATCCATGATCGCGGCGCGCTCGCGGCCGTGCTGCGCGGCGAAGGCCGCTGCACGATTATCAGCGAACAGGGCTAATGTCCCGTCTCTAGGGAGGACGACTCGATGGCTACGCCTGGATACGACAAAGAGGACATGAACCGCCGGATGAACGGCGCGGTCGCCACGTTGAAGCAGGAATTCGCCGGTCTCAGGACCGGACGCGCCAACCCATCGCTGCTCGATCCCGTCACGGTCGAGGCCTATGGCAACACCATGCCGATCAACCAGGTGGGGACGGTCAGCGCGCCGGAGCCCCGGCTGATCACGGTCCAGGTGTGGGACAAGGGCCTCGCCAAGGCGGTCGACAAGGCCGTCCGGGACGCAGGCCTCGGCCTCAATCCCCAGCTGGACGGCCAGCTCCTGCGCATTCCGCTGCCGGAATTGAACGAGGAGCGCCGCAAGGAACTCGTGAAGCTGGCCCACAAATATAGTGAACAGGGCCGTATCGCAGTGCGCAATGTGCGCCGGGACGGGATGGAAGTCCTGAAAAAGCTCGAAAAAGACCACAAGATCAGCCAGGACGAACAGCATAAACTGGGCGAGGATTTGCAGAAGCTCACGGATGCGCATATCCGTGACATCGATCAGGCCATGCACTCCAAAGAACAGGAGATCATGCAGGTTTGATGTTGTGTGAGGTCTGACGCGATGGCCCCGACGAGCGTTCCGCCGGCGAAGGAATCCCTTCCCCGCCACGTCGCCATCATCATGGACGGCAACGGACGCTGGGCGCGCAAGCGTCATCTGCCGCGGGCCGCGGGACATGTGGCAGGCGTGGCAGCAGTCAGAGCCGTCGTTCGCGCGGCCGTCGATATCGGTTTGGAAAATCTGACGCTCTACGCATTTTCGTCCGAGAACTGGAAACGTCCGCCTCCGGAAGTGACCCATTTGATGGGATTGTTCCGGGCCTATTTCCGCGAGGACGTCGGCGAATTGATCGAGCGCAACGTGCATATGCGCATCATCGGAAACCGCTCGCGGGCCGCCGACGACATTCTGGCCATGATCGAAGACGGCGAGAGGCGCACCGCGGCAAACTCTGGCCTCAACCTGACTTTCGCATTCGACTACGGCGCGCAGGATGAAATCGCCGCCGCCGCGCGCGACATGGCGCGGGAAGCGGCGAGGGGCGAACTCGATCCCGAAATCGTCACAGCGGAATATTTCTCGACCCGGTTGTCGACACACGGCATCCCGGATCCCGATCTCATCGTCCGCACCAGCGGCGAGCGCAGGCTCAGCAATTTTCTTCTGTGGCAGTCGGCCTATGCGGAATTCGCCTTCGTCGACACGCTGTGGCCGGATTTTTCGCGCGCCGAATTCTT